>JAICLJ010000174.1 GCA_025927575.1 Bryobacteraceae bacterium | reverse complement strand
TACTTTTCCGGTGTACATCCAAACCCACGTAGTAGGAAAATGAATTCATTGTTTTGTCCTTGCAACCTCTGCTGCTTCGCGGCAAGGTTGCAAGGCCTCCTACCTATGCATTCAAACAGAGCACTCATTTCCCAATTATTTTTCAATCAATCGCCACGGCCCATTCGATCGTCTCGTGCTCGTCAGCGGCGGTAAAACATCGAGGAAAATCGGGAGATGGAGAGACATGGCGCGAAGTGAATAATTCGGAATAACTTCAGAATAATCCGGGGCGATGACTCCGGAAGACACCTGGGCGGAGCGTTCTAGTGATTCTGCAGCCCAGCGTGGCTCCACCCAGCGACGATTAGTTAGCTCGGGCCATCTATCTCCTCTCGCCAGTTCTGGCAATCACAGAAATTTTAAAATTTATTTCCCTTACCCATCAACAACTTCCACCGTTGCCGCCTTCGGTCGAGTTCCCTCTGGTGCCTATCCTCACGGCAGGAGAATCATTCATGCCTACCAAAAAGAATCCGCCTGCAAAGGAGCCGTCGCGCTCCAGCGAAGCATCGCCCAATTCCCCAACCACCATCCGCCGCCCGCCCTCCGAAGCCCAACTGCGCGCCAATCGCCTGAACGCCCAGAAGTCGACCGGGCCGCGCACCGACGCCGGCAAACAGCGCGCGTCGCTCAATGCCACGCGCCACGGCCTGACGGCTCAGGTCCTCACGCTCACTGCTGAGGAACTGAAAGCTCTCCAGGCCCTCATCGTTGATTTCGAAAAACAGTATCAGCCCGCGACCACGCAGGAAAAACACCTGGTCCACATGCTCGGCCAACTGCAATTCCGGCTGCATCGCATCATGGCGACCGAGCACAACCTCTTCGCGATCGGCATCACCGAAAATTCCGAGTTCTGGGACGTCAATCACCCCGAAGCCCAAACCGCCTTCGCTCTTGCCGAAACCCTGCGCCGCTCCAAAGACCCGCTGCTCACGCTCTCCATCTACGAACAGCGCTTGATGCGCCAGTACGAAAAGACGCTTAAGATGTTGCGTGAAGTCCAGGCCGAGCGCAAAGCGCAGGAGGCGCGTGAGCAGGAAGCGATCTACGAAGTCGGCATGTGCCACCTCGTCGCCGGTAAGGAGTTCTCGCCGGCCCAATTTGGGTTCGTTTGTTCAACTGCGGAAGCCGAGGAAATTGTGAAGCGCAAATGGACGCTCGAACACGCTAACAACGCCCATACCTGGAACTTCGACCGCGAATCCTGCAAGCCCGCCCTGGCGTTTTCGAGCGCCGCATAAAGCTGTGAAGGATGGGGCACCCTCCGATTGCGATAGTTGAATAAGCGAGCAAATTTTTCCTTGGATCGAGAATGAAACTTTGTTAATCTTTCCTTGATGGCGATAGTGATCCCGGTTACTGAGAGTTTGGCATCCGATACAGCCAAACCTAAGAGCAGTCCCCGGAGGTTCGCTAAGCGCAGTGTGATCCTTTGGCTGGCAGGCGTTGCTTTGCCGCTGGCTTTACTGCTTCCCTTCGTAGTGCGAGGGCAAACATCGCTCCTTCTCATCGCGACCAGCGCGTCGCAGCCCATTCAGAACAAGAGGGCCGATGCCGACGATCTCTCGCGGATGCGTGATGTCGCGATGATTAAACGATTTCGGGCCAACGGCTATCTCGTGCCAGTCCCCGTTAGCACTCGATATTACTATCTACACGGGATTTCGTCTCACTATCGGTATCTGAGGCCATGGACGAAGGTTTTTCTCGACCGGTTGAGTCGCCAGCATTATGCGAAATTCAAACGGAGGCTGCGGGTGACGAGTCTTGTTCGGACGGTGGCTTACCAGCGCGCTCTCGCTCGAAGAAATAGTAACGCGGCATCGTACCGCGGCCCATTGCGGTCTTCGCACTTGACCGGAGCCACACTGGATATTTCGAAGCGGAATTTGACGAAGGGAAGCATTTCCTGGATGAGACGGGTTTTGTACTCTTTACGGGAAAAGCGGTATTTGTATGCAATCGAAGAATTCGGGCAGCCTACGTTCCACGTCATGGTGTTCCGCAGATATCAGGATTACGTGAAGGGCCGCAAGGGGCCACGCCACAAGAGCCCGCGGGAGGCGCAGGTGCAACTAGCCGCCGACAGCACGTCGGATCACAGCTAGTCCAGCGCAAATGCCACTTCCAGTGGGCGCGGCTCAGACATGATCACAAGGTTGCGATAGTTTGCTGAGCCGCGACTACACGGAGCGGTTAACCTGGTCTACGCCGCCAGCAGTCCATGCGGATCGAGCACGAATTTGCGCGCGGCGCCTTTATCGAAGTCGGTGTATCCGCGTGGCGCGTCCTGGAGCGGAATCACCGTCGCATTGACGGCCTTTGCCGGTTGCGTCCGACCGTGCAGAATAGCCATCATGAGTTGCCGGTGATAGCGCATTACCGGGCACTGCCCGGTAGCGAAGGTGTGCGATTTCGCCCAGCCCAAGCCGATGCGGATGCCTAAAACTCCGCTTTTCGCCTTCTCGTCTTTGCTGCCGGGATCGTCGGTCACATAAAGTCCGGGTATGCCGAGAGCGCCGCCGGCGCGAGCAACCGTCATCAGTGAATTGAGCACGGTCGCCGCCGCCTCCTGGCCTTCGTGTCCATGAGCCCGCGCTTCAAATCCGACGCAGTCCACTCCCGAATCCACCTCGGGCACTCCCAGGATTTGTTCGATGCGATCTCCCAACGCCGCATCCTCACGCAGGTCGACAGTTTCGCAGCCAAAGCTCCGGGCCTGCTTCAGACGGTCCGGATTCATGTCGCCGACGATGACGACGGCCGCGCCGAGCAGACGGCACGCCTCCGCGCATGCGAGGCCGACCGGACCCGCGCCGGCTACGTAAACGGTAGACCCGGTGGTTACGCCCGCCGTTACCGCGCCGTGATAGCCGGTGGGGAAAATATCCGACAACAGGGTCAGGTCGCGGATCTTTTCCATCGCCTGCGCCTTGTCCGGAAACTTCAACAGGTTGAAATCGGCATAGGGACACATGACATAGTCCGCTTGCCCGCCGATCCAACCGCCCATGTCGACGTATCCGTAGGCGGCGCCGGGCCGGGCCGGATTCACGTTCAAGCAGATGCCGGTCTTGCCCTCTTTGCAATTGCGGCATCTCCCGCACGCGATGTTGAATGGCGCCGACACCAGGTCGCCGACGTTGAGAAATTCAACATCGCGGCCCTTTTCGATGATTTCACCCGTAATTTCATGCCCGAGAATCATACCGGAGGGCGCAGTTGTGCGGCCGCGAACCATGTGCTGGTCGCTGCCGCAGATGTTCGTCGCAACAACTTTTAAAATGACTCCGTGCTCGCATTTCCGGTCTCCCAAGGCGAGTTTCGGATAATCGATGCTCCGCACCTCCACCTTGCCTGTTCCGATATACGCAACGCCGCGATTGCTTGCCATTTGAATGCCTTTCCTTTGCTGAAATTCGATTGACCTAGAACCCTGCCGCGCCTGCTTCGGCGACTGCCTGGTCCTGGTCGCCGGCTCCACCGCTGACTCCAATCGCCCCGACAACTTTGCCGCCGCGCTTAAGCGGAATGCCGCCGGCAAAAATCATGATGCGCCCGTGATTCGAAACATGAATTCCGTAAAATTGAGCGCCTGGTTGCGAATTCGTTCCCAGGTCTTTGGTCGATATGTCGAACGCCCTGGACGTGAACGCTTTATTGATGGAAATATCAATGCTCCCCAGCCAGGCTCCGTCCATTCGCACATGCGACACGAGGTTGCCCCCTTCGTCGACAACGGCGATATTCATCGGCTGCTTGATCTCCTCGGCCTTCTTCTCCGCCGCCGCAATCACTTTGCGTGCTTCCGCTAGTGTAATCATGTCATCTCCCTTTAAATCCGCGCGCATTCGCTAGTATGCCTTAGCTAGAGACTATTTGGCGCCAGTCCCGTTACTCATTTTCGCGGCCGTTCCGATATGATTCTTCGCAAGAAACTGCTGAATCGTCGTGAACGCCTGGATTTGTTGCTCAGGCGTAAAGCGGCCGTGCTTGCCTCCGGGAATCGTGAATAGCTGGTTCTGATCGCCCGCCCGGTCGAGTGCCTCATGAAGGCGCACTGAATGGGAGTAGGGAACCGTCGGATCGTCATCGCCCTGAATCATCAGAATCGGCGGGAGTCCCGGGCGCACATAGGTGAGCGGCGACACGCGCTTGGCAATCTGCTCGCGATCCGGCGCGCTTCCAAGCCACTGAACGGCGTAGTTCTTCTTGTTCGGTCCTTGCAGCAAGTCGTTGACGTCGGTAATGCCATACCAGTCGACAATCGCGGCCACGCTAGGTAACGGCATGCCCGGGCACTCGCGATCAAGCCCGGCGCTTTCGGGAATCATGCCCGTCGTTAGCGAAAGATGCCCACCCGCCGACTCGCCCGTCACCACAAGCTGTTTCACATCGAAGTGATATTTCTCCGCGTTGGCGGCTACCCACCGCAATGCGCACAGGCAGTCTTCGACCGCGGCGGGCGCAGGCGAGACCCGGGCAAGACGGTATTCCACGTTTACGATATTCCAGCCCATTGCCATCCAGGGCAAAAGTGCGGGAAGGGACCCCTCTTTCGTTCCGCCCGTCCAGCCACCGCCATGAATGAAGATCAGTGTCGGTTCGGCAGCGTCGCTATCGGCCCGCGAATAAACATCCAGCTTGGCCTCGTAGTTGTTGGCCGTCAGATACGTCAGATTCGGAATCACATGGTAAGCGCTTCGGCTTCCGGCCGCCCAATTCACAGCGGGCGAAAGTTGAGATAACGCGCCAACAGGAAACGTGGCGGCGAGCAGAACACAACTGAGCAATTTGGTCATAACGCGTTTCCAAATCATATCGGAAGCGTGCCGAAAGCTGCTGAGTTGCCGCTGCCTTGCTTTTGTCGGTTGACTATTTCCAGCCCATTCGTTCGCGAAGGCGCTGGATGTGCGCGACGTGGTGGCGGGAGTGCCATGCATAAAGCGCGAGCGCGCGATCGAGGGTAAATTCCCCGCGGCCCGGGATGGTGAATACATTCTTGAACTGCTGGTCCGAGAGCGAGCGCAGCAGCAGAACCCAACGCGCGTGCAAACCATCCAGGAAATTCAGGGAAGGCTCTATCGGCCCTAGCCGGGCGTCCGGCAGTTCGGACCATTTGCTTTGGTCATAGGGCTTCGTCACGGGCGCCTCTTCGGTAAGGGCCAGACGGAACCGGGCGTAACCATTGATGTGGCCGTCGGGGAGGTGGTGGACTACCTGCCGAACCGTCCAGCCGCCAGGGCGATAGGGTGTGTCCAATTGTGATTCATTCAGTCCATGAACTGCTTCTCGCAACAGGTGGGGCAGCGCCTCGAGTTCTTCAATCCGGATGGCCCGATCGGCCGGTGTTAAATCGGCTGGAAGTTGTAAGCGGCCTACCGGATAGCGCAGATCCTCTTCCGCTTCGTTCGGAGTCGATGCAAGTTGGCTCATGCTTTACGCTACCGCGACCGCGCCAACGCTGAACGGCCAGCGTTCCGTTTTCGTTTCGTAACGTCCCCTATTCGGATCGGTTTGACCACACAAGGGCTGTAGCTGAGAGAGGCCCAGTTGCATGCTTTTTTCAATTTGACAGGGCCGCCGGGCCATCGATACCATCAATAAGCCCGAAGTTTCAGATCCGGGGAGGGTTGGACTGTTATGGGCACGAACGGAAACACGCCACTTTCCGAACAGGCGACCGTGCATCTCGCGGGCCCTGAGGATACGCGCTTGCGTTTTTCGGGTCCGCCAAAAAACCTCACCGGGATTCTCCCGCTTGTCAACACCGGCCCTGAGAAGCAGAAGATCCGGAGCGTTGCGGTCAACTCCGATAAACTGCTGGGGGCAGCCCGGCTTCCGCTCCGCGAATTTCCTTTTTACGCGCGTCTCTACGGCGGCGAACAGGTGAGCGTACCTGCTACTCTCGTGCTCGATCCCCAGACTGCGCCCGGGAGCTACGATCTCGAACTCACTGTTGGCGCGCGCACTCTGGCGGCGACCGCATACGTCTCTGAAGTTGTCGATCTGCGTTTAGATCCGGTTCAAATCACGATTCTCGCGGGTGCGGCCACTTCCTACACAAGAACGCTGGTAGTTGAAAATGCCGGCAATGTTCCTCTGCCTACCGGTGCTCAGTGCGACGCCCCGATATTCGACTCGTTCGATCTGGTCAGCACGTTTTTGATCGGCTTGAATAAAGGAGACCGGCAATCCGCCGAGTCGATGGCCAAGGCCTTCCTCAACGAGTGGGCCGATCTGAAGGCCGGCACACTCGTCACTAAGCGCAAGGCGATGGTTTTGACTCCCGGTCAAAAACTCGCGGTGGACATCGAGTTCCAGCTTCCGGGCGACCTGAAACCGCTGCGGCATTACCGCGCAAATCTGCAGCTTTACAATGCGACTCTGTCGGTGGATATTTATACAACGGCAAGAACAGGATCCGGCTCCAAGGCGCCAAAAGTGAAACAGGAGGCTTCCGCAAGTGAGTAAAGGTGGCGGCGTTAACATTCCCAGCGACTACACGATTAAGCTCGGTAGCGACGGCTCGACCATTCACGTCGATTCGGATCTCGACAACATCCATCTCAAAGAGATCGCTCCCGTCACCGTTAACTCGAACGTAGCGGTGACGCAGCCGATAGTCACGCAGTCGACGTCAAAGAGCGACTCCACGGCGAGCGTTGACCTTAAAGTGGAACCGCTCAACGTATCAAGCGATTCCACTTCGCAAATAGATGTCAAGCCGCTGGCCATCGATTCGTGCCAGACGCTGAAACTCGCGCCTCTTCCGCCTATCAAGATGGAGCAGCCGTATTCACAGCATTTTGGAATCACTTTTATGGGAATGGAGCTGTGGGGGTTCAACATGTCTGGCAAATCCGAAACCTTTCTTCATAGCCCGCCGAAACCTCAGCATTACAGTGTGCAAATACCGGATCCCTGCGGCTCGCGCGGCGAATCGGCGCATAAACCACAACCTGCTCCCGCGCAGCCTCGCAGCGGTTTGCGCGTGCGCGTGAAATAAACCGGGCGAGGCTCGGCGTGCTTCGCTTCAAAAGGAAAAGTACAAATGCAGACGGGACAACATCGACACTCGCATCACGGCTGTGAGGGCCAGAGCCGCGGACCCGAAGTATTCTACGGCTATTGCCACGAAACCAATCGCATGAGGATGATGGATTACACGGACTACATGAACAACCTGCAGACGGGATATTCCAATCTCTATAGCAACCCGGCGGCCAGCATGCAGCCATTCGTCAACGCTCTCTCCGGCATGATGGGCAGCCCGGGTTCCTACAGCGCGCCGCGTCACAAACATGGATGCGATTGCGGATGCCACGAGCACGACTGCGGGTGCTCGTGCTGTATTCGCTGCGCTGATGTCGTCGAGTACGCGCGGTGCGGTGAGGTGCGGCGGATTCCGATCACTTTCGATAACGACACGCGGCGCGAGCGGGCCGTTACCCTGCAACTCGGAAACTTCGCCACCGAAAGCGGGCTGGATCCCGGCTGGCAGGCGTCACTTTCCTCTACCCAGTTCACGCTGCCTCCCTGCGGAGAAACCACTGTTTTGGTGTCGGTAACTGTCGATTGCAGCAAGCTGGGCGGCGCATCGTCCACTCCGGGCAACGATCGCCAGCCCACCACCGTCGATGGTTGCAAAGTGGTGTATGCAACGCTCCGCGCAGAGGGCTGCACCATACGCCCGGTGGTGATTGCCGTCGCCGTTTTGCCGGAGCATTGCGGCGCGCACCACGCTGGTTGCGGCTGCTGCTGCAACTAGTCGCTATTTGACCCGCCGGGCGCGTACGATCCGGTATTCCCACGCACCCGAGCGCACCTGCTCGTACACGGCGGATCCCGGAACGGCAAGGAAGTTGTCGATCATCTCGCTGCCGCCGCCGAACGCCTTTGTGCGATTTGCGGCCACATCATCGCAAGACTCGAGCACGTTGGCCGTGATGTCCCGTTCACTCTCGCCACGCAGTCCTAGCGATTCGAGCAACATGCGCACCTCTGCCCATCGCTGCACGGGCAGCAGGTCGGTGTAGAGGAAGATTCCGCCCTTCGCCAGCACACGGCGAACCTCGCTGAAGAAGGCCCTTAAATTGGGATACGTGTGCGACGATTCCATATTCGTCACCACTTCAAAGCTACCGTCCTCAAACGGAAGGTGCTCGGCGTCTCCCACCTCGAACCGCGTTCCATGCCCGTGCGTGTTCCGGCAGAACGCGATGGCCTCGGGCGAAAGATCCACGCCGGTCGATTCCGCGCCGAAGATCTCGGCGAGTAGCGCCACCGTCCCGCCCCGGCCGCACCCAACATCCAGCACTTTGCGGTCGTTCAGTTGCGTGCTCCCGATCAGCTCGAACGCCAGCCTGACCGAATTGCGATTGAACACCGCGGCCGGAACCTCGAACCGCGCCTCGTCGCCTTCACCCAGACTGATGTATCCGTAATTAAGGAAAAAGGACACTGCGCCCATGCCCGACTGTTCGAGCCGCCGGGTAACGTCGTTGTAGAACTCGCGATAGCTCGCCTTCGCCGCAACCTCCGGTGCGTTGCCCTGCAATTCAGCCACAGCCCCGGCCCCGGCGGCGGCAGCGAACACGCGGACGGGTTCGGCGGGCGCGCTTCCGGCCCGAGCCTGGTCCACCAGTACAGCAAGCTCGCCGACACTGGGAGCCTGGAAGAGCTTCAGGACAGGCAACTCGATCTGAAACCGGTCGCAAATCTCGGAGGCAATCTGTGCGGCCAGCAACGAGTGTCCGCCCAGGTCGAAGAACCGGTCGTGAATGCCCACAGCTTCAAGGCCAAGCTGCGATCCCCATATTTCCGACAGCAGGCGCTCCGTCGCGGTACGCGGCTCGACAAAAGCGGTGGTCAGGTTCGGCCGCGGATGCCGGTCCATGTCCGCTTTCTCCGCCGGCTTGGCCTCAGTATGCTGAACCCATGCCTTCAGTCGTTCAGCCAGGTTGATTGCCACCAGCGCCCGCGACCCCTCCCAGCTTCCGAGAAGGCGTAGCAGGACTTCGTTACCTTCACTCGGCTTAATCGCCGAGGGCATGCTGGCGCTCTGCGCCTCGGCGGCATTGTCCCAGGCGTCCCAATCGATGCTGAGCCACTGCGGTCCTCGCTGGAGCGCAAGAGCATCGAGCATGGCGTTAGCGCCCGCATACGCAGCTAGTCCTAGCCCTCCGAGCACGCTCGAGATCGAGGAATGCAGAATCCAACGGCGCGGCTCGCGGCCGTGAAAGGCATCCATCAGGTACAGCAGTCCCCGCAGCTTCGGCGAGAATTGCGCCTCCACGATTTTCCAATCCGTTTCGGCAGCCGAACCGAACGCGGCCGCATCGATGCGCGCCGCTCCGTGCACGACGACATCAATCTGGCCGAAGTGCGCGAATCCCGCTTCCACTGCCGACTTGACCTGGGCGGCGTCATTCATATCCGCGGGAACCACGATCACTTCATCCCGATCCATTCGCATTTTCGCGAGCCGCTGGAGAAGCGCTTTCTGTTGCGGAGAAGTTTGCGGGTCCTCACTTTTTGCCGCCCATTCGGCAGGCTTCGGTAAAGCCGATCGGCCAAGGAGGATCAGCTTCGCGCGCGCCCTCTTAAACAGAGCCTCGGCAAGATTGATGCCCATGTGACCAAGCCCACCCGTGATCAGCACCACCGGGCTCGCGGGCAAATCGGCCGGCGGCTTTACCGTCCTGATCGTCACGGGCTCAAACGTCTCCACGAATCGCTTCCCGTTCCGCATCGCGACAGCCGCCTGCGGAGCACCAGCAGCTAACTCGGCGAGCACCATATCCGCCACCGCGCCGCCGCCGTCCGCATCGATGTGCGCCACGCGCAAGCCCGGATGTTCCTGCGGTAACACGCGCGCAACACCGGCGCCTAGCGCCCGCGGAGGATCCATCATGTCCGTAGGCAGCACGCGCGTTGTTCCCGCGGCCAAAAGCAGCAGCGGCAGCGGGCGCACCGTTTGCTGCCCGCTGAGCGCATGAGCCAGGCGCATCGGCGCAAGCAGGCTCATCACG
>JAICLJ010000013.1 GCA_025927575.1 Bryobacteraceae bacterium | reverse complement strand
GTCCCCGTCACGCCGCGCGATAGTGCCGCGAATTTCGTGTGCTTCAGGCCTTCGGTCCGCATCATCTCTCCGAGCCCCGGAATCTCACGCTCGATCACCGCACGGGTTGCTTCCGGAGTCACATCGCGAAGCGCTACCCCCGTTCCCCCGGTCGTCAGTATTAGCCTGCACTCTTTCTTGTCCGACCATGTCGCCAGTCGCTCTTCAATCTGACGGGCATCGTCTGCTACGGTCTGCTGGCCGACGACTTGCCAGCCAAATTCTTCACACCGCGCGCGCAGCGCAGGCCCGCTGAGATCCTCGCGCTTGCCCGCCGCCGCCGAATCGCTGACCGTCAAAATCGAAACGGTAGTCACCGCGGGGAGTCCTTCGCGCGGCGATAGGTTCCGCTCTTACCACCGGTCTTTTCCAGCAGGTAGATTTCGCGGATCTCAATTCCTTTGTCGAGCGCTTTGGTCATGTCGTAGAGCGTAAGAGCCGCAATGCTTGCTGCCGTCAGCGCCTCCATCTCGACGCCGGTTTGCGCGGACGTGCTGGCGCTTGCCGTAATGTCAATCCCATTCTCTCCAATCTCGCATTGCACATCAGCGTGCGAGAGCGGCAGAGAATGGCAGAGCGGGATCAACTCCGCTGTCTTCTTTGCCGCCTGAATGCCGGCAATGCGCGCGATCTCGAGGGGGTTGCCTTTAGGATTGTCAGGGAGCGCTTTCAACACGGACCGGCTCATCGCGACAAACGCGTGAGCGGTCGCCGTTCGCTTTGTCTCGGGTTTACCGGATACGTCCACCATCGCCACACGGCCGTCGGAATCGTAATGGCTCAATTTCTTTTTCATGGTTTCAGCAACACCCGGATGGAATCTCCTGCCGCCCAGTTCTCACGGTCGTGATCCGCGATCAGAAACGCATTCGCGCGAGCCATCGCCGGCAAGTCGCTCGATCCCTGCCACGACACGTGCCGCAGGCGCCCGTTCTCTCCGAGGCATGCCGGAAGAAAGCGCGTGAGCCCTAACCGGTGCGCGAAAGGCGCCTCAAACCTGGCTTCGACAATTGGCAGCAAGGGCTCGCGACGTCCCGACAACAACTCGAGCGCTGCTTGAGCGAACAGGAGAAATGTGACCATTGAAGACCCCGGGTTGCCCGGCAATCCGAATACGAACTTGCTTCCCACGCGGCCAAACGCCACCGGCTGTCCCGGCTGGATCTTCACACGCTCGAAAAGGAGCTCGGCTCCCAATTGGCGAAGGCAGGGTTTCACCAGATCGTATTTTCCCGCGGAGACGCCACCTGAAATAAGTAGCAGATCGTATCGGAGACCTTGCTCCAGGGCCGACCGAAGTTCAGGCTCAGTGTCGCGAGCCACCGGTAGAATCACGGCCTTCCCGCCAGCCGCCATAACGAGCGCCGCCAGTGAGTAGGAATTCGAATTTCGAATCTGGTGCGGGGCTGGAGTTGCGCCAATGTCGACGAGTTCATCGCCCGTGGACAAGATCGCGACAGACGGTTTTCGATACACGGTGGCGCCGGTATGTCCGGTCATCGCCAGCGTACCGATGTGGCTTGCGTTGATACACGTTCCCTCGGGAATGAGAGTGGCTCCCGCTTGCGCTTCTGCTCCTTGCCGGTTGACGAACTGTCCGGCTTTTGCGGCTTGGGTAGTCGTCACCTTTTCCCCTACGTGCTCCACGTGTTCCACCATGACCACTGCATCCGCTCCCTTTGGTACCGGCGCTCCGGTCATGATTTCGACAGCGTAGCCGCGAGCGAGCGCCGGTTGCTGGCTCTCCCCCGCGCGCGTCTCACCGATGACGGAAATCGTGCCCGGGGCATCCGCTGAATGGATCGCAAAACCGTCTCGAAGCGATCGGGCAATGGGTGGGTAATCGCGATCGGCCTTGATGTCTACTGCCAGAACGCGACCATGTGCCGCCGCTAGTGGCACAGTTTCCACCGGAGGTAGCCTTACAGCGCTGCGTACGCTTTCCATCACAATGCGCCGAGCGTCTTCCCATTCAATGGCTGGTGTTGCAGAATTCGCGTGCCCCACGTCTCGGATTGTACTGAATGGCGGCAGTTTAGCAAGGTAAAACCTCTAGTTGAACCCGTTTGGCGCCGAATGGGGCTACAATGCGGAGCAGTGGCCCCGCTCCGTTTCGCCTGCCAGCCTAACTGTACGCGCTGTTGCGAGGTAAAGGGTTATGTCTATCTCACCGAGGACGATCTTGTCCGCGCGGCGAAGTTTGTCAACATGACCCCGGCCGCCTTCGAGACGAAGTACGTCATCCGCTACCGGCATCTGCTCCGTTTTCGGAAACCTCGTGCGGGCCAGTGCCATTTCCTGCAGAACGGTGGCTGCAGCATCCACCCCGTAAAGCCGGCCCAGTGCCGCCTCTATCCGTTTTGGCCGGAACTCGTGGAAAACAGCATCGCCTGGATTGGCGAAGAGCACGAGTGCCCCGGCATCGGCAAAGGCGATCTGGTTCAAATTGGCACTGCGTGCGAGATTGCATCCGAAATGAAACGCGCATACCCGTCCATGTACCCTCAGCCGGGATCTCCTAAGTAGTTCATTTACCTCTAAGGAACCGCAAGCATTCTCCCGGCTCGAATTGGCATGCTTCGTGCTTTGTTCTCCGCGTATGCTTGATCGAGTCTCGCAACAGCTTGAAAAGTACATGGATCTGGTGACCACGCGCCAAAAACTTGTCACCGCCAACATCGCGAACATCGATACGCCCGGTTATCGGACTAAAGACATCCAGTTCCAGCAGGAATTTCAGTCGCTTGTTGATGGCGAAGAGCCACGGGTCATCGATGTGCCGAACCTCAAAGTAAAGAACGACGGCAACGACGTGAGTCTGGATCGGGAAGCTCGCATGCTTTCCGAAAACGATCTGCGCTTTACACTCGCGGAAAACATCCTGCACGATCGCATTAAAGAGATCCGTTCGGCGATACAGGAAGGTGGTCAGTAATGAGCCTGTTTTCGGCTCTTTCGGTCAGCGCGTCGGGAATGTCGGCGCAGCGCTCCCGGGCGGAGCTGCTCGTCGAGAATCTCGCCAACGCGGAGACGACCCATACGCCCGATGGCGGGCCATACCGCCGCAAAGATGCGGTGTTTCAATCGACCGATGTTTCCTCCTCCTTTGCTGATATGTTTCAGGTCGAGATGAACCCCCAATCGGCGGGTGTCGAAGTGAGCAAGATCGTTGTCGATCAACGCGACCCCGAGAAACGCTACATGCCAGGACATCCCGATGCCGACAAGGACGGCTATGTCTCGTTTCCGCGCATCAACCCTTCCGAGGATATGGTCGATCTGATCAGCTCGACCAGAAATTATGAAGGCAATATCGCCGCGATGTCGGCTGTCAAGGACATGATTCAGCGTTCCATCGATTTATTGCGCTAAGCGGATTCGATTGGAGCCTACGACAAGCAGGGTATCCAGAACGTAACCACGGACAAACTTACAAATGACTGCACCCATTTCTCCCGTAACACTTGCGAATCCCGCGACGGTCATTCAGCCGGCGAACGCACTCGCCTCCGGCGATCCCCATGAAGGGAATGTCTTTCATTCAATGTTTAAGACCGCCGTTAACACCGTCGAGAGCTTTCAGGTTCAGGCGAATCAGAGCGTCGAAAATTTCCTGGCCGGCAAAAACGAAGACGTGCATACCGCCGTACTGGCAACGCAGCGCGCGGACCTCTCGTTCGAGCTCTTCATGCAGGTTCGGAATAAAGTCGTTTCGGCATACCAGGAAATTATGCGAATGCAGGTTTGAGACGCATAACGGCTATTCACCCGGCAAGTCCAGGCGCAGAGAATGAACCAACTCCGCATGTTCGTCCAAAGTCTCAGCTTCAGGCAACGCGTCAGCCTGTCGGTTACGGCTCTTCTCGTTTTTGCCGGGCTCTATGCCGCTACGCGTTGGAATCACGAACGCGATTTTAAGCCGCTTTATTCGGATCTCTCGGCGGAAGATGCCGGCGCCGTCATCGCAAAGTTAAAAGAAGGCGGCGTGGAATACAGGTTTGGTGATGACAACTCGACGCTGCTTGTTCCGTCGAAGAGGATTCCGGAGCTGCGGCTTCAGATGGCTTCGGCCGGCATTCCGAAGAGCGGGCGGATCGGGTATGAGCTGTTCGACCGAACCAATTTGGGCACAACGGATTTCGCGGAACAGGTCAACTATCATCGCGCCGTGGAGGGCGAACTGGAACGCTCGATTATGGCGATGAACGAGGTGTCGCAGGCCCGCGTTCATATCACATTTCCGAAAGACTCCGTCTTCACTGAAAACCGGCTTCCCGCGAAGGCGAGCGTGCTGGTGAAGCTGAAGCCCGGCGCTCATCTTTCGATGCAGAATGCGCAGTCGCTCACGCAACTCGTAGCGAGCGCGGTGGAAGGCCTAACACCGGAATCGATATCCGTCATGGACATGCAGGGCAATCTGCTGATCCGTCCCAAGAAGCCGGGCGATGGATCGGAGCCGTCGGAAGATTACCTGATCTGGAAGAAGCAGATCGAAGCCACAACGCTCGCAAAGATCAATTCCGTGCTCGATCCGCTCCTTGGGGCGGAGAAGTACCGGGCGAGCGTCGATCTGGATTGCGATCAGACGAGCGGCGAGCAGAGCGAAGAGACCTTCGACCCGACGCATTCGGTGATCACCAATTCTCAACGCACCGAAGAAGGATCGATCAGCCGCGATACGGCAGGCGTACCGGGCACTCAATCAAATCTGCCGAGGCCCACGATGCGAACCTCCGTGACCGGCGGCGGTGTCGCGAGGCGGACTGAAAATATGAATTATGAGACCAGCCGCACGGTCCGGAAGATGAAACTCCCACAAGGTATCATCCGGCGCATGTCTCTGTCGGTTCTGGTCGATCAAAACGTCAAATGGGAGGCGGCCAAAACGAAAGGCGCCTGGCCGAATAAGGTTCTTCAAGCCCCTTCGGCGGGTGAGCTGAAGGTGATTCACGACGTAGTGGCGGCCGCAACCGGTTTTAATGCGGCTCGCGGAGATCAATTAACAGTCGACACATTGCCATTCGAAGCGACTCTGCACGCCCAGCCGCCCACCTGGATGGCGCCTCCCGCGTCTCAGACCGGCGGACAGCCAACCAAGCCGTGGATGCGTCCGCCTGTGCTGATAGGAGCCGCTCTTCTGCTGCTGCTCGGCGCCGCTGCGATGTTGCTGATCGGGCGATCCCGCAAAAAAACGCGTATGGCGATTGCTGAAATGCAAAGGCAGCTTGAAGCTGCTCAGACAGCTACGCAGGAGCAGGGGATAGTCGCGCTGGACGGGTCGGGCGCGGAGGCGGCAGGCGCCGGCTCGAAAGACGTAGATGAGCACGAAAGACAGATCGCCAGCATACGCGAAGCGTTCAAGCTACCGCCGATGACGACGACCAAAACCGAAGTCCTCACCAAACAGGTGATGCAAGAGGCGCAGAAAGATCCGGTCGCGCTAGCGCAGATCATCCGCTCCTGGTTGAGCGAAGAAAAGTGACCGAGGAGAAACGCGTGAGTACCCAAGCAGTGACAGACGCGGCAAAGGCGATGGCTCTCGCGCCGCCGCTTAAACCGAAATTGACCGGCATGCAGAAGGCAGCGGTCCTGATGGTCATCCTGGGAGAGGAAACGAGCGCGACGGTGCTTCGAGAGCTGGACGAGGAGGAAGTGCAGCGCATCGGGCGTGAAATTGCGAGTATCCCCAACATCACGAGCGAGATCGCTGAAGATGTTTTGAGCGAGTTCTATCAAATGCTGGTGGCGCAGGACTATGTCTTGAAGGGAGGAATGGATTACGCCCGCAAGATTCTCGTGAATGCTTTTGGCGCCGATCATGCCCGCCGCTTGCTCGATCGTGTGAGCAAAGCGCTGGGAGGCGACGCGGTGAGCTTCGACGTGCTGCAGAAAGCGGATCCGCAGCAGTTGGCGAACTTCATACACAACGAGCATCCACAGACAATTGCCTTGATCCTTTCACATCTTGGATCGAAGCAAGCGGCCAATCTCCTCTATTCACTGCCATCCGAATTGAGAGCCGACGTAGCCGTTCGCATGGCCAGTCTCGACCAGATATCGCCCGAGATTATCTCGAAAATTGCCGGCGTTGTTGGCCAGAAGCTCAAGGCTCTCGGAGAAACAAGCCGTGAAGCGTACGGCGGCGTTCGGGCGGTCGCGGAGATGTTCAATCGCCTGGATCAAAACGCATCGAAGGAAATACTCGAATCGATTGAAAACAACGACGCGCAGCTCGGCGAGACGATCCGCCATCTGATGTTCGTATTCGAGGACCTGCTGAGAGTCGACGGCGCGGGGATTCGGGAAATACTGGCGCGAGTAGACCGGAAGGTGCTGACGATTGCGCTGAAGGGCACAAGCGAATTACTGCGCAATCACTTCCTGGAGGTAATGTCACAGCGCGGCGCGGAAATGCTGAAGGAAGATATGGATGCGATGGGGCCGGTCAAGCTGAAAGAAGTGGAGATGGCGCAGCAGCAGATCATCGCGGCGGTCCGGTTGCTCGAAAGCGAAGGCGTCATCAACCTGGGCGACGCGGCAAGCGACCAGTATGTCGACTAAGGTGATCGTGGGCGACCGCGCGGCGGCGATTCAGCCGATTGAGTGGGCGGCGCCAGCGGGTTCTGGGGCGGGCAGTAGCGATCCGGAGTCAAGCTCGGGAGCGCCCGGCAATGGGGAGGGAGCCGCTAGCCTGCAAGAGCGAATTGAGGAACTTAAGGGCGAGTTGGAGCGTGCCCGAGAAGACGGGGACGCGAAAGCGCGCGAGGCGCTCGCGGCCGGGCGCGAACAAGGCGAAGGTGAAGCGCGCCGGACGCTCGAACAGGAGTTGCACGTTGAGATCGGCAAGATTTCGCGCATGATGCAGGATCTGATCGCGGCTGGGCCCGTCCTGCGGCGCAATGCGGAAGACGAACTCGTGCGCCTGGCGGTTGCGGTGGCAAGGCGAATCCTGCACCGCGAGATCGCCGTCGATGGGGAGGCTCTGCTCGGTCTCGTGAAAGCAGCCCTAGAGAAGATCGACCAACGCGAGATCCACCGGATACGGACGCATCCGGAGACGGTGCCGCTGCTGCGCCGTGTTCTCGAACAGGGCGGTATCGAGCGGCGCATCGAGATTTCCACGGACGCGCGCCTTGACAGAGGCTCCCTGATCGTCGAAACAGAACGCGGCCAACTCGACGCCTCCGTCGAAGCGCAACTACAAGAAATTGAGCGCGGCTTCGCCGATATCGTCGGCACTAAGGGCTAGTTCATGAGATTGGACAGTGTTCCACCAGCTATCGATTTTGAACCATACTTCCGTTCTCTTGCTCAGAGCAATCCGCTGCTCGCGGGCGGAGTAGTGACGCAAGTGGTCGGCTTGCTGATCGAGTCGAAGGGGCCGGCGGCGGCCATCGGCGATTTCTGTGAGATTCAGACAGGGGCTGGGCGGCCCATCCGTGTGCAAGTGATCGGCTTCCGCAATGGCTACGTCCTTTCGATGCCGCTCGAAGAAACCGGCGGACTGCAACTGGGAGACCGCATTGTGGCGCGGAGCGAGGACTCGCGGGTTAAAGTGGGACCGGCACTGCTCGGGAGAGTGCTGGACGGCTTCGGCCGCCCGATCGACGGGCTCGGACCGGTTATCGCAGAGGCGAACTACGAGCTGAATGCAACTCCGCCGGGGCCACTCGAACGCGAGAATATCGAGCAGCGGCTCACGACGGGTATTCGCGCCATCGATAGCCTGCTGCCGTGCGGGAAGGGCCAGCGCATCGGCATCTTCGGCGGAAGCGGGGTGGGGAAAAGCACGCTGCTCGGCGCAATGGCGAAGCACAGTTCCGCCGATGTCAACGTGATTGCGCTTATTGGAGAACGCAACCGCGAGGTGCGGGAATTTCTCGAAAAAGAACTCAGCCCGGAAGGGCTCGCTCGTTCAGTCGTGATCGTGGCCACCTCGGATCGCCCCGCGCCGCTTCGCATTCGCGCCGCATTCGTGGCGCTGGCGATTTCGGAATACTTTCGCGACCAAGGACAAGATGTGCTGCTGGTGATGGATTCGGTGACGCGGCTGGCGATGGCCCAGCGCGAGATCGGCCTTGCCGCGGGCGAACCACCGAGCCAGAAAGGCTACACCCCTTCGGTCTTCGCACTCCTGCCGAAGGTTTTCGAGCGCTCGGGCAATTTCCCGAGAGGCTCCATCACCGGGTTCTTTACCGTACTGGTGGAAGGCGACGACTTTAATGAACCGATCTGCGACGCCGTCCGCGCTATCCTCGACGGCCACATACAGTTATCGCGCGCGCTCGGTACTCGCGGCCATTACCCGGCGATCGATATACTTCACTCGGTCAGCCGGCTGGCTTCCCGCATCGCCACGCCCGGCCAGCGAACCGCTTCACAGCAAATCCGCGAGGCGCTTGCGATCCTCGAACGGTCGGAGGATCTGATTAATCTAGGAGCCTACGTCTCCGGAGCGAACCCGCAGCTTGATGCCGCCCTCCGCCTCCGTGCCGATATAGATCAGTTTCTCACGCAGGAAGCGGAGGTCAAGGCTCCACTCGAGACAACACTCGCGGCGCTCGATCAACTCGCCGCCGCGATGCCCGTCCGGTAACGCAATTTCAAACGGTGAACGCGAGCGCGGGTTTGCAGGATTCGGGATCGAACCCTTTTTTATGAGCTTCGCGAGCCTTTTCGAAAACCCATTTTCTCTTCACAAGGGCTTCGCTTTCGGCATTCGAATAAACGAACCCAAACTCGGCCGGCGAGAACTCCTTGCCGGCGACACGGTGGCAAGCAGCGACCTGGTAAAGATCTTCCTGTTCGCGCGCTTCCTGCGTTTTCCGGTCCGCTTGCAATTCCCGAAGCATCTTGAGTACCTTCTCGTACTGGCGCATGAGCCGCTGCTCATAGATGGACAGGGTCAACAGAGGGTCCTTGGAGCGGCGCACCGTTTCCGCGAACACGAAAGCGGTCTGCACGGCCGAGTGATTCACGTCCCAAAGATCGGCGTTTTCGGCGGCTCCTATCGCAAATAAATTATTCGTGCCTGCCATGATGCCATGCAGCCGGTGCTGAAGCTGGGCGAGCATGTGGACGAGGTGGTGCTCCTGCGGGCCGGAGGGTTGATAGTGCTGTTCGAACTGGCGAATGATGGCGTTCAGCGCGTCCAACTCTTCGGGCGGTAAACAGAGGACCTGGCCGGTGAAGCCATGGCGGGTGGCGTTGAGGCGCGACCGCTGCTTGCCTTGTTCGGTCCGGGGGCCGGTAGATTTCTGCGCGTTCAGGCGGTTCGCGTGGAGGCGTGCTTCGGAAACGGGCGGAGTGGGCTTTTCGACCGAAGCGGCACTGGGGATTTCGTTGCCGTGAGAGAGGGCTTTGATCGACATTAGAAAATATCCTTTCGATCGTGAGCGTAGAGCGCGTAGATTGCGCCCGAGAGCACCAAGGAGCGCAAGTCATTGAGGGGTAACGGAGAAATATTTGAAAAAAGTCGTGAATGCAAAGCAGCGATCCAGCGGCTGACTGGAATCGCCAGGTAAATGGGCATCGGCTTAAATGCCCTAAGCCAGGCTAATCCGCCAAGAGGTCTGAAGAGCCGGGCCAGTGGCGCGCCGCCTGGTGCGCGCTTGCTCGCTATCGACAGGCGGTATGCCGCCGGCTCAGGCACGGCGGCTGCTTAGCGCCCGCGTTTTCCAGGTATGGCAGATCTATCCGATGAATCTTAGGATCTGCCTCAAACGATTTCTTTGCTGGAAGCGGAAGTGGGCTCCGGAGGCGACCGACCCGCCGAGGAATAACCAGCCAGACTCATCCGGTAAAGCTTGACAAGCTTGCCTCGGTTATCCAGCTTCGGCTCGGATGGGCAGGATTCGCCAGACCTCTCGTTGGGAATTCGACGATCGCCAACGCGCGATACGTCGGAATGCTCTGTTGGGAGGCTGGCGAAACATCAGACTCAAGCTTCTGAACGCCCGCTGCTTTTTGAGCGCTTCAGCACATGAATGTCTGGTCGAAGACCCTGCTTTTGCGATTCCTCGGGATCCTGCCCGTTCGCCGCTGCTGACGGACTTATCTGCCGGGTTCCGCCAAGCAACCGGGGCGCGCCTCCGTGCGCCCGGTCTAACCAATTTTGCCTCCCATGAATGTCCCCGTTTTCCGAAAAGTGTCGACGTTATGATTTCGGCGTTTGCACACTGTGCCGGCGCAAGTTGTCGATTGCCAGTGGACCGGGTCCTGCCAAGGCGAGTGTCGCGAGCACAGCTATGTACAGGAGATCGAGCTCGTAACCGATCGGGCCAAACGTTGCACCGGACGAAGACACACCCAAAAGCCTGATCGAGCTAAACCCGTATTGAAGATGGACGGTCGCTGCAGCTACAAGCAGCACGACCGCCATCGGGATGCTCGCCCACGCAACGAAAACGCCGAGGAACATCGCGAGTCCACCCAGAATCTCGGTGCCAATTGTGAGCCAAGCGGCAAGTGCAGGCAAGGGCACATTTAGATGCGGCAATATGGCGGCAAACCGATCGGCCCCTCTGCTGAGCTTGGCGTAGCCGTGCGCCATGAATCCAAACCCAACAAGCAGACGCATCGCAAATAAGGCCCAGCCGCCAGCTTTTTCTGATATCACGTTTCCTCAGCCTCTCTACTGAGGTACTTCGCTTCCAGTAACTATAAAGTTACGTGGTGCCATTTTCAGACCACTGCTCCGTGCACTAGTAGCCGAAATACAAGTGATTCGGTCAGAACGTAAATGCCCGTTGCTGGGCCGTAAGACGGGTCAACGAGTCCGCCAGCACTGTATTCATTTGCATGCCGGGCCATGCACGCCTGGAACGTCTGACCGGGTGCGCGAATGCCGATCTTTGACTTTGCCAGTAATATCGGCACTCTGGGTGGCGGCGGTGGTGGCAATATTATTTTTCGCGGTTTGTCGTCGAATCCAAAACCTCCGGCCCAGCAGTTGAAAAAGAAACAAAAAGCGGTGGCGCCGGGCATGATTGAGAAGAGAGCGCGGTGTTCCCCGGCAAGTGCGGTTTTCGCGGAACCGGACAAGCGGGAAGGGATGCGATGCCGAACACTTTGGGCCGGCCGGGTATGTTATATGTTGAACCCGCTGTCGTAGTGGCCGCCCTGCTGGAGCACCCGGTTGAGCTCGTAGCTCGCATAGGGAGTTACCGTTTTGCCCTAAGTAAGTCACCCCTCGCTCTCCCGCACCTGGAAGTTGCTCTCATTATGCTCTTTGCCGGACTGGCCGACTGGATTCTCGCCGGCGGCCAAAAGCCTTCGCTTCGATAAAAGCAAATTCCGTGCGAGCCTGGTGTTTGCAGGGCCGACGCGACGCTCGGGGGTGGCTCAAAATCCTCTGAATCGAACCCAGAAGCTCTCCTGCCAGGCCGCGCCGGGGGCCACCGTCTCTAACTCGGAGTACTTGCCATCGTGGGCAAGATTGACGCCATCTGTAATCGCCGTCATCGGCTCGAAACAAATGTAGCTCTGGCCAGGAGGCGCATAAACCACCGCGACCTGGTATTTCGGTCCATAGACGACCTGAATGCTTTTATCTCCCGCTTGCACCGAAAATGTGGCGTGCCCATCGTTATCCCGTACAAGATCGGTAAACCCATCGTCGAAGAGGTGATTCTTGAGAGAGACTTGGTTGGGTAGGTTATTCGCAGTCAATTGACCGGTGGCAACGAGCCGTGAATCTGTCTCCACATGCTTACGTGCGGCGATGTGAGCGGTCCACTCGGCGCGCGGCACGTTGGGAATGTTGAAGTATGGATGGAACCCGAGCACAACCGGCATCGCTTCAGCGCTTAAATTCTTCACGGTCGTGCTCACTTGCAGGCTGCCGTCCGCTAGGGTATAAGTCATTTCGTATTCGTGAGCAAAAGGCCAGTTCGCCATCAGTTCCGGGTACTTCCAGAATGGCAGGCGGCTGGTGACATGCGCGGATTTCTCGTCCGCGCTCACCCCCACCACTTCCCAAAGCCGCGACGCGGTCAACATGCCGTGTATCGCGATGCCGTCGGAACTGACATGCACGCTGCCGAGATCCGAGTTGAACAGATATCTCTTGTTATCGGCCCAAAAACCTCCGCCGGAGATGCGGTTCGCCCAGGGCGCTAAAAATGGGATGCCGTTAAGACCCGGCCGCCGGCTGTTTTTAAAAGCCGCCAGATCCTGCGCTGGGAAGTAGAGAAGGTTCTTTTCATGCACCTTCAGTTCGTAAGCACGATTGCCGCTGGATGGCACGATCGAAACCTCAACGCCGAGGTTCGCATCCTTCAAATGAATTACCTCAACTCCGTGGTCGGTAGCCTTCTCGGCCGTATATCTGCTTGCCGCGAGGGTGACGGCCGGCATTATCAGCAGGAGCAAATAGCGTGTCATGGGGTTTTCTTTATTCTCCACGCAGGGCTGCCGGATTTCTACGAAAAACCAATCTTTTCTTATGTTGTGGGGCGATTCACCAATTAAGCATGCATTGAGTCAAGTCACTCCTTGCACGGCGGACGCGTCTCCGTTCGACCGATTGTGAAATGATGGTCCCTTTCATTGCAATTGTTATGAGACGGAGCTTCTTAACACGAGCTTTGTGGATCGCCATCCCTCTTTCAGCGATGTTGATCCTGGTAGGGTTGTCTGGCGGACGAGACAATTCTTCCCAATGGGTGCGGCTGTCCAGCCGTACCCAGGACCTGTCGGCGCCCGGAACGTCTACCGAACAGACCGGCATGTTGGCTGCTCATCTGGATCCCGATTCACCGGCCACGGATTTCGTCATGAGCTTTCGAGTGACGGGTCCCGCACTCGTTTGGTACCGACGCATTCCAACGGGTTGGCTTCGCTATCCGATTGAGCCCGAGTTCCTCACGATCGAAGCGGGTGGGGCTGCTTACGATATCGACGGCGACGGGGACGTGGACATTGTATTTGGGACCGACTGGCAAGGCAACAAGCTTTGGTGGTGGGAAAATCCATACCCGAACTACGACCCGAATGTTCCCTGGAAACGCCATGTAATCAAAGACAGCGGCGCGAAACAGCATCACGACCAGGTGTTCGCGGATATCAAAGGAACCGGCAGGCCGCAACTGATCTTCTGGAACCAGCAAGCCAAGGCAATCTACCTCGCGGACATTCCGAGCGACCCGCGCCACACAGAACCGTGGCCCTACGTTGAAATCTTTAATGGCAATGCTGGTGAAGGCAAGCATGGAGCGGCTCTCTACGCCGAAGGCATGGATGCCTACGACATTGATGGCGACGGGAAAGTAGACTTACTCGCGGGCAATTACTGGTTCCATCACGAAGGCGGTAACCGGTTCCGCCCGATTCGCGTTGGCGTAATCGGAGGACGCATCCGCGCGGGGCGCTTCAAGCGATCGAAGTACCCACAGATTGTGATCGCGCCGAGCGACGGATCGGGCCCTCTGATGATCTACGAGTGCCGCGGCGACCCGATGAATTCACGCAATTGGAAGGGAAGAAAGCTGTTGGATCGTGACATGATTCATGGGCACACGCTGGAGTTAGGCGATGTCAACGGAGACGGGCACCTCGACATTCTGGCGGGGGAGCAAGGCAAATGGAATCGCGGTCCCCAGAAACTGGACAATCCCGACGCGACAGCCTGGATTCTCTATGGTGATGGGAAGGGCGGCTTCAAAACGTCCGTGCTTGACGAGCACGAAGGCTGGCACGATGGCAAACTGGCCGATGTCGACGGTGATGGCGACCTCGATGTCATTCAGAAGCCCTATGCTTGGGATGTTCCACGCATCGACGTATGGCTGAATCATGGAACCGGAAAGGTTCGAACCTGGAAGCCGCGACAAGCCCCCACTGTAAAGCAGAGTGCTTCCTCATTGCTACAACACTCGGTTACCGGCACAGCAAGCGCAAGCCTAAGGGATACACTTTATCTCGACGGAAAGGTATATCATGTGCAAGGCATCGACCTCGATGAGGAACACCTATGGGTTACCTCCGTCGATGCTGCGAATCATAAGGGTTACCTTCATCAGTTCAACCGCAACACAGGGAAGTTCGAGCGACAGCTCGACGTGACCGATGGCGTCCGCTTTCACCCCGGCGGATTCTCGATACGAGGCAATTCCATTTGGCTCCCGGTAGCTGAGTATCGGCGGCACAGCACCGCCATACTGGAGGAGATCGATAAGCGCACGTTCGCCGTAAAGAAAAAATTCACCGTTGCCGATCACATTGGCTGTGTCGCCGTGAGCGGTGATACTCTGATTGCCGGAAACTGGGACAGCCGCCAGTTCTACGTGCTGGACTTTGAGGGCAAGCAACTCCGCGTCGTCGACAATCCTGAGGCGAACCATTATCAGGACATTAAGTTCGTCAACGGTATGCTCGTGGCCTCGGGCGTCCTCAGCCATACGACCGGAGCGGTCGACTGGTTGGCATGGCCATCCATGAATCTTGTGCGTCGCATCCCTTTCGGCATAACAGACCAAAACGTGCCCTACACGGCTGAGGGCATGGCGATCCAGGGGCAAAATCTTTACCTTTTGCCCGAAAATGGCCCAAGCCGCCTCTTTCACTTTTTACTAACAAAACCGCAAGCATGAAGTTCAACCGCGCTTACCGATAAGCTGAATCTGCCTTGGAGGCGTTCCGGCTGAGTCTTATATCGGGCAGGTCGGCCTTCTTGATGTGGTTCTTTGCGACGTGCGCATGGGTCTCGACGGCGCAGTCTATGTGTTGACTGATCAGAAGCCCGGCAAACTACTGAAACTCACGCCGAAAATAGTTTCGGCGTGCAAACTGCAGCGCGATCCAGCTAACATCAGAATCTACGGTGGCCGGTATCGGCTTATTAAATTTGGAATGTCGTCTCTAAAAACACGGAACATGCTCTGCCGGATGTTTATGCGCTTGCTAGTCTGCCTTTGTGCTCTGAACGCCTGTTATACGTCTGCTCAAGTGACCAGCGAACTTCGGACAGAACAAACCTTCATCGAGTTGCAGCCGCAGGCATCTGCCCCCAAATTGGTTCGGCTCGGCCTAGCAGGCGGCACGTCCTGGCAGAACGATCGTTCGGAAACCTTGATCGGGTCCGCGGAGATGGGCGGAAAGCTCACCAAGCTTCTCTGGAAATTCAATCGGCAAGCCAGCCACGCTGATGCTCGCGATGTTAGCTTTGTCTACGATTGCGCGAATCCTCGCCTCCGGCTCGTTTGGGAATGGAAAGCGCCCGCGTCAAGCGGCCCGCTCGAGCACAGCACGCATATCGAAAATCTCGATACGAGAGAAATCTGGATACCTCTGCAGGACAGCCTTATTTTCTCGTTTGCCACCGAACCCACTGTCAAACTCAGACACTTCTATATAGACAAAGGCGCCGGCAAGCCCTCTGCCGTCGGCGTCCACGAAGGCGACCTTGCGGTCGGCTACCGCTGGACCGCCTTCTCCAGCACGTACGCGCACACGGCCCCCGATCAGGCTCGTGAAATCATTCCCTGGTTCGCGGTCCGAAATAGCGGCACTTCACAGACGGGCTGGTATGTCGGCGTGGAGTTCAGCGGCCGTACGCGGCTCCTGCTCGAGCGTACTTCGAAATCTCTGCGGGGCGTCGTTGGCCTTAATCCGGAACCCGGGCCCTTTCGCACTCGACTTAAGCCTCACGATTCATTCGATACGCCCACCGTCTTCATCGGCGCCTACAGTGACGGGCTCGATGGACTCGGCAACGTGCTCCGGCCTTGGGTGCGCAACGTCCTGGGCAATCCCCGTGCGTGGCGCGATCCCAAGTACCCTCTGCTTGTCAACAATAGCTGGGGGAGCGGAATGCAGGTGGACGAAACACTCGCCGGCCGTATGATCCGCGACTCGGCTGAACTCGGTCTTGAGATGTTCCATGTCGATGCCGGGTGGTTTCGCGGTGTGGGTGACTGGTATCCGGACCCGAAAAAGTTTCCTCACGGCCTGGCCGCCGTGGCCGATGATGCGCATCGTCACGGCTTACGGTTCGGGATCTGGGTCGATTGGACACAGGCGGGACTTGACACCCAACCCGGCGCCCTGAACGTACATGACCCCAAGGTGCGCGATTGGACCGTCTCGGACCTCCCTTCGGACTGGAAGCCTCAACCATTCAAAGGTCAAACGATCGATATCGGAGTTCCTGACGCCCAGGCCTATGCCCAGCGCGAGTTGAACCGTCTTGTCGACGATTACCGCCTCGACATGCTGGAGCACGACGGATATCTGGTCGCTCAGGGATGCGTACGCCGCGATCATCCCCATGCGCCACCCGATAGCTTGCATATTTCTATCGCGCCAGACTCCGGGAATCACATCGTTGAGAGCTCTAACTCGACCGACGTCAGTTATCACGCAGTGAGGGCCTATTACGCCATTTACACGAAGCTCCGCCGCGACCATCCCAATCTTTTGCTGGAGATCTGTAACGACGGCGGCCGGATGGTCGACTTCGGCAGCGCAGCCCATGGAGACTACTTCTCAATCACGGATACCTACGATCCGCTGTCGAACCGCCGGGCGTTTTATGATGCCAGCCATGTGCTGCCGCCCGCTATGCTTGAGGCCTATGTCGAGAAATGGCCTACACCACAAATTGAGAACTTCCGCTACATGCTGCGAAGCGGGATGATGGGCTGGCTGACTATCATGCTCGATACTACGGCATGGAACGAAGAGGAACATGCCGCGGCGAAACTGGAAATCAAGCTTTACAAAGAGCAGTTGCGTCCCCTAATCCGGGATGCTGCGCTATATCACATTGCGCCGCGTCCCGACGGACTTCATTGGGATGGCATCGAATACTTCGACTCGAAGCGCGACAAGGGCGTCGTCTATGCCTTCCGGGGGTCAAACCCCGGCAACGATAACTATGTCTTTCGGGTGAAAGGAGTCGCCCCGGCGAAAACCTACCGCCTTCATTTTCAGGATGGGAGCGCTCCGGATCGATCGATGACCGGCCGGGAGCTGCTAGACTCCGGCGTCGCTCTGCATCTCCCCATCCCGAAAAGCTCCGAGTTGGTTTTTATCAACTCGACCTCTCTGCGCTCCAATCCGCTTAGTCCTTAGATTTATCAATTATAGTGCGCTATGACTTTGATAACTTTCCCACCTGAACCGACTTCCATGAACTCGGCGCACTTCGTATTGTCTTGATTGACGTAATGGAGGACGACGCTTGAAACGCCCCACATTACTTCTAACAGCGTGAATGCAAGATTCGGGTAGACCTGCAGCCCTCGCATAGAATAACTGAGCAAGGCCTCTTTGCCGGCTACCGTTCCGGATGAATCGCCCAACAGTCGCGCGGCTGTCGGTGAGATCAAAACGACTTCCGGATCATAGTGGCTCATCACCGCGTCCAAATTGTGCGAGTTCCATGCCGTGATCCAGCCCTGAGCAAGGGTGTGAGCTTCTATTTTTGTCATTGCTCAATTTTAGAAAATGACCTTGGCGCCTAACTGGATCGTGCGATTCCCGCCGGCGGAAGTATCGTAGCCGAAAGCCGAGTCATTGATACTCGTATCGGGATTGTTCCAGATCGGTGTGTTGGCGATGCCGAAGGCTTCGCCTCGCAGTTGTACTTGATAGCGTTCCGAGAACGAGAATGTCCGGAAGATAGAGGCATCCAACGACCAGGATCCCGCGCCGCTGATCGGATATCGCCCGAGATTGCCGTATTGAAGATTGCCCGGTTGGGCAAAGCAATTCGATGTGACGCTTGCACTGCACTGGGCAGGGTTGAACCAAGGTTGTGCGTTCTTCGGATTGCCTTTGGGGGTTGATATGGCGCCGCCAAAATAATTCAAGGTGTTTCCGTTCCCGGGAGCCGAAAGGACGCCTGCATTTCCGTCAAAGTTAGGAGGGGTCCCGCTAAGAACAGAGAGTATCCCGTTCACCTGCCAGCCTTCGAGAACGGCGGCGCCAATCCCGTGAGTCAAGAACGGGCGGGATACTTAAGCTCGCCACGGCTACTCACAGGCTTAATCGATATGTCGATACGGAGCTCGTCTTGAATTGTGTAATCGACCTGTCGACAGCGCTCCGGTTCATGTGCCATCACTCACGCAGGCGAGATGCTCAAAACTTAGGACAGGTTGCGTTGCCAGAGGTCATCTGGGCGCGCTGCGGCTCATTAGCGGCATCCTAAGTTAAATACAACGAGCAGACGCATCGCTTGCATATCGGGTTTGTCGCGACGTCCAGTGATTGCCGAAACTGTTGCGCATCGAAGCCGTTCAGTACGCTAAAGAGACTCTGCCCGCTGAGTGAGCCAACCGGCCGCTGAAAGAAGCATGGGCGCACCGTGCCATCCGATTCGACCACAGCCGATACCCAGGGCGCGTTGCAGCGCGGCGCTTCGGGTTCGCTCAGACCAAGATGCGAGCGGAAATGCCGGACAATTCGCTCGAGCTTTTCGCGACTTTCCAATACGAATCCGGAACCGGTCCACAGTGCCGTCAACTCGTCAAATTGCGCTGAAAGCGTTGGAATATCATCGACGGAAAGTGCCACCGGTTCTTGGCGCGCTTCCTCCCACGGACGGAGACGATTGAAAGCTTCAGACGTCAAGTCGGCCGCCAGAAAAGAAATCGATTGTAAGCCGAGTGATTTGGCCGCCTCCGCGGTTTCCACGATCGCATTACAATTCAGCCTCTGCACCGTGCATCGCGCCGCGATGGGAAAGAACGGACTGATCGCGTGGATTTCGTGTAAACCGTCCTGCAATCGCGCGAACGCTCCAGGCACGCGGCGAATTGAATCGTGTACCGGCTGCGGCCCGTCGAGGGAAACAAGCACGTCGTCCACATATTGGACAATCTGTTCCGCGAAGCGCCGCAGCAACAATCCGGTGCTGAGCACCGTTATTCTGATAGCTCTCGCCTTTAACAATTCGCAAAGCCGAAAAAATGAGGAATGCATCAAAGGCTCGCCGCCTGAGAATACAACCCATCGAACGGAAAGGCGTTCGATATCTGCGAGGTGGCGGTCGAGTTGCTCCGGCGCCAGTTCGTCCGCGTCCGTCCTCTTCCAGATGTCGCACATCACGCAACGGCAATTGCAGCGCGCGTGCGGATAAAGAATAAGCACAGGCAAGGAGTGGATGATTGGGCTCACGCGGCGATCGCCTTTCCCGCAAGCCGCAAGTCTCCGTCGAATACCACTCGCGTTTCATTTATCAACATCCGCGTATCGAAGGCGGCCAAGTAGGAGCCTCTCCCTTCCACCTCGACCGGCCGGAGCGCACGTATCCCCGGCCAGCGGCATATCGCTGCAAATTGAGATGAGGCCAGCCTCAACTGACCGGCGATCACCACCGCATGAGGCCGCTCCGCGACCAGCGCTTCTGCCGGAGTTTGTCCATCATCCACGACAACGAGAAAGTCGGCCGGGCTTCCGTCACGAATTTCACCGAATCCGACCGGCAGCTTTAATATGCGCGCCGCTCCGGTCGTTACCATCTCGTAAAGACGTTCCGCCTCTACTGCGGAAGCTGCTTCCTGGAGCTCGTCCCATAAATCGCCGGCGCCCGTCATACCGGAATCGGTCCCGAGAGCGATTGACAATCGCGACCGCAAAACATCAGGATGAATCGTGCGCCCTAACGTAAATTGATTCGAGGTTGGACACCACACAAGCGCCGCACGACTTTCTGCAAGCCGATCGGCGCCCGCCCGGTCGAGCGCGACACCGTGCACCAAAACAGTTGCATCCTGCAGCACGCCTGCATCTGCCAGAATGCGCAGCTCCTGGCGTGCGGCCTCATCGGTTCCCTCGCAGGCATGAATGATGAATGGATTCCGCGACGGCGTTTCACAAAATCGACTCAGCCAATCTGGCGAAAACTGGAGAGAGTGTGCCCACCCGTAGCGCTTCAGAACACGCACTGGAAAGCAGGGGTCGGCGAAAATCGCCTGATAGCTATTGTGATGAGCAACGGTCGTAACCCCCGACAAAAGATTCTTCAAGCCGCCCCATAACAAACGAAGCGTTTTGGGAATCGCCAGCTGCTCTTTTACCGGCGAATGCCGCGGATGAAAAATATCTTTCGCCCAAGCCGTCGCGTTGGGATATGGGCCCGCTCCCAATCGGGGGAACAGATTGAACTCCAAATGATCGTGCGCATTAATGAGACCGGGAAGAATCAAAAAACCGCTCAGATCGATTTGCGGCTGCGGGTGCGACAGGCGCGGCGAGAACGATATAAGGCCGTCGTTTACCGAAAACCTGCGGCGAATGGCCGCCGTGGCGCCCGCCGCCACGCGCGCGCCTGTGATCAGCACGGCCTTTCCCAAACGCCGGTAAACAGCGCGGGAACCGCTGCGGCCGCTGCGAAGAGATGATCTTTTTCGGCCTTCCGAAAGAATGGCCGCTCCGGCTCCGCCAATCTCGCGCTTTCGCGCAGCAGAACGTGAAGCCCGGCCGCCCTCGCAGCGCCATCGATTTGCTCCCATTGATAAATGTGGTGGTCGATCTCGTACCTCACTCCTTGTCTCGTGAACGCGCGCGTCCATCCCGCTGCAAGAGCTTCGGGATGTACATCACAGATTGCAATTTGCCCGCCCGGCATGCAGATGCGGGCCAGTTCGTCGATTGAGCGCTCCAGGTTGTGAAAATAGCCGAGCGCCAGCGAGCAAAGAACGAGGTCGGCAGCGCCATCCCGGATGGGCAGATGACCGACTTCGCCCAGCAGCAGCCGCCCGGAAAGAGATGAACTCTTTGCGGCTTGCAGCAACATCGCATCGCAAGCGTCGACTCCAAATACGCTGACTCCCGATTGTTGCAATCGAAGCAGCCAGCGGCCCGTGCCGCATGCAACATCAATTACTCGCTTTGGCTGCGCCCGCTCCAAAATGCGCCGCATGGTTCGCGCTTCGAGCGCAAGCAGAGGGTTGGGAGCCTGGTCATAGCTTTCGGCCCACAGCCGGTGCCCTTCTATCGCTGGGACGCGAATCATAAGCTTTCCAATCGCGGCTTGCGTAAAGAAACGAACCGCTGCGCCCATTGCAATTCCACCGGGAATTCATAGAAGCCCAGCATGTATCGCCAACTGCTGAGGCATTGGAGCATCGCGCGGCCCCAGCCGGGCAACTGTATGTCCTGAATGGTCGGCCAGCGGGAATTCACGACCAGCTCGAAGTTGTCGATACGGCGCTTAATGCTTCGTGGGAGCCAGGCAACGTTTGGATCGTGCCGCGTGGTGAAGTTATACCAGCGCTCCGTCGCCCACTCTTCCGGTGTACGCGGGAATTGGATCTTTCCCTCCACATGGCCGTACATGCCGTCCGGATGCGGTGTCGGAATGTAGTGCTGCACGATGATTTCCGCGTCGGGATTCGCCCGCTTGATACGCCGTATAAATCGAATGGTTTCCCGCGTATCGCGCTCCGGGTTCTTCGGATTGCCGACCACGAACGAAAATTCCGGCACAATGCCGAAACGCCGGATCTTCGCCGCGAGTTCCAACGTCTGATCGGTGGTAATGCGCTTGTTCATCTCTTCAAGCACCCAATCTGATCCGGATTCCGCGCCGAAAAAGATCATCTTCGCTCCCGCGCGCTTCAACAATCCGAATGTTTCGTCCGAGTAGCGCACTACCGTATCAATGCGCCCCTCGGACCACCACTGCAACCGCAGCGGAATCAACTTTTGCGCCAACGCCACCGTATGGCTTTCATTCAGAAAGAAGTTGTTGTCATAGAACTGCACTGAATCGATCCGGTATTTTTCCTGCAAGTGAGCCAGAATAGCCGCCGTACGTTCCGGTGCCTCGGTGCGCTGTCGGCCTTGAAAAATGGGTACAACACCGCAGAAATTGCAGCGAAACGGACAGCCGATGCTTGCCTGATGAACCGCCGTCCTGCGCCCCAAAAATGTCGGCATGATGTACTTTCCCGCATTCGGAAGGCTATCGTAAGGAAGCCACGGAAAATCGTTCGGGGAGCGCAGCGGCCGCTCCGCGTTATGCACATGAAGACCGAAATCGTCCTTATACGACAACCCTCTGACGCCCGCGTAGCGGCGAGTTGCGCGGAGGGCCTCGATCAACTCAAGAAACGTCTCTTCCCCTTGACCCCGAACGACGAAGTCGACATACTTCGCATTCAATGCGGCATCGGTATATAACGAAGCAAAATAGCCGCCCCACACAATGGGAACAGATGGATGTTTCAAACGAAAGTCGCGACATAGGGGAATCGCAGCAACCATCTGTGGGCCGGGCATTACTGAAACAGCAAGCAACGTGATGTGATGCTTTGCCGCTAACCGATCGAGTGTCTGCGCAGGATGGGGATCGGCGTTCCCATCTACAATCGCGTAGGGCTCTTTGCGCTCCAAGACAGCAGCGAGCGAGAGTAATGCCAGCGGAAAGCGCCGATTCCTGGGTCTGGTCGATCTTGGATGAAGCAAGACGATCATAACGACTCGAATTTTCCGGTGAGGATCCAAAATCGGCTGGGCGGCCGGCGCCGTTTCAACCATGCCTTAACCGGCCGCGCATGCCATGACAAGCCGTACCATGGCTTAAACATGCGCCAATGAATTCCCAGTTCGCGACGTAGTGTTTGCAGCGTCGCCAGATCGAGAAATTCCATGCTCGGAATTGCGTCCGAACGGAATCCGTATCGCTTCAGAAATTCGGCGTGCTTCTCTTCCGTCATCCGACGGCCATGTTCCTGTTCGCGGTACACCGGCGAATCGAGAATGACTAACAAGCCCGAGGGCCGCAGGCAGCGCTGTACTTCGCCCAGAGTTCGCAGGTAATCGGTGGAGTAATGTAACGACGCATTAAATATCGCGAGGTCGAACGAGGCGGATAGGAACGGGATTTGCGCGAAATCCGCCTCAACCGCCAGCGGCGGATTCGGATAATGGCGAGCCGCGCCTAGTCCATCGCGGCCATCCGCGAAAATGTCCAGCGCGATCGGATGATGCCCGCGCAGGGAGAGGCGATATGAAAGCCAACAGTTTCCCGCCCCGAGATCGAGTACGTCCAGAGGCCTCTGCGATTCCGCTTCTATCGGAGCCAGAATGTTCCGTTCGAAATAGGAATATGTTTTCGCGCGCATGGCCCACATTGCCTCGTTGCGTCCGCTAAGGTCGCGGAACGGAAGGGCCTGGTAGTAGGCGCTGTCTTCCGAGCCGCGCCCTTCCGCATGCCTTATGCGGCGGTAGTCTTCCAAAAATTGCTTGCGGGCGTGAGCTTCAGCGTTCATATCCGCTCAAAGATGTATAAGCGGTGATCGGCCAGCCTACGTAGCATCGGCCAATGCGCGCAACGTTTATCCAATTCCGCTAAGCGTGCCACGGTTCGATCGCTCAGACCCGTGACATAGGATGGGGGCACCAAAAGCCCGATTCCGTACGTTCCCATGAGGCGAAAGTTGCGGGAAAATGCGGCCAGGATCGAGCGCCGCGAAAAATAGAAGACATCGATTCCAAACGATGACCGGACCCGCCGACGAATGCGGCGGAATGCTTGCTTCCACTGACCCCGAAAAAGGTAGTAGCCTGTCTCCCACACGCAGAACGAGCCCATAAAACAGAGCGCGACAGAGCCGCCCGCACATATCTTTTGGGCTAGCGAGGCGGCCACTCCGTCGAGAGAGGCAACACAATTGAGAGCGCCAAAATTCGACAAGGCGCCGTCAAACAATGCTGGTATTTGCTGCAGTTCCTCGATAAAAATCAGATCTGCGCTGAGGCCGCGGGTCTTCGCGATGGCGACCATGCTCTCCGAACTGTCCACACCATAGACATTGATGCCGCGCGATTGCATGTGAAGAGCGTCCGCGCCGGTACCGCATCCCAAATCCAACACACATTGGCCCGGATGAAACAAACGATCGATTTGCTCCCACACTGCCAATCGTTGGCCCCTGCCGACGGGTGTCGCTGTCCATAATCTGTCGTACTTGCCCGCGATCGCATCGAAACCCGATTTATCTGCTGTCCGCATGTTCACGCTTCTATCTCGCTCCAGGTAGACCGGAGGCCCTCTCGCGCGGCCTGAATCTTCACCGCATCGGGCTCCGCAGCGATTTCATTCCGAAGCAGCTCATCGGCATGTTGGTAGAATCGCCGCGAATGGCGCCCCTGGATACGCAAGTCACGATCAGTGCTCTGATCCCAGCCGGAGATGGCCACCAAACGCTGGCTCACACGCTCGTAATAAGGCGTGCCTTTGATCGGATAAGAAACGGTGGTGAAGCAAACATCCGGCCGGCATGTCTTCACATGGTCTACCGTCTGCTCGATGTCCTCAAGCTCCTCGCCGTCATACCCCCACATCAGAAACATTCCCGTTTGAATGCCGCGGGATTTGCAAAGATGGACGGCGGTTCTTACCTGTTCTACCTTGACGCCGCGCTGCATCGCGTCCAGGATGCGCTGCGATCCGCTTTCCGAACCGATCCAGACGCGAAAGCAGCGAAGTTCCGCAAGGGTTTCCGCCACTTGTTCATTCAAGCGATCAGCCCGCGTGATGCACTCAAAAGGAATGCGGATGCCACGACGCTTCACCTCGGCGGCGAAATCGAATAGCCATCCATGATGAATGGTGAACACGTCGTCCGCGAGCCACAGCATATCGGGGTTGTAGCGATCCAGAATCCATTCAATTTCGTCAACAACGCCGGCCGGCGAACGCCGCCTGTGAGTTGTGCCATACACCGAATGGCTGCACCAGTTACAACGGTAAGGACACCCACGAGCTGTAATCAGGGATATCGAAGATTTGCCGTGAAAATCCCGCCACGTCGCCAAATAGCGGTCCATATCGATGCGCTCTCGGTCGGGCCACGGCTGCGCATCCAAATTCCTGATGAGCGGCGATGAGTCTGTTCGAATCAGGGAGCCGTCGTCCGCAAAGAAGATAAGACTTCCGATGGTTGCCCACGCGGCGCGGTTTCCGTTAGAGCGCAAAAGCCGCTCCAGCGCCAGTTCACCTTCGCCGGCGATCACCACATCCACGCCGTGGCGCAAATATTCTTCTGCGTAATTCGCCGGCTCGGGTCCGCCAACCACCACAGTCCAGCCCGCTTCGTGGCCGCATCGCACGATCTCCAACACATTAAGCCGTGTCATCAGGTTTGCGTAAATACCAAGTACGGCGGGCGGCCCCTGACGAATAAGAGCGAACAACTCCTGTTTCGAGCCGAATGTTGAATCGTAGATATCGACCGCAAATCCCTCCTGGCGTAAATGGGAGGAGAGATAAAGAAGCCCCAGCGGCACATATGGCTTCATGATCTGCAGCTCTTTCGGATCGTCGAAAAGAAAGTAGCCGTGCGTAAGCAGAAGGTTCACGAGGCTACCTCCACTCGCGCGCGCTCGGCCGCCCTAAGCGTTTCCACGACGGCCCATGCCTCGCCGATCGCGGTGAATTTGTTGGGTGAGCGCACTTCCAGATGGAGTGCATGTGCAATCGCCCGGTATAATTCCGTTGAAAACGGCCCGTGAAACATCATCGTCAGGTCACCACTCTCGGACCAGTTCGCTTTCTTTCCCAGTTCCGCGGAAACGAGCTGATGAAACTTAGTGCCAGGGAGCGGATAGGAAACTGAGACGCCGATGTCGTGCGGCCGTGTAGCGCGCACCATGCGAATCGTCGATTCGATATCCTCCCAATCCTCCGCCGGATATCCGAATTGCAGAAACCAACAAGCTCGAATTCCATAGGCGTTCAAATTGCGCCGCGCCTGATGGATCTGCTCTACTCGGATTCCCTTATCCATGGCATTGAGAACGCGTTGGGATCCCGATTCGGCTCCCATCCAAACCTCCACGCATCCAGCGCGCTTTATATCGGCCACGGTGGAGCGCGTCATCAGGTCGCAGCGAGATTGCATCTTGAACGGAATAGCAGCGTTCAGATCTTCAACCGCAGCGGCAAACTCACTCGTCCATTGAGCGGAAAGTGCGAAGATGTCGTCGGCAAACCAGATATGTTCCGGCGCAAACCGCTTCTTCACAAAACTCATTTCTTCGGCGACTGCGCGCGGAGAGCGCACGCGATAGTGGTTGCCGTAAATCGGTTTCGCACACCAATTACAGCGGTAAGGACAACCTCTGCTCGACACCAGATTCATTGAAAAATAGCCGTGATGTTTTAGCCATGCTTCACGGTACGGCTCCATGTCGATCAGATCCCAAGCAGGTAGTGGGAGATCGTCGAGCCGCTCGCGAACATGGCGCGGCGCGGTAAAGCGAAGGCGGCCGCTTTCCGTTTCGACATATGCAAGTCCGTCGATGCCTTCCGGCGGCGTTCCCGTTGCCAACTGCCGCAGGGTTTCCTCCACCTCGCCAATCAACACATAGTCAAACCCGGCTTTTACATACGTAGAGACGTGATCGGAGGAATCGGAACCGTGAACTGCAACCCGGCAACCGTAGGCCTTGGCCGTTCTTGCCGTGGAGAAAGCCAGCTCGCGATTTCGCAGCAGGCACATCTTTGTCAGAAAGTTGAAATCGTCTTCGCAAACGACCACGAGGCACGGGGCCATGCGAGCTATCGCCTGTGCAATGCGCGCTTCTGCTGCCCGCAGCGTAACATCGCAAACCTCAACGCGCAGGCCTTCGTGGCGAAGCACGGCGGCAGCAAGCAGCGTTTGCAGCGGCGGGTACGGCTGCATCTTCTCCCGCTGCTTTTCGTCATACCAGAGGTGATTGCTGTGTGTGATTAGGACATCCATTTGCATCAATGCACCTCGCGCAATTCGCGCCCGAGCGGATCTCCAGTCAATAAGGACCGGCGCATTACCAGCCAATGTTTCGCCATCGAGACCCACAGCTCAATGGGGAAATTGAAGAAATGATGTTTGAGCCGCCAGTGAAGCGGTCTCTGCAGCAAGCGCATTCCCGTTCTGCCTGCGGCGGATCGGGACTTCCGCGCTGTTTTGCCGAGCTGGTTCGCTAACAGAAAATACGACATTCCGCGCTGAAGCGCCATGCCGTCCTTGTCGTCCAGCCAGGGCAGCTCCGTCTGCCCCAATCCGACGGATGCCCATTCTTCTAACGACTGCGGTTCGCGCAACCCCGCTTCGATTAATTCCGGCCAGATGGGAACGCCAGGGTACGGGGTGAAAAGGTTCGGTGAAAACGTCACATTATCGAACCGCTCCGCGATTTCTCCCATTACGCGCAGCGTTTCCCTGCGGTGTTGTTCCTCTTCTCCGGGATACCCGAAGATCAGGTTGTAGGTCACGCGAATGCCGGCATTCCGACACTTACGCGCCGCTTCGAACATATCGCCGATCTTCTGATGAGCCTTGTTCATCTTTCGCAGGACATCGGGCGATGCCGATTCCGTGCCGAATCCGATGTGGCTTACGCCGCTTGCCGCCAGCAGGCGCACATCTTCATCGCTGATGCGGCACAAGAGATCGGTTGAAGCTTGAAACGTCCACTTGAATTTGACTTTGCTCTCCGCAAAGCCCCGCGCAATGGCCAAGACACGGTGCGTATCAACCAGGAAGTTGGAATCCACAAGCGCAATCTCATCCAGTTGGAGCGTTCGCACCAGTTCCACGACCTCATCCACGACGCCCGATACTTCCAGCGGATTGAAGCGGCGATTATAGAAGACCATGTCCGTGCAGTAATTGCACGCGTACGGGCAACCGATACTGGTGGCGTAGGGAAGCTTGCGGCCGCCCGTCACATGAGCATAAGCTTCAAAGTCGACCAGATCGTAAGCGGGCGAAGGCAACGCGCTGAGTGGCGTCGCGGGCCGATCGGCATTCGCGACAATTTCTCCATTCCGCTTGAACCAACATCCAGGCACCAGGTCGAGGCTCGATCCCTTCAATTGCCGCTGCAAGATTTCCATTAACGTGCGCTCACCCTGGTGACGCACGACAACATCGACGAAATCTTCGCGCAATGTCTGAGCGGTGGTTAGCGTGGGATGCCAGCCGCCGAAGATAATCGGCAGATCGGGACGCGCTCGCCGTACCGCCCGGCTTGCGGCGATGGCATCGTGGATCATTGGTCCGGTCAACACCGATACGCCAAAGACGAACGCATCGACCACTTCGTGAATGACGGCATCGAGAAAGTTTGAGGTAGTGGCGCCATCGATAATGACCGGCAGAAAGCCTTGCTCGCGAATAGCCGCAGCGAGGCTTAGCACCCCTAGCGGCGGTCCGAAAACCTTGCCTTCATACGGGGGCGAGAGGAGAACGACCTTACGTGGACGATCGCTCAACAAGACACAACCTCGCTGGAAAGCAGTTGCGCATCTACCTTCGGCTTTGGCGGCTGGAGGACTCTGTTCACTTGGTTCTTGAGCCACAACTCCACCGGCGCGCCGTAGATATCGTGATCGAGCCGCCATCGTGCCGGCAAACTGATAGTGCGATGAACCATCCTCGTGATCGGGTGCTTTTTTTGAACGCCGATCGGAACGCGGTTGAATGCCACGCGCATGTACTCGCGCATACGCTGCACGCGCCGATGCTTGCTTCCGCTGAGCCACGGCAACACCGTATAGCGTGGAAAGAAATCGGCCCAATCTTCAAACTTTTTCGGTACCTGGATACCAAGTTCGAACGCGCGATTCATTATTGGCGCTCCCGGATACGGCGTAAAGATGTTGGTCCAGAACTCAGCCGTTGGATATTTGCGGCAGATGTTCATCACCAGGCGAATCGATTCGCGCCGTTCTTTATCGGTCTCGCCGGGAAAACCAAAAATCAAATTGAATGACGGTCGGATTCCGGCCTGGCTCAGCTTGTCGGCTGCCTGATAAATCGTCTCCAATTTCTGAAAATCTTTATTCATCAGGTGCAACACCTTTGGTGATCCGGAATCCGCACCTTGCGCCACCTGCGACAGCCCCGCGCGCCGGAGCAGGGTCAGTTCCTCCACCGAGAAACGCGTCACCAGATTCGTAGAGGCCTGAATGCTCCAATCGAATTTGACACCGGTTCGAATCAGGCCCTCTGCAATTTTCACCGCCCGATTGCGGTCGACCAAAAAGTTATCGTCCACCACCCAAAGCAGGCTCAGCCGGTAGCGCCTCACCAAATCTGAGACTTCCTCGACGACCTGGTCGGCTTCGAGCGCGTTCCATTTACGTCCGTAGAGTCCCTCGTTGGTGCAATACGCGCAATTGAACGGACAAGCAAGGCTTGACGTATACATCGCCCATCGCCGCCCGCAGACTCGCTCGTAAGCATCGAAGTCCGCGAGATGATACGCCTTCGGCGGCAGTTCCCGAATCGGCTTCAATGCCCGCGGCGCATTGAACTTCAGCCGGCCGTCTTCTTTGTATCCCGCTCCGTCAATCCCTTCGAAGGACATCCCTGCCTCAATGTGCTGCACGATCTTGAGCATTGCGTCTTCGCCTTGGCCCTTCACCACCACATCGACGTATGGACAGGCAAGGGTCTGATCAGGCAGCAATGAAGGATGCCACCCGCCGAGCACCACCGGCTTGTCCGGATATGCCTCCTTCGCCGCTTTCGCGATTTCAAAGGTTTCGCGGATCATCGGCCCGGTAACCAGCGACACAGCAAGGCAAAGGGAATTCGCCAGTTCCTTCAAGACCTGCTTTTTGAAACCGGGCGTAATGGTGGAGTCAATGATGCAAACTTCGTATCCAGCGCGGAGCAGCGGTGTTGCAACCGCGAGGATCGCTAACGGGGCGGTCGCCTCCTGGCTGGAGAACGCGGGGAAGAAGAACAGGACCTTTTTCTTTTGCATGACGCCGATAAAACCGAACGCACACAGATGCGCTTTCGGATGGAATACTGCTCTAGTATGGGAACTTCCGGCAGGTCACGTTGTTCATGCCATGTAAACAATGTGTAAAGGCCTAAACTGGCGGCGGGATGGGAACTTTCGCTTGCTGAGCCTCGATAATCTTCACAAACCATTCACAAATTCGTAAATTATTTCCGCCGCTTTCGTCCTTAGCATGGAGACATGAAACTTGCTCTATCCCTCACCATAGTTCTGCTGGGTTCATCATTGCTTTTCGCCCAGAAGGAAACTACCTTCGAAGGCGACATCATGGATAAGCAGTGCGCCCAGATGGGATCCCACGAAAACATGATGGAGGCACAACATGCCAAGACGGCCAAAGAGTGTACGCTCGCTTGTGTGAAGAGCGGCGATTCTTTCGCGCTACTCGATCCGTCATCTAAGAAAGTGTATGTGATTGAAGACGGCAAAAAGGTGCGCCCGTTCGCCGGCCAGCGCGTTCGCATCACCGGTAAATATGATCAGGATGCGCAAATCCTGCACGTGAAAACAATTTCTGCGGCGAAGTAGCCTATTTCTGCATCCGCAGCCATCGGAATCCCGAGCAAAACGTGCGCGGCAGCAAGCCGATGTGATGCCCGGCTTTGGCTGCAAACGATCTGGCTCCCGGCTGCTCCCTGTCTCCACCGCCTGCGGCTTGAACAGGAAACAGCCGGCGTCTCGCTACTCCAATCTTCCCGCGGAGAGACGGAATTAAGGCCAGGTTCAGCCACAGTTCGTCTTTGTTCGCGGAGAACAGCGACTCGATCGGGGAGAAACAATAGCGGCAAATCCATAGCCGCACATTCAATGGAAGAAATTCCAGGTTGGCCTGAAGGACATTGGGAAGCTTGCAGCCGAACCAATAACTGGTCAACCAAAAAGCGATCGTTTGTACTTGCCGCGCCTCGGCGGTATACAGACTCTGCCAGCGGTTCCAGAACACGTCATCACGAGCATGATGTTCGAGGAAGCGCCCGATTTCCCAAGCACGCTGCAAACGAACGTCGCCATGGAAAATGTGCATCATCAGATGAAGCGCCGCAAAAGCCAGCGTATCCACCAAATCAAGCGTGGCAACCGGATACCCATCGAGAAGCGAGTCTTGCCGCCGCTCCCAGATTTCGCGCTCGTCCGGACCGGCAATACGCTCAAAATCTCGATCCCAAAGCTGATAATGCAGTTCGACTGGAATCGGAAGATCGGGAGCGAAGTAATCGCCTGTCCAGGTCCAACTCGACTCTCGAATCAGCGGATCGAGATGACGGCCCTTTGATTTGCCGGAATGCCGGTACCCGTGATGCGTCAAAACATCGCGCGCGCGAAGCACCTCCCCCGGCAGGCACCAGATGTCGATATCGTTTTGCGCCCGCAGCAGAGGATCCACCGTAAACGCAGGCGTATGCGTGTGTCCTTTAAGCAGGGCAAACTCAATCGAATTTGCCGTAAGCCATCGCGCAATTTCGACAGTCGCCAACATGAGTCGCTCGAAGCGAACCGCGTTGCCGGCGGCATTTCTCTGAATGCGGGCCTTGACCCAGAGCGGAAGAAAGGAGCGGCCAAGATCCCCCAGGATAAGCGTGAGCTGCGATTCATCACACAGCTCCAGTAGTTGTCTCCATTCGCAATCGTTCAAGCGGCCCAGCCCGCTCCCGTCCCGGTGTTCAAAGTTTAAGAGTTGAAGCAGCGCCTTTGCGTAACCCGGAATGGAAGCGCCTTCCGCTGACGGCGTCATAGTTCGTCAACCGGAATAAGTGTATCGAGCAGATCGATGGCGGCATCGAAGTCCCGGTAGCGCAGCTCGTATGCCGGAGCGGTTAGAAGGCGCTCGATCGCAGTATCCCTATGCTGGTTTATTGCCAGCTCTGAGGGCCAGGGATTCTGAAACAGACGTTTCAGGGAACCCCGGCTCGAAATCGGCGTCAGTTGCGGGGATCCGTCATTCCCAGCATAGCGATTTAAGAAGACGATATGGTCCACCGTGTATTCATACGCAACCTTCACGTGTGGCAGCCGTTTGGTCTCCACCTCAATCGTCGGTTTCCCTCTGTGGGCATGCAGCGGGCCTTTCAATTCGGGGAAGAGCGTCGTCGCTTCGGGACGGAAGCGAAATGCGCGCGGATTCCCCACTACGGTGCGGCCTTGCTTCCGCAAGACCACTGAGCTTGCGTCATCTGAAATGTACGCCCAGCCCCGCCGCGCACAGGCATAGGCGAGCGACGACTTTCCCGCTCCCGATTCCCCCGCCAATAGAACGCCACGGCCGCGCCGACCAATACAAGCTGCATGTATCGCCGCGAGATGGCGCGTATCGAGGAGGCTATACGCCATGCTCTCCAGGAAGTGATAGCGCAGATAGTCCGCGTGATTTACCGCCGTGGCCGTGACATACGCGAAACCGAAGCCCGCCGCGAGATCGCAGCACCCATAGTGATTTCCATCCGCAACGATTGTGAGCAAATTTGCCTGCGCGCGGAACACAGGGGCAGGCGGCACCTGGTTCGGCGAAGCCTCCGATACAAAAAATCGCAGCTCCAGCGGTGGCTCCCTAAAGATACGGCGATAGCTTCCCCAACAGGTTTCGGCGGCGCGAAGAATCGCATTGTGATTCGCCCTCACATGAAGAGGGAAGCCATAAGGAAATAGAACGCGATGAAACGGCAGCGGAGCGGAAGCCTTCAAAGGATCAGCTGTTGGAAACACTCCGCCGGCTTCGTCTCGTGCCGCTTCTTGATTTGCCCGCTCGCATGCAAGTGTGCCCATGCAAGTAAGCTATCGGGCGACGCGCTCTTTTATGCGAAGCGTTTGCAATCAATCTGTAAAACTTTGGTGCTACCGGGTTCTCACCACCCACTGCTTCGGGTAAAATGTGAACCCGAGCCCGGCCGCGACATCCCTCTTAGGGCCGCCCAGCGCGGGCACAAAGTACCGCTCATACTGCACGAATGCCGTGCCCAAAAAGTTAGGATGCAACTGCCATTGCGCATCTAATGAAATGTCCGTCTGCGTTCCGCCGCCGGGTAGGAATTCGCTGCCGGTTTTTGTTTGACGGTACATAGCGGTAACCTTATCTTTCGCCGACCACCAATAAGTGGAAGACGCCACATACGCCCTGGCATCGCGTCCCACCCAGCTTCCGAACACATTGGCGTCATTGGTGTAAGCATCTCGATATTGATCGTTCCAATAAAAGAACTGGCCGCCCGGGTCGCCTCTATACAGCCACGTCGAATATGTTTCAAACCGAAAATCCATGCGTCTCAATCCTGGCACTTCCGTCAGGTACAATCCCGGCCCCCAGGCGGACCGGCGCGGGCTTGCCAACGGATTCGGCTCGTCATCGGCAAGAGAATCCGAATAGATGGTGAGATAGCGCTTTAAGCCGGGCACATGCAGGACGAAATCGAAACCACTTCTTCGGTCACCTGGATCGTTCGAACTACCGAACGCTGTGCTGCCGGTGCTCGCGGCGCTGAAGAAGCTGTTCGCAATGCTACGCGCCGTCAGCGGGTGTCCTGCGCCGCCGAAAAGTGAGCTGCGCGTGAACCCTACTTCGAAGCTTGCCGTCAGTTGCAATGTAATCTTCTGCGCATTGATAAACGGCTTCTGCGGGTAAGAGTGCCCCGTGAGCCTGCCCACCAGAAATTGCGTACGAATATGACCGAGAAAGTGCAGCGGCCCCGGAAGCACGAATGGCATCCGTTGCGAGAGCCGCAGCATGTACATGGGTTCCGCATTATTACTGAAGTGAAATCCGCTATCGTCTCCCGGCCCCCAGGCGAGGCTCTGTTTTCCGAACGTCGCATCGAATCCGGGCAGATTCACGCCAACATACATTTCCAAGGGATCGAAGCGGCTTGTCGATGGCAAGCCAAGCGGGGGGTGAGCGGGAACTCCATCTATGGCGCCGATAATATTCTGGACATTTTGATCGTACGGCGGTCGGCCCCCTGCATTTTGATATTCCCCGCGAAAGTAACCCGAAAAGCGGCCCCAGGTTCCATACGCCGAGAAGCCATTTACGGCATTTGCGCCTTGTCCGTATGGGCGGCCATAGTCGTCTCTCAGAGTCTGCCCGAAATGGTAGCTGTCGCGCAGCGGTTGGCCGTTGATCTGCGTGAATCTTGTGTAGATTGATTCCATCTGCGCGCTGGCGCCACTGCTTGGCTCACTCGGGAACTCTGCTCTTAGTCCCGCGATCAGCCGCAGCGCCTCGCCGTTCATTGCGCCTGCGGAAACCTTTGTGCTGTGCCGAGTAGCAATATCTTCGGCTTCTTCGACTAGCATCGCGCATTGCTCGCGCGTCCACGGGGCGGTCAATCGCTCCTCGTCCGGCGCATATCCCATCGCCGCCAAGCGTCTCAACGCAGGATAAACCCAGCTATCGAGCGGAACATATACCGGAGCCACGTGCGCTTTCTCACTCGCACGCGCGGCAAGAACACCGCAAAACAACACGGCGAGTAATCGATATGCGAAGCGGCAACACACAGGCAAGCAATCCCAGCGTGACCGGTTTGCGCTTCCTAGCCAACCATGCCCCGCTGCCAATTTGCAAAAGCTTTGTAAAATCGTGCGGCGGCAGGCCGAAGTTACCGATCTTTTACAAGCCCGCGACAGCTCAGAACCGCTTTCCCGATAGCATCGTAATCGAGCCGGCGCCTCAGGCGGCAACATGAGGCTCAAAAACGCTATGGAACAAACGATGAGGAAATCGAACGGAATCAACCGCCGCGGATTCATTACCGGAGCCATCTGTACACTCGCATCTCTTATGGGAGGTGTATTTGCTACGTCGGTCAGCACATATCTACTGGGCAATCCACAAGCAGAGGATACCGGCTGGGCCGATGCAGGCGATATTTCCGACCTGCAACCCGGAGCGCCTCAACAAGTCTCGTTTAGCCGAAGCCGCGAAGACGGTTGGCGGCTACAAAACGAAAGGGCTACGGCATGGGTTGTGATCGACGACCACATGGATGTCACAGCATTCTCCCCGCGATGCACTCATCTTGGGTGCGCCTATCACTGGCAAGCCAATCGAAAAGAGTTCGTATGTCCGTGTCATGGCTCGGTGTTTGGCGAGGACGGCCATGTCGTCTCCGGGCCCGCCGATCGTCCTCTTGATCGCTATGCCGTCAAAGTAGATGCGGACAGGCTGTGGCTTGGGCCGATTGAACGCGCCAAAAATTCTTAGATCAATGAAAGCCGCAATCTATCAGGCAGGGGAGTGGCTTGAGGAGCGCACCGGAGTTGGCGCGGCGTGCCGTCACTTCCTCTTCGAAGACATTCCGGCGTCGAGCGGCTGGCCACAAGTATTCGGCAGCGTCTGCCTGTTTCTATTTCTGACGCAAATGTTGACCGGCATCTTGCTCGCATTTAACTACGCGGCTACGCCCGGCGATGCTTACAGGAGCGTATCGTACATTCTCGAAAGAGTTACCGCCGGCAAGATGATTCACGGCTTGCACCACTGGGGAGCCAGCCTAATGATCGTTGCTGTCTTTCTTCACATGGCGCAAGTGTTCATCTACGGCGCATACAAACGCCCTCGCGAGGCGACCTGGATTGCCGGCATCGCGCTTCTTCTTTTGACGCTTGCCTTCGGATTGACAGGTTATCTGCTCCCCTGGGACAACCGTGCTTATTGGGGCACAGTTGTTACCGCGCAAATCATGGCAGGCGTACCCTTCGCTGGACCGCTATTAACGCAGTTGATCGGAGCTGCGAACGGAATCGGCGTTGTCACTTTTTCGCGTTTTTACGCGCTGCACACGCTTTTGTTGCCGGGAGTCACTGGCCTTCTCATTGCATTTCATATCTATCTCGTGAGGCGTCACGGAGCGGCTGCCGCGCCGACCGACAATGGCAATACGCAGAAATTTTATCCAAAGCAGGCGTTCCGCGATGTCATCGCAGTGTTCATCGCATTCGTTCTCTTATTTGCCGCTGCCGCATTTCTCGAAGTCCCGCTAGAACGAATAGCCGACCCGACCGACACCTCTTATGTTCCTCGCCCCGAATGGTACTTCCTGTTTCTGTTCCAGTTGCTGAAAATCTTTCAAGGAAGAATGGAAGTGGTTGGCACGGTTGTTCTGCCGACGCTCGCAATCGTGGCGCTTATCATCCTGCCTTTTGCGGATCGCCTGCATAGGCGAATGCTAACTGGGCGAGTCCAGGCCGCCGCCGCGGTGCTGCTTGCGTTTTCCATTTGGGCCGGTTTGACCGCCACCGCCGAACGGTCGACACCGACATCAGTTCACTCATCACGCGTGCCCCGTGAAGCCGCCCAGTGGGCGCAGATTCCTCCGGAGCAGATTGCCGGATTCGGCTATTTCCATTCTTCCGGCTGCGGCTCCTGCCATAATTTGTTGGTCGGAACTCCCAAGGCCGGACCCAATCTCGGCCACGCGGGCGTACAACATCCGAAGGAATGGCTGATTCAACACTTCAGAAGTCCGGAGCCTTCGGCGGCTCCTCTTCATCTCTCTTTGCCCAAGCTAAACGCGCTCTCGTTATTCGTTGAAAATGTGCGCCCGGACTCGGTATCTCTACTCAAGAGAATGTCTGCCCAATACATCGTCGGCTCCCAAACTTTCGTGGTCAGCGGCTGCATTAGCTGCCATAAAGTGAACGGAAGCGGAGGCGGCGTAGGGCCCCCGCTAAACGGATTGGTAAACCGCCGCAGCGACCAATGGGTAATAGATCATTTCGCCGATCCCCAGCGTTTATCGCCCGGATCGATCATGCCGCATTATCAATTTTCGAAGGTCGACGAAGACGCGCTCATCACTTATTTATTCTCTTTGGCGGATTAGCGGCGTTACCGCGAGTCAACTTCGACCAAAATGTAAAACCGTTGTAAAAACAAGTGTTCGAGCCTCTCAGGCAGTAGTAATTCGTCTCATAAAACCGCAAAATGTTGAGCAGGTAAGTGAAACATACATTCATCCCGCTGCTTGGCAAGGAAGGCCGCTGGCAGCAGGTAAACTGGCGGTCCTCCTTTCCCGCTTCGTTTCCCGGCTGCATCATCCGTTGTTGCGCCCTCGGGCTCATCGCTGCCGGTTCGCTCTTTGCGCAATCACCGGCCTATCCTTCAAGCGTGGCGGGCAGGGCGGCCGCTACATCCATGATTCCCGGCCGAGCCGGCCAATCTCCTGTCTGCACTCCTGCTGACTATGGCGATCCGACTGCGGATTGCATTCCGGCAAACACTTCGCCGGCTTATTCTTCGTACAATCCCTACGACTGGAGTGGCTTCCCGGCGGCAGCCCCGCCAAGTCTGTCGACGCAACCCTATTCGCAAGACGAGTGGGAAGGCGGGCGCGCGCGTTCAATGCCGGCCGCCGTGCCGGTTCGCTACGAAAAAGAACCTCCGACGGAATTTCAGCGCTATGTCGCGCAAGCTACCGGCACCATGCTTTCCATCTTCGGAGCTTCTCTCTTTGAAGGCGTGCCCGCCACGTTCGCGCCCGTAGATCGTGTACCCGTCGGTTCCGACTATCTCATTGCGCCCGGCGACGAATTACAGGTGTCCATCTGGGGTCAGTTTAATGCGGTGCGGCGGTTAATCGTCTCTCGCACAGGCGATGTTGTCCTGCCCGATACGGGCCCAGTCGCTGTCGCGGGTCTGAATTATTCGCAGGCTGCGGATGCGCTCAAAAGAAGTCTGTCGCGTATGTATAAGAACTTCGATCTGAGCGTCACGCTCGGCCGTTTGCACACCATCCAGATATTCGTTGTCGGCGACGCTCGACGCCCGGGCAGCTATTCTGTCAGTTCGCTCAGTACCCTGGTCAATGCTGTGTTCGCTTCCGGAGGTCCATCAGCTCACGGTTCACTGCGCAAAATAGAATTGAAGCGCGGTAACCGCACCATCCGCGAGTTCGATCTTTATGCACTGCTGCAACACGGCGATAAGACCAAGGACGCGCAATTGCTTTCGGGCGATGTGATTCTGATTCCACCGGCAGGCCCCCAAGTCGCTATCTTCGGCAGCATCGAGCATCCCGGTATTTATGAACTCTGTGGGCCCACAACACTCGGTGACGCGCTTCATCTAGCCGACGGCCCTTCGCCACTTGCCGCTACCAGTCAAATCATTTTGGAGCGTGTGGTTAAAGGTTCCTCGCTACAGGTCCTCCGCGTTCCTATGAACGCCGCGGGCTTTGGCACCGAATTGCATAACGGGGATATCATCCGACTTATGCCGCTGGTGCCGCGGTTTGAAAACACGGTGATCCTGCGTGGAAATGTGGCCGATTCCGGGCGATTTCCCTGGGAAGAAGGAATGCGTCTCAGCGACTTGATTCCGAATCGGGAATCGCTTCTCACGCGCGATTACTGGAAGGAGCGGAACTCGCTGGTAGTTCCCGAAAATTTGGATGGCAGCATGAACGCATCTCCCACAAAGCCGGAAAGCCAGCCCCAGCAATCCACGTCCGACGGACTCGTACCCATCGCGTATAAGGATCAGCACCAAAACACGAAGGGGGATACGTCGCTCGGCGCGGCGACGGAACTCGACAACACGCCGCCTATTCGAACTTTCATCCCCCGAAATACGGTACAGCCGCTTGCGCCGGAAATCAATTGGGAATATGCCGTGCTGGAACGCACCGATCCCAAGACGCTCGAAACGCGCAAGATTCCATTCAATCTCGGGAAGCTCGTTCTTGGTGGCGATAGATCGCAAGACGCGCTGCTCGAACCTGGCGACATCGTTACTATCTTTTCCAAAGCCGATTTTTCCATTCCGCAAACACAGCAAGTAAAGGAAGTCCGCATCGAAGGCGAAATCACTATGGCCGGCGCTTACACGTTGCTTCCCGGAGAGACGTTGCGGCAAGTAGTGGAACGTGCCGGAGGACTAACCCCCAAAGCGTACCTGTACGGAGCCCAGTTTACCCGCGAATCTACGCGCCGCGTCCAACAGAAACGGTACGAAGATTTTCTCGACCAATATGAGCGCGAGGCAAGTGAAGCCACCGCGAATCTCTCGAGCCGCGTCACTTCGCCGCAACAAGCCGCAACCGCTCAAACTTCCGTCGCCAGCCAGCACGAATTGATTGAACGGCTGCGGAAGGTATCCATGAACGGGCGCATCGTTCTCGATATCGACCCAAACGGGCACGGTGTGGATGCGCTTCCCGATATACCGCTCGAAAATGGCGATCGCCTTTATGTGCCGAGCCGTCCCTCCACGGTAAGCGTTGTCGGCAATGTATTTGAGCAGGCCTCGTTCCTCTTTCGCGAAGATTTTCGCGCCGGCGATTATCTGAAGCAGGCAGGCGGTCCAACCCGCTACGCCGATCGCGGCCACGCCTTTGTCATTCGTGCGGACGGATCGGTTGTCAGCCACAGCGCAAACTCCCCTTTCTTCGCTAAAGGATTCGATTCTCTTCAGATGTTCCCCGGCGATACGCTTGTGATGCCGACTGTCATTAATAAATCGAGCCTTGTCCGGAATCTGACCGACTGGTCCCAGATACTCACCGGCTTTGGCCTTGGGGCCGCCGCTATAAACGTACTGCGTTGAGATCTAGACGGGCGCGTTCGCAACATGTACACCAAGGAAACCGATCCAATCGAAACCATTGCCGGCCCGTCATGGAGCGAAGCCCGTCGAGGAGAAATTTCCCTTCTCGAATTATTGTCGGCCCTTTCGCGCGGCAAGCGCACGATCGGCAAAGTCGTCTTGATTGCGGCGCTAGCCTCTACCGCCCTTGCTTTCCTGCTGCCAGTGAAGTACACCGCTGAAGCCGTAATCGTAACGCCGCAGCAATCGCAGCCCTCCATGTCGACTCTCGCACAGCTTAGCGGCGGAGGCAATGCCGCGATTTCAGGCTTGAGTCTCCTGTCCGGCTTCGGACTTCGAAATGCTTCCGATTTGTATGTTGGTATTTTGCGAAGCCGCACCATTGCCGATTTACTCATCGATGGTTTTCATCTGAAGCAGGTCTATGGCGACCAAAACTACTATGCAGCGCGAAAGCATTTGGCTCGCAACACCACCATACGCGCGGGTAAGGACACGCTCATTTATATTCAGGTCGATGACCGCAACCCCAGCCGCGCCGCTAAACTAGCGAATGCGTATGTGGAAGAGCTGTCGAAGCATGACGCAAACGCTGCTTTGATCGACGCGAAAACGAGGCGCCTCTTTTTCGAGCGCCAACTTGCGATCCAGAAGGAGCAGCTCGCCGATGCTGAAATCGCGCTGAAGAATACCCAGCAATCCACGGGCCTGGTAGTGCCCACCGGACAAGCCGAGGCCATGATTCGCTCGGCCTCGCAATTGCAGGCTGAGATTTTGAGCCGGCGGGCACAGCTTGAAGGATTGAAGACATACGTGACCGAGGATAATCCGCGATTTCAGATGGTGAAGCGCGAGATTGGCGCTCTACAGGCAGAATTGACTAAGTTGCAACAAGGAAATCACGTCGCCGGTCAGCCCGAGGTACCGGTGGAGCAACTTCCGGAGGCGGCGCTGAAGTACCTTCGTAAATACCGGGACGTGAAGTATCACGAGGCGCTTTTCGAAGCTCTGGCCCGGCAGTATGAAGCGGCGCGGCTCGACGAAGCCAACGCAGGATCGCCGCTGCAGATCATCGACAAGGCAATTACTCCGGAGAAAAAGAGCTGGCCTCCGCGGACTTGGATTGTCCTGGCCTGCACAGTCTTTGCCGCAATGGGCACGTCTTTCTGGGTTTTGATGCGTCATGTGTCCGCCGGCCGGATGTAACGCATGCGATCGCGGCGCATTCTGGCGGAAAACATTCTCGCTCTAAGCGTGGTTCAGATGTTAAGCTACGCGGCGCCGCTGATCACTGTTCCCTATCTGGTCCGCGTGCTTGGCCCCACTTATTTCGGCATGGTGTCGTTCGCGCAAGGGATTGTGCTGTATTTCGATTTCGCAACCGATTACGGATTCAATTTCAGCGCCACCAGGGCAATTGCTGCCTGCGGGACTGATGCAGCCGGCGTGTCACGCATCTTCTGGGCAACGCTTTGCGCCAAATGTCTGCTGATGTGCGCCAACGGCTTGCTCTTTGCACTTCTAGTGGCCCTCGTTCCTCAACTGCATCATGCGGCGCCCCTCTTTGCCGTCACCTTCCTGTATGTCTTCGGCACAGCTATGTTTCCGCTCTGGCTGTTTCAAGGTTTGGAAAAGCTGAAGTTGGCGGCTGCGTTGGTTGGAACGGCTCGGCTGTTCACCGTGCCCGCGCTCTTACTGTTTGTGCGGCGCCCAGCGGATTACGTCACGGCCGGAGCCATTCAAGCGAGTGTTGAGGTCGTAGCCGCCGTTCTCGCGTTACCGTGGCTGATAAAAGGCGCGCGTTTAACGTGGCGGAAGCCTTCCTGGTCCGACATCATCGACAGCCTTAAACAAGGGTGGCCCCTCTTTCTCTCCGGCTCAGCTCTCTTTGTATCTACGTCAAACGTGACTGTTATTTTGGGCTTCACAGCAGGTCAAACTCAGGTTGGATATTTCAGCGCGGCGGATAAATTGATCAAAGCAGCGGTTTCGGCCTTGAACCCTATCGGCCAAGCGCTCTATCCGCATTTGACTGGCATCAAGATGCGGTCAAAGGATCACGCGCTACGCCTGATTCGCCAAAGTTTCGTAGCGATGGGCGTATTTGCGCTGCTGATTTCGTTCGTAACATTCTTTTTCGCTCGCCCCATCTGCGACATCGTTCTGGGACCTTCTTTCGCGCAATCCGCTCCTGTGCTTGAATGGCTCTCGCCGTTGCCGTTTCTCCTTGCGATGACGAATGTATTAGGCACGCAAACAATGCTTGTCTTTGAAATGGATCGCGTGTTCACGCGCATCATGGTGCGCAACGTGGTCATCGCATTGCCTCTCATGATCTTGGCGAATACGGTTCTTGGCGCCACCGGCGCAGCCGCGGCTACATCGCTTACGACTCTCTTTCTTGTCGCCGCCATGGCCGCTACGCTTCAGGCGCATAGCTTGCCGGTATGGCGGAATCTGTGGCCGAAAGATCTTTCAGCCACAGGAGTTCATTGAAGCGAACTATGGCATCCGCTATGGAGGTGACAAGGCGCGCAAATTTCCCGCTCAGTGGGCCCTTGCGCCTCATCGCGATTGCCGCCGCAACGTTCATCATACTCACCAGTTCGTTCGATATCTTTCTCGTAGCGCAGATTGGGCCGAATATCCGCTTCTGTCAGATCATCGCGCCGGTTCTCATTCTCCTCGCCGCACTGCGAGCGGCGCGAGGGGTACGACTGCCGTTGCTTGGAGCCATTCCGGTTTGCTTGTGGCTCCTCTTTCAATTCGCTTTTGTTCCTATAACCGGCTTTTGGCCGAAAAGCCTCGGCTATTGCTTCTGGCTGCTTCTGAACATCGCCATTGTCTATTCGTTTGTCTATCTCTTCGGCGATGATGGGCCCGCGCTAGTGTGGATCGTTCGCTGCTATGCGTGGTCGTTCGCCGTTATTGCGGTGTGCGGCATCATTCAGTTCTGCCTCCCGCTATTCGGTTTAGCAACGCCGCTGGTAACCGAGTGGTGGATTCCCGGCCGCCTGGCTCGCGTCAACGGCTTTAGCTACGAGCCGTCGTACTTTGCCACCTATCTGCTCATCGGCTTTGTGTTTGCCGGTTCGCTGCGGCGCGCGCGTACGAAACTGATGTCGCCAGGCGCGCTGCTATCTATCTATTGGCTAACCTTAGTCGGCATTCTGCTTTCGTCCAGCCGAATGGGCATCGTGTTTGTCATAGCCGAGATTTTTGTGGCGCAACTGACTCCCTGGCTATTCTTCCTGAAAGACCTGGGTAAGCTCCGCATCGTGTGGCGGCACGCGCGGGCGCTGGCCCCGTCGTTAGCCGTGATAGGGCTTCTTACTATCGCAATTGGTGCGGCGGCGAAGGAATTGCGAGACAATCCCGCCACAATGCTGATGCTTCTGAACGGCACCGGCCTTTCCGATACCGCGGCGCATTCGGTAGTCGAGCGCGAAAGCTCCTTCGAAGATACGCTCCATGTTTTCGCCGAGCATCCCGCCATCGGGCGGAGCCTCGGCGGCGTGTCTTTTGCCATCGGTCAGTTGCATGGCGAAGACTTGCATTCTTTCGAGGCATCCAAGCAATTCGAAGGCATGAATATTTTCGCCGAAGTATTAGCCGCGAGCGGTGTTATTGGCGTTGTTCCGTTCGTTTGCTTTCTGGTTGTTTTGATAGGAAGGCCTTTGAAGTTAGGGAACAATGTCCCGCCGGCTTATGCGGCGCTCATGTGCTCCCTGGTGCGTTCACTGCTGTTCGCCCTCGCTATTTTGCAGTTTAATCAAAATATTCTGCGCCCTTATCTGTGGATGCATATCGCAATCCTGGCGACTGTATACGCCGCCGCACAGCGTCATCGATTACTGCGCATACTTTCAGCCGGTAGGCGTCCAATCGAAAATTCTCCGACCAGTATGCCCTTGCCCGATTCCTTACTTCCGTGATCGCAGTAGGGTGCATCTCCAAGGCGGAGACAATGCAGTCGGCCAATCCTTCCGGTGTTTGATCCCCCGCCAGAAATCCCGTTTCATTGTTCCGCACAACTTCCGGAATGCCGCCGCACGCAAACGCCGCCACGGGAACTCCCGCGCTATAAGCTTCGAGAATCACGCGCGTCGTCGCTTCTACTCGCGTAGACGGCACAACCAGCAGATCGAGATTCGCGAAGATTTGCGAAATATCATCCTGCCAGCCCGAGAACTCTACCGGCAGCCCTGCGCTGGCCGCCACAACTTTCTTGTAATAGCTGTCACCGGAAAACATTGGTGCGCCGATGATCGCGAACCGGCAATCGGGTATTCGTTTTGCGACTCGCCGCGCGGCGTTGACAAACTCCAATTGACCTTTTTCCGATTCGATTCTGCCGACAACTCCAACACGCGGCATCCCACTACGAAGTCTGCAACTCGCGTCTCTCAACTTTTCGACGCCATTGTAGATAACGGAAATTCGGCCCCGGTCGAGGAACTTCCTTAGCGGAACCGCCACGTATTCACAGCAGGCAATTACGTTCGCGCGCGCCACCTCGAGCGACCGTCCGGTCAGCGTGATCGCCGATCTCTGGAACAGCCGGTTGTGGCAATGAAACACAATTGGGATCCCCATCAACCGGCCAGCCAGAGCGGCTGGCGGCATCAATCTCGGCCCATTTACATAGATAACGCCCGCGTCCAATGTTCGGGCCAACTTCATCAAACTCAGCGTCGCGCGCGGCAGGTGTCCGGCATACCGGAGAATTTGCAGCAATGATTTGTCGCCGCTCGTGTATTCCTCGTGCGGCAGCCCGTGCGTGCGGAAGCCCATTTTGCGAACCATCTCCGGGAACGGCCCGTCTCCGGGAGTCGCGACAATCGGATGCCATCCGCGCGCAGAAAACGCAGGCAGCAGATCCAGCAGGCTTCGCTGCCCGCCCCCGATGTTTGAAAACTGATCGAGACACAATACGTTCACGTCTATGGACTGCCTAAAAACTCCACATCAAGCTGCTATAGCCGGTATTCGCCAGATAGTTGTTTCCAGTCGTGAAATTCTCACGATAGCCGTAATACTGATAGCCGAAATTCCAGCGCAGCCGCTCGCTCAACCGAACCGAAATGCGCGCCATCGGCGATAAAAACCGCAACGGGAACGTCTGCGCCGCCTGAAATGGAGTTAACGTTGGCCCAAGCACCGTATTCATCGGGGCGTTGCGGCCGTCTCCGGTATCCTGCACGTGGCTGTAGCCGGCGTAGAAATCAAAGCGATTGTAGGTGACCTGCGCCGACAATGTTCCGGAATGAATGTTGCTGATGTAAGCCGAGATCTGGTTGGGAAGAAATTGCGGTCCAGCGAAGAATGCGATACCCCCCAAAGTATCCAGATGCAGCTTTGTATAACTTGCATCCAGAGTCAGCCACGATCCGACTATCCAAGACGCCGATGCTGAATAGGTGCGCCCGTGAGAGCTGTATGATGACAGACTCACCGAATTTAGGTTGTAGTCGGTATGCGCCAGCGCCGTCAGTCTCAGGTGCTTCCGGCTATAACGAACGCTGCCTGAAAGGGTGTTATAGTCAGCGTCACTTTTGGGCGTAAATGGGCGGGTAACTCGCCCGATCTCGCCATCGAACGAAGCAACTAATCCGTTTACCGGCCTGACTTGAACTCCAAAGATTCCCGAATGAAGCTGATTGATTTGTTCAAACGGAACCGATGAATTGATTCCTTCAACCACAGCTTGCGGCGTAGACGCGATGTTTCGATCCGAAAACAGATATCCCGCGTGAACGTCGAGCCAAGGCCGGATTTCATAAAGTGCATCCGCATTCGTTTGGAATGTCCGGATTCCGAGGTATTGGTAATAGAGTAGATTGCTCGCCTGCGTCGCGTTGTTGTATTGCAAATAGGCGCTATCGCCTTCTGTCCTCACGTTGTATAGCGACGTGCTGCCGGTGATCGTCAGTTTCGAAGTGACCGGAGCAGTTATGTTGACATTGCCGGTCGCCACCGGCCGCCGCGCGTCGCCAGTGGTAATAATCTGCTGATTCGCCAGCGCTCCGAATTGATTGATTCCGCTCGCCGTTTCATTTGCCAGAAACGCCCGGTTGCCTCCCGTGTAAGTAAAGCGCCCATTGAAGTTGAGCCGGCGCGAATTTCGGAACAGAGCTACTTGCCAATATGGGCTCGTGCCGTGATAAGGCGCAAAACGCGAAAACGACGTGAGCGCGGCTGCGCTTCCGGGTGCGACGGCCACACCGCGGAATTGGTACGGCGTGTCGTCCTTGAAATCTTCCCATCCGCGAATCACGTGGAGTGTAAACCCGCGCCAACGCCCCTCACCCCCAAGGCGGAAATCGTTTTGGGCAATCTTTACATTGCTGAAGATCGGGAAAATGGCCCCGGTGGTGTCGAACTCTCCGCCCGGATTGAAAAGTTGCACGGTGGAAATTCCGGCGCCGCTCTGGTCGCTGCGGCTAAAACCAAACAAAAGTTTCACCGGCGATTTTGGGAATAGCGTGAGATCGTGATCCTGCAGGGTGTGCGTGGTGTCGAGGAGGTGCCGGCCTCCACCGTCATCGGTAGTCAGCCCAGGATTGAAATAGTCGTTCTCGCGCCAGTAAAAGTTGTATTCGTACACTCCGTTTTTTTCCGCCGATACTCTTGCCGCCTGATACGGATCGCCGCCAAGTCCGTTTGTCGTAACCACCAGTTCATCGAAAAGCGATCCGTGCCCATCTTTTGAATGCAGGGAGAAGAAGCTACTAAGCAGCCGGAGGCCGCTGCCGAAATTGTCGTCGCTCCGATATTTGTTCTGATTGCCCCGGAGGCTCAGAAACCGGTAGCCGGTTTCGAACGAATTTACGACGTTGTAGTCGCCCCAGTCATCGCCGCGGCGCGGGCCCGCGACGCCGGGCGTCGGAGCCACCGTGTCCTGAGCGCGGCAGACAAACGCTGCGACAAAGATGAGAAATACCAGGTGCCGTTTGCTCATCTCAGTCACCTCAGAAAGAGCGGATCGGAATTCGAGCCGTGAATTCTGACATGGCAGTTCGTGCAGTTCTGATATTTCGGGTCGAGCATATTGTGGGTTCGCGATAAGCTCGGTACGCCCGAAAGCGTTCTGCCGAATGTCCCGGCCCCGTTGTGGCACTCCAGGCAAAGCGTAAACACCACCGGCCGCCGCAAGAGCCGGGAGTTCGTGGATCCGTGCGGGCTGTGACACATCTCGCAGCCCTCTACCCGCACTGGCGGGTGCTCGAACGCAAAGGGACCTCGCTTATCCGTATGGCATTTCAAGCACGCTTCTTCGTTTGCCGGAGCCTGGTGAACAAGAGAGGGGCGGTCGGCCATCCGCCAGGTCGGTGCGAACGAGCCGTGCGGGTTGTGGCAGTCGGTGCACTTCATAAATCCTTCATTCACGCGGTGCTTAAAAGGCATCGAGAAATCAGCTCGAACGTTCGTGTGGCAGCCATAGCAAAGCGCCGGTTCGGCCTTGGCAAGCAGATACTTCGGCGTGGCTGCCTTGTGCACCGAATGGCACGAGGTGCAGGCAACTCCGTTGCGGGTATGTTGTGAGGAATGGATGTTGGCACGGCTCAGAGTATTCGCGTGGCAGCGCAAACAAGCATCAATCGTTTGTTTCGGTGTGAGTTGCGGAAACGAAATAATGGTTGCTTTGCCTCCATGCGCCTTCACATGCGCCGCCGCCGGCCCGTGACATCCCTCGCAGCCCGTATTCTTCGGCTCCTCCTTACCGCTGGCAATGCTTCGGAAATGAGGATTCTTGTAGAACTCCGACCAGACATCGGGATGGCAGGTTTTGCAAACCATGCTCCCCGCATATGCGCTCGGAGGCGGCGAACCAGGCTCGGCCGCCATTAAGGTTCCCGCGGCAATTAATGCAAATACGGTACAAGCAAGAAGCTGTGAAAAATTAGTTCGTCCGCTGCGCGGCGGGCGCGGCTTGGTTACTGTGTTCCACGTTTGCAGCATTTTACTGAGCCACGATCGCGAGAGAGCGGTGGGTCTGGCCCCTCTGCAAGTTGCGGTCGAAGATTACATTCGACATCTCTTCACGAAACCGCTCTTCCGAAAATCGCATCGCATGCGCGCGAATGGCAGTTGGCGATAGAAACTGCTCCTCCTGTTCGAACTCTTCGATTGCTGTTCTAAGGCCCTCATCGCCGGCCTCCCGGTAAAAAAACCCCGCTCGCGGATTGATTCTTGGTGCGCTTTCGAGTACACCGCCTCGCCCCACGCCGATGATCGGTTTCCCGCTGGCAAGGGCCTCTACTGCGGCAATGCCGAAATCCTCTTCCCCCGGAACGAGCAGTGCCCTACTGTGCGCGTAAAGCTTGCGCAACTCGATATCCGGCACGCGTCCGCAAAATTGAACGGAAGGCCCAGCCAGATTTCTTAACTCGCGGTACTGCGGCCCGTCGCCTACAATTCGCAGCCGTCTTCCGGTTCTGCTGCAGTAGCGGACAGCATCGGCAATCCGCTTGTAGGCCACAAGCTCTGAAACGATCAGGTAATAATCTTGCGGAGCACCCGTCCAGAAATCTTCAACCGCCACCGGCGGATAGATCACGTCCGAATCGCGCCGGTAGGCCTT
>JAICLJ010000306.1 GCA_025927575.1 Bryobacteraceae bacterium | reverse complement strand
GATCTCGTGGCTGATATTGGCCAGAAACTCGTCCTTCAATTTACTGGTGCGTTGCGTTTCGGCGAGAAGTTGCTCAATCTGCTGCTTCTGCCGCTCGACGGTTGTCTTCTCGTCGCGTATTTCTGCGGTTCGCTGCCCCACCGCGATCGCTAAAGCGTTTTTCTGGGCCAGCAAAACCCGGATTCGCCATCGCCAAAAGCCGATGAGGACCGCTGCCACGATAGCGGCCAGTAAGATCCGGAACCAGAGAGACTGCCACCAGAACGGTTCCACGCTGAAGCTGATCGCCACTGGTTTAGTGACCCAGCCTCGCCACGGATGATATGCTTCCGCTTCGAACCGGTAACGGCCCGGGCTCAGGCTCGGCAAAACCGCGGAACCTTGATCCACATCGATCCACTCGTTATCCAGTCCGATCAGCCGGTAGCGGTATCGCAGTCCTTGGCGTTGGTCGAAAAGAAGCACTGCGAGGCCGACCTTCACCGTGGAGCCGGGCGGCAGCGGACGGCTCAGCTCCGAAGCGTTCGCGGATCGGCCATTTACTTCTATATCCGTTAATGCAAAGGCCGGAGCGGCGCGCGGTGAGGGCGGTTGCTTCGAAAGCTCGAACCGGCTCATCCCCCGGGTTGTCCCAATCCACACGACACCGTCTGAATCGCCCCAAAACGCGTTGAACCAAGTGTCCGGCCAGACGAGACCGTCCTCGTCGTCATAGTTCCGCCATCGGCGGCCATTGAAAAAATTAACGCCCGCATCCGAGCCTACCCAGATGCCGTCTTGGGGTCCGAGAGCGAGAAAGTTAACGACATTGCTGAGTAATCCGTTCCGGCGCGTGAAATGATCGATTTTCAACCGTCCGGCAGTGTACGTGAGCCGCGAGAGCCCGATATCCTCGCCGTAGCCAATCCACAGATCATCCTTCGGGTCGATGGTCAGGAAGGCAACTGCGTCCTCCAGCAAGCCGTCTTTTTTTCCGAAGCGCTTCCAAGTACCGTTTTCCCGAACGAACAGGCCGGCAAGGGTTGCCGCCCATAATCGGCCCTCTCGATCGACTTGAATCTTGTAGACCGCCTTGTCCACGGTCTCTGGAGCAAACGATTCGAGGGACCTCCAGCGTGTGAAGATCCAATTGGCACTTTTGCCGCTCCGCTCTTCCGGCGCAGCGGTTAGCGGATGAATAAAAACACCTTGTCGTGTATAAACCCACAATTTGCCTTGAGCAATATCGAGGCCGACGATCTCCGGCGACGTAATCCCCTGATTCGCCCCTACCGCATGTGCGGTTCCCGAACCGGGATCGAAGGCAGTCAGGCCGCTGTTCCAGGTGGCAACCCAGATTGTGCCGTCGGGTGTCGCTCGGATCGCCCGGATCTGCCGGGTCCACTCGCCTTTCGAGACGAGTTCGAGATGTGAACCACGCATCCGGTGCAATCCATGCCTGGTCCCAACCCAGAGCGTTCCGGATGGATCGCGATAGATAGCGCTGACCATGTTGTTCGTCAGGCCATCCTTTTCCGCGTAGGATTTCCAGGCATGCGAACCCGCCCAAAGCAATAGCCCTTGGGACGCGGCGCCAATCCAGGGCGTGCCGGCGTTGTCGATAATGACACAGCAGAGGGGATCGTCCGGAAGTCCCTCTTTCTGGCTGGCCCAGACCGTTCCACCGGGCCTGAGCAGCCCTTCGTCGGTGGGGATGACGAGGTTGCCTTCCGAATCGAGCGCCAGTTGGTTGCTCCAGTTCCGCGTGGGCAAGCCCTTCACCAGCTCGAACTTGCTCGCTCCACGGCGCAGCACACGCACGCTGTCGCTGCTGCGGACGTAAAGATCGCCATGGCGGTCGCGCGCAATTCCGTCCCAATCCTCGGTGCTCGGCAAGCCTTCGGAATTCGAATATTCTGTCAATTTGCCGTCCCGCAGACGCCACAGAGCGTTTCGGGATGTAAGCCAGATTGTTCCTGCGTCAAAGTACACGGATCTCGTCAGAGTTTGCGCCGGGCCCAGCACCGGCTCGACGCGCCAGAAATTGCCACCCCAGCTTGCCGCCAGGAGTCCCTGACCGGAAGCAATATAGACGGTGCCCTTCCCGTCCGACGCAAACGATTCCGGTCCGTAAACGATAGGTGGGGCGCTCGGGAGCGGTTGCCATCTCCCGTTCCGCCGTGTGATGACACCGCCTGATGTGCCAACCCAAAGGGTTCCGTCTTCTGTTTCCTTGAGGGATTGGATGAAGTTACTGGGTAGGCCCTGCGCGGCTGTGTAAGCAATAAAACGTTCCCCATCGAAACGGTACAGGCCGTTCTCGGTGCCGACCCAAATAAAGCCCACGCGGTCCTGCTGGAGTGCGCGGACCGCCAAGTCACGTAATCCTTCGGCCTCGCCGTATTGATGAAATGAATAGTGCTGCGCGGCTGCTATGCCGGTACTCAGCGCAAATGTGACAGCACACACTAGCGCACGCAGCCGCCAAGGCTTTCCCGCACCCATTTAGGAAACTAATTAGAACTGTACCAGACCCAACGCTTTGAAACTTTCAGAGTAACGCAGGTTGGGCAGTTTGCGCTAAGCTGTCGCAAGACTTGTTTATGGCTTGCCTACTTGCTGTTCTCGTGGTGGCGTTTCCTCGGATCGCCATCGTGCTTCTCTACCTTTTTACAAACTTCTTTTCGGGAATCTACCACTCATTCTTGATCCCGATTTTGGGCTTTCTCTTCCTGCCATTGACCCTGATCGCCTACACATACCTAATAGATGCGCACATGCCCCTCGGTCACATCTCGTCGTTGGTGATTCTCTTTATCGCGATCATCCTGGATTTGGGCCTGGTCCGCGGCGCTACATGGCGACGCCGGTAGCGGAGCTGAAATCGTACAGGATCGCCGCGTATCAGCGCACTCCGGCTCGCGCGGCTAAAGGCAAGCCAGAAGCGGAGCGCGCCGAATGCCTGTGTACAGGCATAGCGCGTTCGACACCACGCCTCGGCACTTGGGCGATGTCTGCGGAGGTGGGGCGTGAAATCTCATCCAAGTAATGCAATGACTGCGGCGTGGCTGCGGCAAAAACTACACCGGAGTCATGCATTTGATGCAGGAGCGCATGGCCTGCGCCATCATAGCCGGTCAGGTCCGAGAGACTCACAACAAAACGCCGCCAAAAGACATGAGACATGGATCGCTGCCAGGCCTGGAACAATTCTTCTACCCTGGAGTCGCTCAAGTTCCCGCAAATTGCGACGCGAACTTCATCCGCTCCATCTCGAATGTCTAATGT
>JAICLJ010000302.1 GCA_025927575.1 Bryobacteraceae bacterium | reverse complement strand
CCAGCGCCCCCTAATTTTAGAATTATCCTACCTGAAATCTTCCCGCCGGCCGTTTTCCCACACTTTCGTTTCGTTGATGCAATGGCTGCAGATTCAGATGAAAAGAAAAGCAAAAGTTAATTTTCACGTTTTGGTGCCATATGTTCGCTGTATGATGAGCTAGAACGGAACAAACTGGTTCGCTTTGAGAGCTGGCGGACCACGAAGTTTCCGGGGGGAAAGAAATGTCTGCTCAACAGCCATGCCGCCTCCTGACGGAGGAGCGCCGCCGTGAAATCACCAACCTTTTGGATCGGCAGGGCCGCGTAACGGTGGCCGAACTGAAGAAGGTGTTTGGCGTCTCGGCTGTTACCGCTAGAAGCGACCTCGATGCCCTTCACGCGAACGGCGTACTGGTGCGGTCTCACGGTGGCGGAATTAAGCCGATCGTCACGGGCCCGGACTACCCGCTCAAAATACGGGAAACCATCCATCATGACGAAAAACAGCGTATCGCTCGCGCTGCCGTCGAGCTCATCAGGCCGTTTCAGACGGTAATCATCGGCTCGGGCACCACCTGTGCTGAGCTTGCGACCCAACTCCGCCGTGCAACGCCGGAGCACTTGACGATTATTACGTATGCTCTGAACGTGGCGCTCAGGCTCGCCGACGTCCCGAATGTCTCGCTTGTGATGATCGGCGGTATTCTCCGGCAAGTTTCGAATGCCTTCGTGGGCCCGCAAGCCGAAAGCATGATGGGCGCCTTGCATGCCGATCATTGTTTTCTAGGCACCGTCGGCATCGATCCGGATGTGGGGTTGACCACTCTCGATATCCTTGAAGCGCAACTCAACACGCGCATGTTACGAGCTGCGCGGGAATCGACCGTCCTCGCTGACGCGACCAAGTTCGGCCACCGTAGTCTGGCCGTAATTGGCGACTCCAGCCGCCTGCAGCGACTCATTACCGACACGGGGGCGCCCGAAGAGGCGCTTGACGCATTTCGCGCTCGGGGCATCGAGGTGATCGTCACCTGAGAACTTCTACCGGCTGAAACGGCCTTCCGGCGTTGGGCGAACCCGATAATCACAGAAAAAGGCGAGACTAAGCTCGCCTTTCTCCTGGTCTGTTTATAGCGCCGGTTACGCGAAGCTTCGGATCGCGTCCGCTTCGTCGTCGAAAGCCTCAAATACCGTGTAGAGCTTGGTAATCTGCAGCAGATCTTTCACGCGTTTGGAAAGCCCGACAAGCTTCAGACTGCCGCCGTGGTTCGTTACCGTCGTGAATCCCGAAACCAGTTCGCCGATGCCGGAACTGTCGATATAGGACACCTCCGCGAGATTCAACAGCAGCTTTTTATCGCCTTTGGCGGCGAGATCGCGGATGAGATCGCGGAACGAACTCGCGCCTTCACCGAGCGTGATCCGGCCGGCGGCATCAATCACCGTAACGTCTCCCACTTGCCGCGTGTTTAATTTGACACTCACGTTTGCCTCCTCTAATGGACCGTAAATCGCTATTGTCTGTTCTTGTGCTTTACGAGACGAACCTCGATTCCACCACCGGTGCGCGGATGGAGGTCGAACTCGTCCATAAAAGCACGAATCAATAAAATGCCACGCCCGGATTGCCGGAGCAGGTTTTCCTGAGCCAGCGGATCGGGCAAAGAATTCAGATCAAATCCGGCGCCTTCGTCGCCAATAATGATCGCCAGATGATCGCTCGCGGAGCGAATCGTCAGATGCACCTTCTTGCGGGCGCTGTATCGATTACCGTGCACCACCGCGTTAACCATGCATTCACGAACGGCCATGCCGATTTGGTGACGGTCTTCTTCATCAAAACCCAACTCTTCCGCCGCTTTGATCGCGATTTCCTCCGCGCGATCTACGCTTTGTAATGTGGAGTCCAACAGCCTCTGCTCTTTGAGAGTTTCCTCGCTCACGTGATCCGGCATAAGGTCGGTCTACTGGCCCCGGCTGTTCATTGAATGGCCACAATAAAATAAGCGGCTCTGTAAAGTCAAGGAGTACAGTACCTTCTGCTAAGGATACCCTGCCGCCATTTCAAGGCTTTCATTCAAAAGCGCCTGAAGTGCAACGTTCGTGTCTGGCCGGCAGCGAGGGTGACGCTCGGTATCTCGTGCCGTGGCCCGATCAGCCCGGCAACGTATCGGCCGTGCGCATTAAACCGTATGAAAACCTCGCCCGGCCGCGACGCGTGCAGCGTCGCCGTGATAATGCGCCCGTTTCGCCACACGATATCGACGGTCAAACCGCCGCGCGCCCGCAATCCCGTGACACTGCCATCACGCCACGCGCCCGGGAGCGCCGGCAAGAATTCGACGGCTGTCAACTCACCTGGCTGATTGTCCCGCATCCCCGTGCTCTGCAACAGCATCTCCGCAACCGCCGCTGTTCCGCCAAGGTTGCCGTCGATTTGGAAAATGTTGGGCGGGTGCAGATCGAAGAGGTTGGGCCAAGTGGAATTCCGCAGCAGGACTGCCAGGCTTTCCCCCGCTTTATCGCCGTCGTGATACTGTGCCCACAGGCAGGTGACCCAGGCGCGGCTCCAGCCGGTCTGCCCGCTGCCCGCCGCAAGACGGTGTTCCAGGAGAACGCGCGCTGCCTGGTAGAGATCGGGCCTCGCCGGATTGATCTCGTCGCTCGGATAGACCGCAAAGAGAGGCGACAAATGCCGGTGGCCAGGCTCCACTTCCTGATAGTCCTTGCGCCACTCCTGTAACTGGCCATAACGTCCGATTTGCAGGGGGAGCAGCTTCTTTTCGGCCGCCGCCAGCTTAGCCCGCAGATCCGGGTCCGTATGGAGAATCTGGCTTGCCCAGATCACCCGATCGAATAGAGCGGTTGTGATCTCGATGTCCATCGTCGGCGAGACATCGAGCGATGCCGGTTTATGATCCGCCGTATAGTACCGATTCTCGGGTGAGATCGAAGGCCCACTCACCAGATGGCCTTGGCCGTCATCGAAGAGGTTCTGCAGAAGATAAATTGCGGTCTCGCGGAGAATTGGATAGGCCTTCAACCGAAGGTAGGCGTCGTCGCGTGAGAAATCGTAGTGATCCCACAGCGACAAACTCAGCCACGCGGCGCCGAAGGGCCAAATGCCGGAACCGATGCCGTCGATAGGCTCGGTGTCACCCCATACTTCCGTGTTGTGGTGCGCGACAAATCCCTCCGTTCCGTACATTTCCCGCGCGGTGCGCCGGCCATTCGGCAGCATTGTCATCAGCAGGTTGTAAAGGCCCTCGACAGTTTCGCCCAAATTGCAGGTTTCCGCCGGCCAATAATTCATTTCGGTGTTGATGTTGATGGTGTATTTACTGCCCCAGGGCGGCGAAAGTTGCTCATTCCATTTACCTTGCAGATTGGCCGCGATCGAATTTCCCCGGCTGCTCGATTGGAGCAGGTACCGTCCATACGCAAAATAAAGTGCTTCGAGCCCATTGTCCTGAGCGCCCTTCTTGAAGCGCACAAGTCTCTGG
>JAICLJ010000142.1 GCA_025927575.1 Bryobacteraceae bacterium | reverse complement strand
CCGAATGACGGTTACCGGGGCCGCTTCGATGGCGACTGGCGCGAGGGGGCTTCTTTATGGACCCAAGACTACCCGCGCGCCGATCGCCATTTTTCTGAGGCAGTCCGGCGATTGACCCGCATCGATGTGCGCTCGGTTGAGCAGCCTGTGAATCTGGACGATGGGGACGATCTCTACAACTGGCCCTGGTTGTATGCAGTGCAGGTGGGTGAATGGGGCATCACCGATGCCCAGGCGAAAAAGCTTCGTGATTATCTCCTGCGCGGCGGGTTCTTTATGGCCGACGATTTGCACGGCACGCTCGAATGGGCGGTTTTTCAGGAAAGCATGAAACGAGTTTTTCCCGATCGCCCCATCGTCGACATTCCCGATAGCGACGCGATCTTTCATACCGTGTATGACCTGGATCACCGGTATCAGGTGCCCGGCGCCGAGCATCTCCGGCTTGGCTACAAGAACGACGGATATGAGGCGCGTTGGCGCGCCATCTATGACGATAAGGGCCGCGTCATGGTGGCCATCTCGGCCAACTCCGACATCGGAGATTCATGGGAATGGGCCGACGATCCGCGCTATCCGGAGAAGTTCTCCGCTCTGGGAATCCGCCTGGGCGTGAATTATATCGTCTATGCGATGACGCATTGATCGCACCTCCCGCGTCCAACCGGTAGCCATCGTATGAACATCGAACACTTTAGACGAAAGCTCCTGGAACGAAAGAAGGATCTGACGGCCTCCAGCAACCGATTAACCGAAGAAGCCCGCCAGTCCGGCGTTGCCGAGGTCGAGGACCCAATCGATCAGGTCACGTCCGCCGAAGCCAAGGCCGCCAGCTTTCGGGTGGCCGGCATCGAAAGTGAGGAACTCGAAGAGGTCGAAGACGCGCTGCGCCGCATTGACGAGGGCACATACGGTAAATGCATCGATTGCGGGCGGCCCATTGAGGCGGACAGGCTTGAAGCGGTTCCGTGGACGCCGTATTGCTTCAAGGACCAGCAAAAGCACGAGCAGGCCAACGCCAGGGCGGCCGGCGATCGCCTCCTCTAATTCGTAGTCCCCTCATCGCCCAGATACTTTCCGGGGACAAGATAGTTCCGCACATAATCCTGCACAGCGGCGGTCAAGGATGTCTGTCCGTTCTGATAACCGGCCGAGCGGAGCTTCGCTAAATCCGCGCATGTATAGTACTGATACTTGCTCCGCATGCTTACCGGCATCTCGATGAATTCAACTTTCGGCTTACGTTCAAGCGCTGTGTAGAGGGCATCAACGAGCGTCAACCACGTCGTCGCCCGCCCGGATCCCACGTTGAACAGCCCTCCGCCCGTTACGTTTTCGGCTAACCACAGGGTGGCGTCAACGGCATCTTTCACATAGACGAAATCGCGTTTCTGGCCGCCGTCCGGATATTCGGGGCGGTAGCTTTTAAAGAGCCGCACCTGACCGGCCTCTTCGATCTGATGAAAAGCTTTATAAACGAGGCTGCTCATATCGCTTTTGTGCGCCTCATTGGGGCCAAACACGTTGAAATACTTCAGCCCGGTCATGGTTTCGAGAATGCCAGCCCGTTGAGCGTAACAGTCGAACATCTGCTTCGAGTACCCGTACATATTAAGCGGACGCAGCGACGAGAGCCGCAGATCTTCCCGCAATCCGATTTCGCGGGCGCCATATGTCGCCGCGGACGAGGCGTACAGAAATCTGCGCCCGCCTTCCAGCGCAAAATGAGCCAGCGCCTTCGTGTATTCATAGTTGTTCCGCACCAGGTAAGCTGCGTCCATTTCCGTTGTCGACGAATGTGCGCCAAGATGAAAGATCGTGCGGACATCGGCGAGTTGCTGTGGCTGATTGAGAATCAGAGTTTCCAGATCGTCGGCTTCAAGGTAGTCGGCGTACTTGAGCGGCGCTAGATTTTTCCACTTGTCGGACTTGCGCAGAAAATCGCTGATCAGGATATTCTCGCAGCCGCGCCGGTTCAATGCCCAGACGATAGCGCTTCCGATAAATCCGGCGCCGCCGGTTACAAGGATTCTGCCCTTCGTTAAATCAGTCATGGTGTCGGTATCCCCTCATATAGCGCAGATTTTAGACTAATGTCACGTCGTTTTCGGGGCTATGTCAGATTTCCGGGCTCGCCGAGACAGGTCTGGGCGCCGCCAACACGAATGTCCCCGCGCCACGAACAGGCATCTTTTCTAATCTCACTTAGTTTTTGTGGGGCAAACCCGCGATCTGCGCGGCACCCAGCCGCGCTCTTCGAATGTTGTTGAAATCTCGGGAGGCCGGGCACGGCGCCCGGCGCAGGTCGAGGGCCTGCTCCGCAACAAAAAACGTCCGGACATGAAGAAGGTAAGTGACATCAGGCGTTTTTCCTGCCCCACACAAGAACTGAGCGACATTGACGGCTCTAGACTTTGCGGCCAGCTTACCGGGCTCTCGCCCGGCCCTCGTTTCCTCGAACGATCAGAATGGGGACGCTCACGTGGTGGCGCACGTTGTTGATGGTAGTTCCGAAGATCAGGTCTTTCAATCCCTTATGGCCATGCGAGCCCATGATGAGCAGGTCCGGCCTCACCTGGTTGGCTACACGCGCAATTTCGCGCGCGGGACTGCTTCCGTATTGGACGCGGATTTGCGCCCGAATGCCTTGCCGCCGCAGAGACCCGGCAATCTCCTCGAAGTAATCCTGGCCCTCCGTGATCTCGGCCGTGGAGGCGAGCGAGCCGTGCACCTGGCTCGCCACGCCCTCTTCAACGTGCAGCAGGATCACCTCGGCATCGTGGGATAGGGCAAGGGTCATCGCGTTGGCAAGCGCCTCGGCATCTGCGTCGCTATGGTCGAGCGAGACCAAAATGGTTGAATACCGGGGCGGATCCTTGAGGGCCGGCTGTGTTGCGTTCACAGCCAGAGCGACGCGTCCCGCATGCTCCGCGCGCCTGCGGAACATCGGCCAAAAAACGATGATGATCAGGATGTAGGCAAGACCCCCCAGAGCCAGGACGAGCGCCGCGATGACAAGCGGCTGGTAGGCGCCGCTTTGATCGATCCACGGCGCGATAAGAGTCCAGGCAAGCCAGATATTCAGCGTCAGAATGATGGTTGCGGCAAGCCAGGCGGCCCCCCACACGATCCGATTGTTTGTGAATACCCCCATTCGCTTACGATCGCTCGTGAAATTGATCAGCGGGATCACAGCAAACGGAAGCTGCAGGCTGAGAATTACCTGGCTGAAGATGAGCAGACCATAGGTGCCCTTTTCCCCGGCATAGTAGATGGTCAGTGCCGCCGGCACGATCGCCATAAAGCGTGTGACCAGCCTCCGCAGCCAGGGCTGCATCTTAAAGCGCAGGAAGCCTTCCATTACGATCTGACCGGCCATGGTTCCGGTCAGCGTGGACGACTGGCCCGAAGCCAACAGCGCAGCGCCGAACACCACGCTGGCGAGGGCGGTTCCGAGCAGTGGGCTTAGCAGCGCATGGGCTTGCTGAATCTCTTCGACAATGATGCCGTGCTTAAAAAACACGGCAGCGGAAACAATTAGAATGGCGGCATTGACCAGCAGCGCCGCGTTCAGGGCTATCATCGAATCGAGAAAATTGAAGCGGCACGCGGTGCGTTTCTCTTTTATGGTTTTGCCGATGCGTCGTGTTTGCACGAGCGCCGAGTGCAAATAAAGATTGTGCGGCATCACTGTCGCACCGAGTATGCTTACCGCAAGGTAGAGGCTTTCCGTCGACAGCCGCGGAACCAACCCGCTGAAAACCTCCGCCGGCGCCGGCTTCGAGAGGAAAATTTCGAATAGGAAGCAGCCGGAGATCGTGGAAATCAGCACAATCACGAACGCTTCGATTGTCCGGATGCCGTATCGTGTGAGCCAGAGAATCAGCAGCGTGTCGGCGGCCGTGAGCATCACTCCGATCAGCAGTGGTATACGGAACAGCAGTTGAAGTCCGATGGCGGCGCCCAGTACTTCCGCCAGGTCGCAGGCGACGATGGCTAACTCGCACAAAATCCAAAGCGCGTGCGAAATGCCGATCGGATACTCGTCCCGGCAGGCTTGCGCCAGATCGCGTCCCGTTACGATGCCCAATCGCGCGCTCAGCGTTTGCAGCAGCAGCGCCATCACGTTGGCCATCACCAGCACCCAGAGAAGTTGGTAGCCGAACTTCGCTCCCCCTCCGATATCGGTGGCCCAGTTGCCCGGGTCCATGTAACCAACGCTAACGAGGTACGCCGGCCCGCCAAACGCAAGCATCCGCCGCCAGAAGCCGCCGTGCGGGGTTGGCACCGTCGAATGGACATCGAGGAGCGATGGAGTACTTGCCGTGGTCGTCCGGTCGTGGGACATAGCCCTAACTCACATTATCCAAGCCTACGGTGTCCTATATGCAAAGTCGATACCTCGGTGGCTCAGGATGAACGGCCGGCCCGGTATGGCAGAGTGTGCCGATCATGCCGGCATCACCGAGGTTTTTAGCTTTCGGGCGCCGCCTTCACTGTGCCCGCAAGCCCTAGTTCCGGCGCGTGCGCCTTCATCGCGGCAATGCAGAACGCGATGTGCTCGTCGAGATCCACGCCTAACTCTTTTGCCCCGTTGTAAATATCATCGCGAGTCACCCCGCGGGCGAATGCTTTGTCCTTCAGCTTCTTCTTTGCGGACGCCACGTCCACCTCGAAGATGCTGCGCCCCGGCTTTACGTACGAACACGCCGTCAGAAAACCGGCGAGTTCATCGCACGCAAAGAGGCTTTTCTCCAGCAAAGATTCGCGCGATACACCGCTATAATTTGCATGCGAGAGAATGGCGCGGCGGATCTTATCGTTCACGCCGCGTTCCTTCAGGATGGTTTCACCTTTCATGGGGTGATCGGGCGCGGCCGGGTGAATCTCCCAATCGAAATCGTGCAGCAGGGCAGTTACTCTCCAAGTTTCCGCGTTCTCCCCGAATTTCCCGGCGTAAGCGGTGACGCAGGCCTCCACTGCCAGCATGTGACGGCGCAGGCTGTCCGATTGCACGAATTCACAGACGATTGACCACGCCTGATCTCTCGTCATCCTTCTACGCCTCTTCGATTTTGACGGACTTCAGTTCATCGCCCTGCTTAACTGCGTTTACAACATCCTGTCCGGAACGAACCTGGCCGAAAACCGTATGTTTGCCGTCCAGCCAGTTGGTCGCGATATGCGTGATGAAGAACTGGCTTCCGTTCGTATTCGGGCCGGCGTTTGCCATGGAGAGCGATCCCACCTGGTGCTTGTGAGGGTTCTCCTTCAGTTCATCTTCGAACTTGTAGCCGGGGCCGCCGCGGCCGCTCGCCGTCGGATCGCCGCCCTGGATCATGAAGTTCGCGATTACGCGGTGAAATTTCGTACCGTCGTAAAACCCTTCCCGGGCGAGGAATACAAAGTTATTCACCGTATTCGGCGCTTCCTTGGCAAATAGATCGCAGACAATCTCTCCTTGGGAAGTGTCGAAGGTCGCTTTATAGGACTTATTCGGATCGATCGTCATCGATGGCGGAGTCGAATACTGTTTAGCCATCTCCCCAGTGTAGCGACCAGCCAAGCCGGGATATTGGCGCGTTTCATTTCTCCTGCGGGGTAATCTGGTGTGGCGGTCCCGTGTGAGCACCGGCCTTGATGAGCAGGAGGTTGCACGCGGTGCGCTAATTGCAGTTCGCCGAGAAACAAAGGCTCTTGCTGAAGAACGGCATGACGTGATTCTGGAACCGCTCTGCCACGGCGCTGGTGTGCGTGCCGTGATAGATCTCGAAGCTATTTGCAATTCCGTACGTATCTAGCACATCGTGCAGCTTGATCGTGTCAAAACGCAGGCCATCCTGGTCACCAACGTCAATTGAGATGGCGCGATATTTACGAAGATTTCCGATGTACTGATCAATAAATGCGAGTGGGGCATTGGCAGCCCACTTCGCGAGGACTTCAGGCTGCACCTTGCCATTCTTGAAAGGCAGATCGAGATACAGCGGGGGATTCTTCGGATCGGGAGACCACGCGGCGGCGGATGCAAGCTGAGCACGGGCGAAGAACGGCAGCTTTGCCGAATCCTCCGGCGTCTTCACCGCTTCCAGAGTCTTCTCCAGTTCGGCGTTTACGGGGCCAGCGGGGCGAGCCGACATGCAGCAGGGACTCATGATGTAGAGGCTGCCGAACACGTCGGCGTGCTTCATGCCGATTCGGCTGGCGCCGTAGCCACCCATCGAATGCCCAACCAGTCCGCGGCTCAAGCGATTGGGAATCGTACGGTAATGTGCATCGATGTACGAGACGACGTCGTGGGCGATGAAATTTTCGAAATCACCGGTGGTAACTGAACTCGAATACATGGAGCCATTGTGGATTGTTTTTGAATCCGGCAGCACGAGAATGAACTCTTTTGCGCCCTTCGCGAAAGCGCCTTCGATGGTCTGCGGGACGTGTATCTCGTGTGTCCACTGCTCGGCGCCAATCGAGTAGCCGTGCAACGCATAGACAACAGGATAGTGACGATGCTGGTCCTTGGCGTAACTGGGCGGCAGGAAGACAATCACATCGCGGTCAACGGCGTCACCTTCAAGATTCCCTTCGAGGGATGTGCCATGAATCTTGATGTGTGCAACCGCGACCGGCTTTGCGTTAGGAATTACAGGTGGAACGATCGTTTGCACCTGAGCGTCAAGCCGTGGTCCTGAGGCAACGGTTGCAGCGAACATCAACGTAAGTAGGGTTCTTCCGGTTGTCATTGCAATCCTCACCTGAGAATTCGTCCAGGTCCGTGGTCGCCTGAAAGAATTCCTTTTGTACCAAATTTGCGATGGCGCTTGCGGTCAAACTTCTAGTTGACTTAGGCAGACGCGATTCAACCGGCGATTTCACGCATGAACTCCGCATGCCGTGATTGATGAAAAGCATTTTAGATGAAAGCGCTCTCTTGAAATCTTTCTAGACGGTCACAGACCTGAACGGGTGTGCGCTGCATGGCAAGCTGATAAGCTCCCTTGAAGGTGGCTTTCCTGTCATTCCGCCATGTCGTCTGCCGCCGCGGCGACCGAAACGTCCTTGAGGATGTGTCATTCGACGTCGATGAGGGCGAAACACTTGTGCTTCTCGGGCGCAGCGGTTCCGGCAAAACGACAGCGCTGCGCTTGGTAAATCGTCTCATCGAGTACGATTCAGGCGAAATTCTGTTCGAAGGCAACGATTTGCGAAGTCTCGATCCGATCGCGTTGAGGCGCCGGATCGGATATGTAATCCAGGAGGTTGGGCTCTTACCGCACTGGACCATCGCTCAGAACGTGGCGCTCGTTCCTATGCTGCAACGCTGGCCGCGCGAAAAGACCGAGCAGCGTGTCCGTGAACTACTGAAGCAGGTGTCGCTTCCGCCGGAAGAATATTCGGAGCGGCATCCGCGTGAATTGTCCGGAGGCCAGCGGCAGCGCATTGGAGTGGCGCGCGCCCTCGCCGGCAATCCCTCCCTGTTGTTATTCGACGAGCCATTTGGCGCGTTGGACCCGGTGACGCGGCGCGATATGCAGAGACAATTTCTTCAGTTGCGAGAGCAGTATCGAACTCCCGCCGTCTTCGTGACACATGATGTTGTGGAAGCCATGGCGCTCGGCACGCGCATTGGCGTACTCGATGGAGGGCGGCTGGAACTGATCGCGCCACCCGAAGAGTTCACGGGAGCCAGCACGCCCGTTGCACGTGCCTTCCTCGATACTCTGCCGGGGCGGAGCTTGCGAAACTAATGGACAAGCTTGTCCTCGAAACTCTGGCGCGCGATGTTTGGTCGTTGACTCTGCAGCACATCTGGATTGTGTTTGTAGCGGCGGCGAGCGCGACTGTGTTGGGAGTGTTGCTCGGGATTGCCGGGACGCGAAGCCCAGCGGTGCGCCGCTATTCGATCGGCTTTGCCAACATCACGCAAACTATCCCGAGTCTTGCCATGTTCGGTTTTCTGATACCGATCCCACTGATTGGAGGCATCGGCCCGCGCGTCGCCATTCTGAGCCTCATCCTTTATGCCTTGTTGCCGATTCTGCGAAACACCATCACCGGGATTCTCAGCGTGGAGCCGGCCGTGAGGGAATCGGCGGTGGCCATGGGGATGACGGATCGCCAGTTACTGCGCTATGTGGAACTGCCGCTAGCCGCCCCAACCATTCTTGCCGGCATTCGAACTGCGACGGTAGCAACCATCGGCACCGCGACAATCGCGGCCGCTATCGGCGCGGGCGGTCTCGGCGTTCTCATCTTTCGTGGTTTGGCGTCCGTAGACACGCTACAGATCCTCGCCGGGGCGGTCCCTGCGGCATTGCTGGCTTTGCTGGCTGACGGTGGAATGGCTCTGCTGGAACGACGGTTCCGGGTAGAGCGATGAGAACCGGCGCGGTTGCGGCACTGCTAGCGGCGGCGCTGCTCGTTTGCATCTCGTGCGGGCGTTCGAGCGCGATCATCGTCGGTTCAAAGAATTTCACCGAGCAGGAAGTGCTGGGCGAAATTGCCGCGCAGCAGATCGAGACGCGTTTGCATACTCATGTCGAACGCCGATTTTTTCTGGGAGGAACGCTGCTCGCGCATCTCGCGTTGAAAGATGGCCAGATCGATCTCTATCCCGAATACACGGGAACGGCTCTGGGTTCCGTGTTAAAAGAACCGCTTGCACCGGCATCGGATTCGAAGGCGGTGTATGACAAAGTGGCTTCGTTATATAAAGAGCGATTCCACCTGATCTGGATGCCGCCGTTAGGGTTTGACGACACATTCGCCATGGCCGTCCGCAGCGAAGACGCGAAACAGTTGAGTTCCCAATCGCTTTCGGCGGCGGCCGCCCGGTCCTGGCGTCTCGGTGTGGGCTATGAATTTCTGACGCGCCCCGACGGGCTGCGCCGCCTGAACTCTACTTACCATCTACGGTGGAATGGTCTTCCCAAAACGATGGATCTCGGTTTGTTGTACCGGGCGTTGAATCAGCGTCAGATCGATATGGGGGCGGCGAACTCGACAGACGGGCTGCTTACTTCGGATCGATACACAGTACTCAAAGACGACCGGAACGCTTTCCCTCCGTACCAGGCCTGTTTCATCGTGCGCGAAGATGTATTGCAACGAGCGCCGGGATTGCGCACGGCGCTCGATGAATTATCCGGTACTCTCGACGAAGCCACGATGCGACAATTGAACCGGCGCGTCGACATCGACCATGTTCCCGTAGTAAGGGTTGCCGCCGATTTCTTGACACAACTGAGACGCAGCCGCGGAAAGAAATGAACCCTGGCCGCTATAATTGGGGAAGCGCTTTACCCGCCGCCGAATCAAATTTAGGCTTACCCGCTCTTGATCAACAAACTGGTTTTCGAAAATCTGAAGCATCGATGGGTGCGCACCCTATTGACTGCCGTTGTCATTGGTGTGCAGGTGACGCTGATTCTGACCATAGTGGGACTTAGTGAAGGAATGCTTCAGGATTCAGCCCGACGGGCCCGCGGCGTGGGCGCCCAAATCTGGCTGAAGCCCGAGGGATCCAGTTCCTTCACGCTTGCGTCGGCACAGGTGAATGAGAAATTTGTCGCGTTCGTTTCCAAGCAGCCTCACGTGGACAGCGCACTCGGTGTATTGATCGCCCAGATATTTGGTTTCACGTCAATGGCGGGCGTTGATTACGACGAGTTTGTCGAGATGACAGGCGGAGTCAAATACCTTGCGGGGGGTCCTCTACGGCAGCCGGACGACATCATAGTCGACCAGTTCTATCAGAGGCAGAACGACATCAAGGTCGGGCAGAGCCTTAAGATTCTGAATCATCAATGGCATGTTGCCGGCGTGATCGAGGAAGGCAAATTGAGCCACATCATAGTCTCGCTCAGCCGCTTACAGTCTCTGACGGGCAACGCCGGCCGGGTGACTCAGATTGTAGTGAAGGTGGATAATCCCGCGAATACGCAGACCGCGATCAATCAGTTGAACGCTGTATTAAAAGGCAATCTGCATGCGGTGTCAATTGACGAACTAACGTCTCTCTACAACGTCAATAATCTGCCGCCATTGAAGGGGTTCATCAACGTGATCACGGCGTTGTCTATCTTCGTTGGTTTTCTGGTGGTATTTCTTTCGCTCTACACAGCGGTTATTGAACGTACCAGAGAAATTGGCGTCTTAAAAGCTCTTGGCGCCAAACCAATGAAGATTTTGGATATTCTGATACGCGAAACCCTTCTTCTTGCCGTTTTCGGATGCATTATAGGCATTCTTTTGTCCTATGCGGCAAAGGCTGTGATTATGTGGTATGCCCCAGCGTTTCTGCAAGTGGTGATTGTTCCGGGGTGGTGGCCGGTCGCGGCGTTGATCGCCATCGTCGGAGCGCTGCTTGGAGCGGTTTACCCTGGGCTGAAAGCAGCCCGGCAGGATCCCATCGAGGCGCTGGCCTATGACTAGCGATCCGATTATTCAGGTTCGCGGCCTTCAGAAGGTTTACCAGACGGGCGACGTGCCGGTACGCGCGCTCCGCGGAATTGACCTTGACGTAGCTCGCGGAGAATTCCTTGCGGTCATCGGGCCGTCGGGTTCAGGCAAGTCTACGCTCTTTCATATTCTCGGAGGACTTGCGGCCCCGACAGAGGGCGAAGTGATCATCGACGGCGAGAATATCCAGCATCTTTCCGACTCACAGCGAACCGAGTTGCGCCAGCATAAGGTCGGATTCGTTTTCCAGAAATATAACTTGTTGCCGACGCTTACGGCTTTGGACAATATCCTGATCGCTCGTTATCTGGCTCGGCAGAACGGCCCTCTTTCGGACGATTTCAAACGTCTTCTCGATCTGCTCGGCATCGCCAACCGCCTCGATCACAAACCCCGTGCGCTCTCAGGTGGAGAGCAGCAGCGAGTCGCCATCGCGCGGGCGCTGGTGAATCATCCAGCGATTGTGCTGGCCGATGAGCCTACCGGCAATCTGGATACTGAGAATTCGACCATCGTGCTTGACCTCCTGCGAGCCATTAATCACGACCACGGCCAGACCATTCTCATGATCACGCACAACCCGGAAGCGGCTGCCTTCGCCGATCGTACGGTGGCCATTCGCGATGGCCGCATCGCCGTCGATAGTCCCGCTTGACGCGCTTCTTTTCCGCGGCGCGATCACCCGCTACTATCGTGGGTAACCATGCGTGATCCGAATGAACCCTTTGAAAACCTCCGCCCTTTAGACTTGTTGGCGATCGCCGCCCATCCCGATGATGTAGAGCAGACTTGCGGTGGGATCCTTATCAAGATGGCGGAAAAAGGCTACCGCACCGGCGTGCTCGATCTGACGGCGGGAGACATGGGCAGCCGCGGCACGCCCGATCTGCGCATCGCGGAATCGAAAAAGGCCGCGGAACACATGCTTGTGAGCTGGCGCGAAAACCTGCGCTGGCCGGACGCGCGCCTGGAAAATAATATCGGGGCCCGAATGACACTGGCGGGAGTCATCCGCCGTCTCAAGCCCCGTGTGGTGATCTTGCCTTATTGGACAGGCCGCCACCCCGACCACTACCGTGCTTCGGAACTCGGCTATGAAGCTTGTTTTCTTTCCGGTCTGAAAAAGCTGGAAGAAGACACGCCGCCGCACCGGCCGTTCAAAATCCTGTATTCCTCGTTATATGCGAACGTGACGCCCTCGTTCGTTGTCGACATTACGGGACAGTTTGATCGCCGGATGGCCGCGCTGTTCAGCTATGCTTCGCAATACGGCGATTCAGAAACTGCATCCGGATTGTTTCCCTCGCATCGCGAGGTGGAGGAGCGGCTTGCGGCAATGGCTCGTTTCTACGGAAATCTGATTGGCACAACGTACGGCGAGCCGTTTGTCGTGAAGGAAGCGATTGCTATCGACGACATCGTGAGCATGCCGGTTCGCAGTATTTGAATTCGAAGGGCGCGTACATTTGCATAAGAAAGTACACACCAGGCCCGAATGAAGAGTGTTTCATCCGAGTCGCAAGCGCACGCCGTCTTTCATTACCCGAATTTCCGCTGGTATATGAGCGCGCGGTTCCTTGTGACGATTTCATCCGAGATGCAGTCGGTCGCGGTTGCTTGGCAGGTATACCTGATCACGCACCGGCCTCTGGACCTTGGACTCGTTGGGCTGGCGCAGTTCCTACCCGGCATTTTTCTATTCCTGATCGCGGGCCACACTGCCGATCGCATCGCACGGCAACGCATTTTGCAGTGTTGCTATGTTTCATTTTCGTTCTGCTCACTGCTGTTATTGTTTTTTACGTTGCACGGGCTGAGTTCGGCGTATCCGATTTATCTCGCCCTGCTGGGCAACGGCACGGTTCGCGCATTTAACGGTCCGGCGAGCCAGGCATTCCTTCCGTTGCTTGTGCCGCGTGAACAGTTCCCGAATGCGGTCGCCTGGGGTTCATCGATATTCCAGACAGCCACGATTGCGGGGCCTATGATCGGAGGATTGCTTTATGGCATTACGGGAAGTCCAGTGCCTGTTTACACGTGCGCTGCGATTGCTTACGTGATCGCGTTTCTGCTGATGCTTCAAATCAGAATGTTACCAGCGAAGCGTTCCGGCGATGCCGCCTCCAGCGCGATGGTGCTGGACGGGCTCCGCTACATCTGGCGGAATAAGCTGATTTTTGGCGCGATCTCACTCGATCTCTTCGCGGTCTTACTTGGCGGAGCCGTGGCTCTGTTGCCCGTCTACGCGCGGGAGATTTTGAATGTTGGCGCGACCGGCCTTGGAATTCTGCGGAGCGCTCCCGGAGTCGGCGCAGTTCTAACGGCCATTCTCATCGCCCACTGGCCGCTTCGCCGCAAGGCAGGCGCCGCGATGCTCTGGTGTGTCGCCGGCTTCGGAATATTTACTATTGTCTTTGGATTGTCCCGGGATCTCGCGCTGTCACTCTCCGCGCTTGCTCTGCTCGGCGCCTTCGACATGATCAGCGTGATCGTCCGGCACACCATGATTCAGCTCGCAACGCCGGACGAGATGAGAGGCCGGGTCAGCGCCGTAAATATGGTCTTCATCGGCGCCTCGAACGAGGTTGGCCAATTCGAGTCGGGTATTACCGCGCAATGGCTGGGAACCATACCGGCAGTGGTTTTAGGCGGCATCGGAACAATTGCGATTGTGACGCTCTGGGCATGGCTCTTCCCGTCCTTGCGCGAGGTTGACCAGT
>JAICLJ010000105.1 GCA_025927575.1 Bryobacteraceae bacterium | reverse complement strand
TAACTTTTGCTTTTCTTTTCATCTGAATCTGCAGCCATTGCATCAACGAAACGAAAGTGTGGGAAAACGGCCGGCGGGAAGATTTCAGGTAGGATAATTCTAAAATTAGGGGGCGCTGGCGCGCCCCCCATGAAGCTGTCATCGATCGACGGGCGGCTACTCTTAGTTAGTTATTGGAGACGTCAATTTTGATCGATCGTGGCTTCGCTACTGCTTTCTTGGCGAGGGTTATCGTCAATACCCCTGCTTTGTAGTCGGCCTTCACATTCTCAGGGTCTACCGTTTCGGGCAGGCTGAACGCTCTTACGAAAGACCCGTAGCTGCGCTCCAGCCGGTGATAGCCTTTTCCATCCTTCTCCTGCTCAAACTTTCGCTCACCCTTCAGGGTCAGGGTGTCATTTTCAATTTGAATTTCGATAGCCTTCGGATCGATCTCGGGGAGATCCGCTTTGAGAACTAAGTCGTTGTCGGTCTCGAGGATATCGACTGCCGGGGTCCAGGGCCGCGACGCCGGCTCGGAGAAGAGGCGGGATACGGTGTCCTGAAAAACGCGAAGGTTCGGGAAATCCTCAAGGTCGCTACGTAACGGGTTGTACTTAATGACTGGCATTGTGAATACCTCCTGTAGATCTGCCTATGCCGATATAGTAAAACATGCATTTCAAACTGTCAATAGATATTAGCGCCACACAGGCAAGTATTTGCGAGCAGGTGATGGGATCTAACATTCGGAGCACTCAGGGGGGGGTCCCAACTGCAGTCGCATCGGACGGGCGGAAAATGCTATTTTTTTTACTGCTAAAAGTTATTCAGATCGCAGGACTTCAAGCGGGCGCTGATTCAGGATCTTCATGCTCGCGAGCCAACCGGCCGCGTTTGCCAGCATGGCCGTCGCAATCGTGGCGATCAGCACAGCGCGCCAGTCGAATGTGAACTGCGTTTTGATGAACTGGTTCGCGATTATGCCACTGAAGCCGTTCGCCAGCAGGCCGCCGATGAAGCCAGAGACCGCCCCAAGGATCGTGAACTCAATCGAGAAGATGCCGGAGATACGTCTCCGGGTGGCGCCCAGGGTTTTGAGGATGGCGACCTCCCGGATGCGGCGGTGGCGGGTTCCGGCAATGCTCGAAGAGAGAATAATGATGCCGGCGAGGATCGCGAATCCGGCCAAAAATCGAATCACGAGCGCGACTTGGTCCACCGCTTCCTGAATGCGCTGCAGGATGTCGGCCAGGTTCATCACGGTGAGCGTGGGAAACTTCTCGAACAACGCCAGTTCAAGATCGGGAATTTTGTCCGGCTGCACCTGCGCCGAACCGAAATAGATTGCGGGTGTTGCGGCCAGCGCTTTTTCCGGAAACAGCACATCGAAGCGGATAGCCGCTCGCTTTTCGATAGAGAAGATGGCAACCACCGGAGCGGTAATCAGCCGGCCGGCTGCCTGCAACTGGATGCGATCCCCTTGCTCGATTTCGTATTCGCGGCTCTCATCCTCCGAAATCGCCAGTTGCGGCTCGGCAGCATCTGGCTTCCAGAACGAGCCCGATTTGATTTGCACGTTCTCCGGGAGAGTGGACGCAATGGAAATGCGGGTGGTTTGCAGCCGGTCTTTCCTGTGCTTGGGAAGTGATAGATTCTGCGTCGCGATCCCATTGCGGGAGAGTACGCGCGCGACGAAATATCCGACGAGATTGACACGGCGATGTACGCCCGGTTGTGCTCCGACAAATTGGATGACCTCTTTCCGCTGGCCGGGACGGATATCAAGCAGGAACACGTTGCCGGCTCGCCCGGGCCCCTCGCGAGTCACATCATGGATTACGGTGTTTTCGATCAGGTAGGTGCTGAGCGTAAACATGACGCCAATGCCGAGCGCGACTAAAACCGAAGCGGCATGGGTTCCAGGACGATAGAGGTTCGCGAATCCGTGCCGGAAGCTGGCAGGCAGTTTGCGGCCGGACCGACGCACCAGCCACCGCATTAACCTGAGCAAGAATGTGGCTGTCACGGTAAGCAAAGTCAGACTGGCGGCCAGTCCGCCCACGAAATAGGCGCCCATCTTCCAGGAGTTGCTCAGCCACACGGCGATAGCGGCAAAGCCGGCGAGGATCGCGAGTCCGGAGATCAGGCTCGGAACTAACCGCTGCCGCCGGAGACTCTTTGCGTCTACCATCTCACGGCGAAAGACGAGACCGGGCCGAATCTCGCGGATACCGACGAGAGGCGGAATGGTGAACAACAGAGTGGCCAGTATTCCCAAAGCAAATCCCTGGAGGCTGAACGACCAGTCCCAGCTCACCTCCGGCAGCAGAGAAAGGACACGATGGATCAACACCGGAAACGATCGTTGGACGACGGCGCCCACGCCTACGCCAATCAGTCCGCCGGCAATTCCCAGCCAGAGCGTCTGGATCAGATAAACCGTCATGATCTGCCGAGACCGCGCGCCGACCGACTTCATGATCGCGATGGTATCCATCTTCTGTTGCAGGTGCGAATGCATCGCCATGCCGACACCCAGCGAACCGACGATCAGAGCAATCAGGCTGAGCAGGCTGAGGAATGTCGTGGAGCGCTCGATTCCCCTTTCGACGGCGGGGTCGCCGTCGCGATAATCCGTAAGGCGCGGATGAGGCAAAATGCTCTCCAGGCTGGCCTTCAACTGATTGATATTGGCCTCCCGGCCAAGCTTGAACAGAAAACGTTGGGCGGCGCGGCTGCCTGGCTGGATGAGCCCGGTGCGGTCCAGTGCTTCCCGGTCCAGCAGCACGCGCATGCCGGGACCAAAGCCGGAAGCAAGACGATCCGGTTCCATAACGAGTGTCCCGGCGATCAAGAATGCTTTGCCGCCGAGCCGGATGCTGTCGCCCGGTTTCACGCGCAGACGTATCTCGAGTTCCTGATTCACGAGCACGGAAGTGGAAGATAGAAGCTCGCCGAGCGGCTTAGCGGGATCGACCGTCAACGCCCCATAGAACGGATAGGCGGCCGGATCCACCGATTTGACCGACACCATTTGTGGAACGCCGCCCCGTTCGGGCGCCGCCATCGAAACGGTCTCAGTCACGCGGGTCAGTTCGCTCCCGGTCTCCCGAGCCAGGTTGTGCAACCGCTGTAGTTGATCTTCGGTCGGCAGGCCCCATATTTGGGCGGACAGGTCGGAAGCCGTCAGTTGCTTCGCATTGCGGAGCAACATGCTGCTGAAAGCGGCTCCGAATCCCTTTACGCCACTCAACGCTCCGACGCCAACGGCCACCGCGATGATGACAAACAGAAAACGCGACGGAGTCGCTCTCAACTCTCGCCAGGCAATTTTTGAGGCGGTGCGGAAGAATCGCATCAAGCCTCGACGGCACGGGCGGATCGTGTATCGGACACAATGGAGCCGTCACGGAGGGCTACGACGCGATCCGCCTGTCCAGCAATCTGCTGATCGTGCGTCACCAGCACGAGCGTGGTCTTCTCTTCGCGGTTCAGTTCCAGCAGCAATTCGAGAATATGAGCGCCGTTGACACTGTCGAGATTACCCGTGGGCTCGTCCGCCATCAAGATCGGCGGTCGGGTAATAAACGCGCGGGCGACGGCCACCCGTTGCTGCTCACCTCCAGAAAGTTGCACTGGGTAATGATGGCCGCGATTGCCGAGGCCGACCCTCTCTAACAGTTCGCGGGCCCGGTGTTCAATGTCGCCGCCGGCGCCGGTCAACTCCGCCGGCAGCAGCACATTTTCTTCAGCGGTGAGCGTAGGCACGAGTTGATAGGCCTGAAAGACAAACCCAATTTTTGTGCCGCGCACGCGCGCCAGCTTATCTTCCCCCAGATTTGTGATATCAATCCCGTCAAGAATTATTCTGCCCGAAGTAGCCGTATCGAGCCCGGCCATCAGACCCAGCAGGGTGCTCTTGCCGCTCCCCGACGCGCCCATGATGGCCACAAATTCGCCCCGGGGAATAGCAAACGTCAGGCCGCGCAGGATCTCGACGCGATTGCTTCCGTTGTCGATTGTCTTCGTGAGATTTTCCACCTGGATAATGTCTTCGATCAGTGGCGAAACCGGATAAGAGTTCATGACAGTCGATAAGATTGGAACAAATGCGGCCCGTTTTCATTGTTGCAATTTGCTGCCTGGCGACATTTCTGTATTCTTCATGCGGCAACTCTCATCAGGAAGAACGGAAAGCGACGCCCGCAAGTTCCGTGCAGCCGGCGGAATCGCCGTCCGCGCAGCAACCGTCGCAGCAGGCGGACAACCGGCCGGTAGTTGTGGCATTCGGCGATAGCCTGACTCAGGGTGTCTCAGGAGAAAGCTATCCCGCATATCTTCAGGGCATGCTCAACCAAAACGGATATCGGTATCGCGTCGAAAATCAGGGTGTGAGCGGCGACACCACGTCAGATGGCCTGGCGCGAATTGAGAACGTGGTTGCGGAGAAACCGGCGCTGGTGATTCTGGAATTCGGAGGGAACGATGGGCTACGAGGCATTCCGGTGGAGGAAACCAAGAAGAACCTGGACCAGATGATCGGGAAGTTACGCGCCGCGAAGATTCCGCTGGCGCTGGCGGGCATTACGCTGCCGCCGAACTATGGCCCGGACTATGTAAAGCCGTTCACTGCGATGTATCCCGAGCTCGCTAAGAAGTACCGTCTGCGCTTCCTACCGTTTCTGCTGATTCACGTTTACGACAAGCCGAAGCTGATGCAGCCGGATGGGATTCATCCAAACGAACAGGGAAACAAGATTGTCGCTCAGGATGTATTCGAACTGATACGGCCGATGTTGAAACAGGAACAAGCCAGTTCCAAAGCGTCGTAGAGCCGTGAATGCCGTCTTCCGAGTAGAATAAGGCGGGACTGCCTTGCCGCATGCAATCACGAAACTGAGCAGAGTAGCTGCAAGTCTGGCGGCGACGGCGGCAACTACCGTCGTCTGTTATCGCTTCTTGCATGTGAATGCAACCACGGTTGCATTCTTCTATCTGCCGGTCGTGCTGGTGATTGCGACGTTCTGGGGTTTGCTCGAATCCACGATTGCTGCCGTCGCGGCCATGTTGTGCTTCAACTACTTTTTTTTGCCGCCGATTTTGACGTTTACGATCGCCGATCCGCAAAACTGGGTGGCGCTGCTGGCGTTTCTGGCGACGGCCATCATCGGAAGCCAGCTTTCGTCCTATGCCAAACGGCAAACCAACGAAGCCTGGAGCAGCAAGCGAGAGACGGAGCAGCTTTACTCACTAAGCCGGGCAATCCTGCTGCTCGACGATCACGAGAGCGCCGCGAGTCAAATCGCCGGCCATATTGCGCGGCTATTTGGATTCAAAAACGTCGCGATATTCGATCGTTATTCCGGAGCAATCTATGCAACTGGAGGCGACGGCGAATCCCCGGAGGATCTGGCGCGCGAACTGAAGAACGTCGTGAATCAGGCCATGATCATCAAGCACAGCGGGCGAAGAATGGTGGTCGCGCCGATACGATTAGGTTCGGAGCCCATCGGGAGTCTTGCCGCCGAGGGAGTGGTGCTGAGCGACGGCGCCTTGCAAGCGATCTTGAACCTGATCGCCATCACCATGGAACGTGAGCGCCATCGCGAGGAAGCCGCTCAGGCACAGGCGGAGCGGAAGGGCGAGAAACTAAAATCGACGCTGCTGGACGCGATTGCCCATGAATTCAAGACGCCCCTGACGTCGATAAAGGCGGCAGCGGGTTCTCTCCTGACCTCCCCGATTATTCAGAAGTGTACAATGCCGGAATCCGCGACCGCACGCGAATTAATCACTGTCATCGACGAAGAAACGGACCGCTTGAACGAACTGGTGAGCGACGCAATTCAGATGGCGCGAATCGAGGCCGGCGCGGTCAGGCTGCGTAAAAGACTTTGCAAATTGCAAAACCTGCTGGATGCTCTCTCGCGCGATCTCGAAAGGCGGAAAGACGGACGAATGGTGATCGTTCAAATTGACGATAATCTGCCGGTGTTTGTCGCCGATCCGGATCTCATGAATCTTACAATGCGGCAGTTAGTCGGGAACGCTCTGAAGTATTCTCCTCCGCTCAGTTCGATCACAATTACGGCCAGCCATCAGGACGGACAAATCGTGATTCGCGTCCACGACGAAGGACCCGGCATATCGAAGGCCGATCAGGAACATATCTTCGATAAATTCTTTCGGGGATCCGCCGAGGAGAGGCACGTGCCGGGCGCCGGAATGGGACTAGCCATCGCCAGGGAGGTTGCGCGAGCGCACGGGGGCGATATTTGGGTCGAGAGTGAAGTTGGACACGGATCGACGTTCTCGCTGGCTGTTCCCGCCGATATTGGTCCGAAGGAGCGTGATGCATCGGATACTCGTAGTTGACGACGATCCGCAAATACGGCGCGTCATGCGTGCCTCCCTTACGAGCGAGAGCTTCGAAGTATCCGACGCTCGCACCGGAGAGGATGCGTTGCAAGCGGTGCGCGACGAGAAGTTCGATCTTGTCCTGCTCGATGTGAACATGCCCGGCATCGGCGGCATGGAAACATGCCGGCTGATTCGAGCGAACTCGGAGACAGCCATTATCATGCTTACGGTGCGAAATGCCGAACAGGATAAGGTTGCGGCGCTCGATGCCGGCGCTGACGATTATGTCACCAAGCCGTTCGGCATGCCCGAGTTGCTTGCGCGGATTCGAGCGGCTCTCCGGCGGCTTCCGGCGCCTGCCGACGGCGCTTCCGGTATGGTCAAACTGCCCGACTTCGATGTCAATCTGACCGCCAGACGCGTAGTGGTGCAAGGGAAACAGGTTCGCCTGACGCCGAAGGAGTTCGACCTGCTTCAGTATTTTCTAACCAACCCGAACGTGCCGCTGACTCACGGCCGATTACTGCAGGCCGTCTGGGGGCCGGATTATGGCAACGAGGTCGAGTATCTGCGCGTTTTTGTAAACCAGCTAAGGAAAAAGATTGAGCCGAATCCCTCTAAACCTAGATATATTCTGACGGAACCATGGCTGGGATACCTGTTCGAAATCACCGGCGCCGGCGATTCGTCTCAGTCCTCTTTATAACTTCCTTATGCCTCGGCATATAAAAATCATGCGATCATGGCAGCAAGTAAGAGGTGTATTCGTTGTCCACTCTGGTTTCGCGGCCCGATCCGGATCGGTTGCTGAAACAACTTGAGGCGGAAGAGCGACAGCAGCGGCGGGGACGCCTGAAGATTTTCCTGGGCTATGCGTCGGGGGTCGGCAAGTCATACCGGATGTTGGATGAAGGACGCCGGCGGAAGGACCGGGGGCAGGATGTCGTCGTCGGGGCGTTACAGTCGCACATCCCTCCCGGAGCCGAGTGTGTCTTGCGGCATCTCGAAACCATTCCAGTTGAAGTGACGGAAGAGGTCCCGGTGATGAACGTAAGAGAGATTCTGCGCCGGCGCCCGCAGGTCTGTCTGGTCGACGGGCTGGCTTACGACAATCCGCCAAGCCTCGCTCACTCAAAGCGATGGCAGGATGTCGAACAGTTATTGGACGCCGGCATCTCTGTGATCACGACGATCAATCTTCAATACGTCGAAGAATTCCGTGACGAGGTAGAACAAATTACTGGTAAAAGAGTGGCCTTTACCGTGCCGTTGAGCTTCATCAATACGGCTGACGAGATTGTGGTTGTGGACGCGCCCGCCGAAACTTGCCTGGAACGGGAACAAATCGCTTATTCACCAAACGCAATGGCGTATAAGGAGCGTCAGTTATCCCGGCTTCGCGAACTCGCACTGGTGCTTGCGGCCGATGTAGTGGATCGCCAGCTTGAAAGCTACCTGGAACGCCACGGTATTGAACGGAGTTGGGGCGCCCAGGAGAGGATATTGGCCGTCGTGATGCCGGAGAGCAATGCTCCCAGCATTCTCGCGAGCGGCATGCGAAATGCCCGGCGATTTCATGGCGAGCTTCATATTGTCTATGCGGCTCAGCACAGGAGCGCCAGAGAGGCGGTGGATCTGAACGGCATCCTTGCTGAGGCCGGCGCCGCGGGCGCGCACGTCCAAGCGCTTCCCGAAGATAATGCTATTGAGTTTATCCTCCAGTTTGCGCAGGCTCACGGCATTACGCAGATTTTTGTGGGACAGAGCCGAGTCCCATCCTGGCGGGACCGTATCTATAGGAGCCTGGTCGATAGGCTAATTCAGTCGGTCGAAGGCATCGACATTCAAGTATTTCCGAACTGACGAATGCCGATCACTTTGGATTCCGGCCGACGCGGCGAACTCAAAGTCTTCCTCGGTTACGCGGCAGGCGTAGGCAAGACTTACCAGATGCTCGACGAGGCGAATGAACTTAAGCGCAGCGGCCGGGATGTGGTGATTGGCTACTTTGAGCCGCACGGACGGCCGGACACGATCGCGAAAGCTGAAGCGCTCGAAATTGTTCCCCGGCGCGTGACTGCCTACAAAGGCGCCGAGTTCGCGGACATGGATACAGAAGCGATTGTGGCGCGGCATCCGGAAGTCTGTGTTGTCGATGAATTCCCTCATACAAATATTCCGGGTTCCGAACGGAACAAGCGCTGGCAGGACGTAAGCATTTTGCTCGACCATGGCATCGATGTCCTGACGACGATGAATATCCAACATCTGGAGAGTCTCAACGATCAGGTCTGGCAAATCAGCGGGATTCGGGTCAGGGAAACGATTCCGGATTGGGTGCTGAAGCAAGCGGATGAAGTGGTGATGATCGATTTGACTCCCCGGGCTTTGCTGAATCGCCTGGAACGAGGCGTTGTGTATTCACCGGAAAAAGCAGAGCGCGCCAAAGCAAATTTCTTCAAAGAGGAGACGCTCGTGGCGCTGCGGGAGTTGGCGCTCCGCGAGACGGCGCACGAGGTGAACATTCGCTTGCAGACCGGAGAATCATCATTCGAGAGACTAGGCGTACCGCGTGGCCGGTCTTTATCCTCCGTTGGAGCTCCCGAACGCATCCTGATCCACGTGACTTCAGAACCGGCATCGGCCCACCTGATCCGGCGTGGCAAGCGAGTTGCCGATTACCTGGGCGCCGATTGCCTTGCGGTCTCGATTCTCAAACCTGGACGCCATCTCAAAGCGGATGAGCGCGAGCGACTCGAGCAGCATCTCAATTTCGCACGCAATATGCAGATCGAGACTCGGGAACTGCAAGGGGAAGATATCGCCGAAGTCCTGGTCGAATTTGCGCGGCGAAATCAGGTCACACAGATATTTCTTTCATATCCCGTCCGGCAGAAGTGGCTGCCGTTTTTGCATCGTGCGCTGGATCATCGAGTCGTACACCTCGCCCGCGATATGCGCGTGGTGATCGTGGCCGATCGCCAGCGCGGCCCGAAGAACACCGCAAAAGCTGGAAACTCGTAATCGCGCATTACGCTTTCTGCTGGGCTCCTTCGCAACGCATTTTCTACGGAAGCCGCGCCGGTGTTCTGATTTAGGAGCTTGTTAAAAACGCTAAAAACCGCTTGCCGGCGCGCGCGGCTCGGAACCGGCGCCTCGTGTTTGTAATTACTTACCGAACCGCGACCGCGAGGAAGCGGTTGTTCCTCTACTTTTTCAACAAGCTCTTAGAGACTTCTTACGCAATCTTTATATATTTTTTATAAACGATGTCTACACTCGCAAGTAGTTCGTAAGGGAACTGCCGAATGTTTGACCTCTTCTACGTTCTGATCGGGCTCCTCTTCTTCGCCCTGTGCTGGGCCCTTGCCAAGGCATGCGACCGGCTTTGAAGGGAAGTCACTATGGATTACATCATTGGCGGAATTGCCGCTGCCCTATTGTTTGCGTACCTAATTTACGCGCTCCTGAAACCGGAGAAGTTCTAATCGCCGCGGGTACCGAATCATGACTCCCAACGGGATATTGCAAATCATTGTCTACTTCGCCATCATTCTGATGCTGGCTAAGCCCATGGGCGTGTATATGGCGACGGCGTTCGAAGGACGCCGGACGTTCCTGCATCCGATTCTCCGGCCTCTCGAGGTGTTGACGTACAAACTGACGGGGGTTGATGAAACCGCGGAACAGCGCTGGACACAATACGCATTTGCGCTGATTGCGTTTAGCGCGTTCAGCTTCTTGTTTGTCTATTTCTTGCAGCGCCTTCAGGGATTATTGCCATTCAACCCGCAGGGATTCGGCGCCACAAATGTGCCTCCGGATCTGGCATTCAATACGGCTGTCAGTTTCGTCACGAACACGAACTGGCAAGCGTACAGCGGCGAGTCTACCTTAAGCTACTTCGTTGACATGGCAGCGCTAACGGTGCAGAACTTTGCCTCCGCCGCTGTTGGAATCGCTGTCGCAATTGCGCTTGTGCGCGGCTTCGCGCGGCAGCAAGGTAATACTATCGGGAATTTTTGGGTGGATCTGACTCGCACGATATTGTACATTCTTCTTCCCATTTCCATTGTGGCGGCTCTATTCTTTTGCTCCCAGGGCGTTCTCCAGAATTTCCACGCCTATACTCACGTCACGGCACTCGAGGGCGCAACCCAGATCATTCCGCAAGGTCCAGTCGCGTCTCAGGAAGCAATCAAGATGCTCGGCACGAATGGCGGCGGGTTTTTCGGCGCTAATTCTGCGCACCCGTTTGAAAATCCCACGCCGCTCACGAATTTCGCGCAAATCATACTGATATTTCTAATCCCGGCAGGTTTGACTTATACGTTTGGAGTTATGGTTCGCGACCGCCGCCAAGGCTGGGTGGTTTTCTCCGCATGCAGTGTGATGTTTCTGGCGGGCGTCCTTGTCTGTTACGGAGCGGAACAGAAGGGGAACCCCAAGTTGGCGAAATTCGGGATTGAAACGGCGGCCACTCCAGGGCAGCCGGGCGGCAACATGGAAGGGAAAGAAACGCGCTTCGGCATTGCGGCGTCTGCTCTGTTCGCAACCGTCACAACGGATGCGAGTTGCGGCGCCGTCAACGGGATGCACGACAGCTTCACGCCACTCGGCGGTCTTGTGCCGCTATTCAATATCCAGACGGGCGAGGTGATTTTTGGGGGGGCCGGCGCGGGTTTATATGGCATTCTGCTTTACGCGATTCTCGCGGTCTTTATCGCCGGCCTGATGGTCGGGCGGACGCCTGAATACATCGGAAAGAAAATCGGGCAGAAAGAAGTGAAGATGGCGATGATTGCACTGCTAGCCACCGCATTTAGCATTCTGGTGTTTTCCGCGATTTCGTCTATTGTTTCGTTTCCCTCCCCCGGCAAAGACGCAACGGGCCAACCGGTGGCGCAAAGTTACTGGAATCCGCCTGGGCCTGCCGCGGCGAATGTCGCCAATTCAGGCGCTCACGGATTTAGCGAGATTTTGTACGCTTACACCAGCGGGACGGGCAATAACGGCAGCGCGTTTGGCGGAATCAACGTGAATACGCCGTGGTACAACCTCACGATCGCCCTGGCAATGCTGATCGGACGATTTTTGTTTTTGATTCCAGTGCTCGCGGCGGCCGGAAGCCTTGCCGGAAAGAAGAGGACGCCGATCTCCGCCGGCACTCTGCCGACTCACGGTCCGATGTTTGTGGGGCTTCTTGTGGGCACGGTGCTGCTGGTCGGTGCTCTTACCTTTTTCCCGGCGTTAGCCTTGGGGCCCATTGTCGAGCAATTCCTGATGAACCAGGGGAAGCTATTCTCCTTGCTGCTGTTCCCGCTCTAGGAGTTTGAACGATGGCGACAATCTCTCAAACACCGCCGCCCATCCAGGCGCCTTCGCTTCTGCCACAAAAACTCCGCCGTTCCCGACCGCTGTTCGATCCGGAGATCCTGCGGCGTGCCAGTAAAGATTCATTTCTGAAGTTGAATCCTGTCACGCTCGCCAAAAATCCGGTGATGTTCGTCGTCGAGGTGGGCGCCGGTCTGGTCACACTGTTCTTCCTTAGAGACGCCATTGCCGGACGGGGCTTTCTCGGATTCGAATTTCAGATTTCGCTTTGGCTGTGGTTTACCGTGTTATTCGCAAATTTCGCCGAAGCGATGGCGGAAGCAAGAGGGAAAGCGCAGGCCGACGCACTGCGAAGAACAAAAACCGATGCAGTCGCAAAGCGCTTTCTTGCCAATGGAGAAATCGAGATCGTGCCGGCATCGCAATTGCGTGCGAACGATATCGTCCTCGCAGAAGCCGGCGACCTCATTCCAGGGGATGGCGAAGTGGTGGGCGGTATTGCAACCGTGGATGAATCTGTCATCACCGGCGAAAGCGCGCCGGTGATCCGGGAATCTGGAGGCGACCGGAGCGCCGTGACCGGAGGTACAAAGGTTCTTTCGGATCACATCCGGATTCGGATCACATCGAATCCCGGCGAAACATTTCTTGATCGAATGATCGCGCTCGTCGAAGGCGCGGAGCGTCAGAAAACGCCAAACGAAATCGCCTTGAATATTCTCATTGCGGGCCTGACGCTGATTTTCCTGCTCGCCGTAGCCACTCTGCATCCCTTCGCGCTGTATTCCGTGCGGTCGGCGGGAACCGGCGCCGTCCCGACAATCGCCGTGCTGGTCTCTCTGTTGGTGTGTCTCATCCCGACCACGATCGGGGGCTTGCTTTCGGCGATCGGGATCGCGGGAATGGACCGCGTGATGCAGGATAACGTCCTCGCGATGAGCGGCAAAGCAGTTGAGGCATCGGGCGATGTCAATACATTGCTGCTCGACAAGACGGGAACAATCACGCTTGGCAACCGGCAGGCCGTGGAATTCATTCCGTTCGCCGGGATCGATGAACTGGAGCTTGCCAACGCCGCGCAACTATCGAGCCTCGCCGACGAAACACCCGAGGGCCGTTCCATCGTAGTCCTATCAAAAGAGAAATATGGCCTGAGAGGGCGGCAAGTTGCGGATCACGAAGCGCAATTCATCCCGTTCTCCGCATACACCCGAATGAGCGGAGTGAATATCGACGGCAGAACTCTTCGAAAGGGCGCCTCACAGGCGATCGAAACTTTCGTTCGAGATCTTGGCGGCGTCATCCCGAAAAGTTTCCAGGAAACTGCCGATCGCATATCGCGGATGGGCGGCACTCCGCTCGCCGTCGCCGATGGACCGAAGGTGCTCGGCATAGTTCACTTGAAAGACATCGTAAAAGGCGGAATGAAGGAACGCATCGCTCAGCTTCGAGCGATGGGCATCCGGTCCGTTATGATTACCGGCGACAATCCATTGACGGCCGCCGCAATCGCCGCCGAAGCCGGGGTTGACGACTTTTTGGCGCAGGCGACGCCCGCCGATAAGCTGGCATATATCAAGCGTGAACAGGCGGAAGGACGCCTGGTCGCGATGACCGGAGACGGAACAAATGACGCCCCGGCGCTTGCGCAGGCGGATGTCGGCCTTGCGATGAATACCGGAACCATGGCCGCGAAAGAAGCGGGCAACATGGTGGACCTGGACAGCAACCCAACGAAGCTCGTAGAGGTCGTCGCGATCGGCAAGCAGCTCTTGATTACTCGCGGAGCCCTCACGACGTTTTCCATCGCGAACGACGTCGCCAAGTACTTCGCCATCATCCCGGCTATGTTCATGGCGACTTATCCAGCGCTCGCCCAGTTCAACATCATGGGACTGCATACGCCAAGGAGCGCGGTGCTGTCGGCGGTAATCTTCAACGCGTTGATCATTATCGCGCTTGTACCGCTTGCATTGCGCGGCGTCAAGTACCGCCCTATCGGCGCGGCCGCGCTATTGCGTCGCAACATTTTGATCTATGGCATCGGAGGCATCATTGTGCCGTTCCCGGGCATCTGGGCCATCGATCGGCTACTAGCGCTGTTGCATCTTGCTTGAAGAGGAGGATGTGCCCATGCTCAAGCACTTCGGCCCGGCGTTTCGGATGACGCTGTTTTTGACAATCCTGACCGGTTTGATCTACCCGGCAGTCATCACCGGCATTTGCCAGGTTCTATTCAAAGACAAAGCAGATGGAAGCCTCATTCTGCGCGGCGGCCAAGTGATCGGCTCTCAATTGATTGGTCAGAGCTTCACCAAGCCGCGTTATTTCCAGCCGCGCCCTTCGGCCGCCGGAAATAATGGATACGATGCCACCGCCTCTCAAGGTTCAAACCTTGGCCCGACGAGCCGAAGACTATTCGAGCGCGTGAAAACGGCAGCGGAGCAGTTCCGAAAAGACAACCCGAAATTCAGAGGCGCTATTCCAGCGGACGCGCTGACAGCTTCAGGCAGCGGACTCGATCCCGAAATCAGCGTGGCTAACGCCGAAGCGCAATCGGCGCGGGTCGCGGCGGCTCGTGGAACATCGGTCGATGAGGTCCGTGCGCTGGTTGCCCGTGGCACGGAGAAGCGCCACCTCGGATTTCTAGGTGAGCCGCGCGTCAATGTACTGGGGCTGAACCTGGCGCTCGACCGGAAATGGCCGGCTCGGTAGTTTGCCGATTCTGTTCATTCATTGCAGGAGCCAGACTTATGGAGTAGCCTTCGGAGCTAATAAGTGGGCGGGCGGGCGTAGAAATGTTACTAGTAAATTCGTTGCAAACAACACCACTGCCACCAGTTCGATAACTGCGGAAACGGGAAGAACCTGCCAAGCAAGCGCCACGTTGTGCTCGTAGGCCGGTATCTCGCTAGCGACACGCAGCAGACAGCCGGTGGTCAGCAAAAGTAGCGAAGAAAACATGAGCCCCTTACTAAACAGAACGTGCATGCCGCAGAATGCCGGCAGTATGCGTTGACCAATTGAAAACACCATGGTTGCGAGAAAACCGACCGTTAGCGCGTGGCGCGAAGCTCCCACAATACCTCCGTTTGTATCGAACAGAGAAGCGCATACGCCAAGAACCGCCGAGAGAAGCAGCCATACGTAGGCTCCCCGCACGAAGTAAGGAAAGCTGGGGTGGATACCCTGCAATTTGGGCGGCTGCACGCTTCGCTGAAAGATATGAAGCGACCAGATCGCCAGTAAAGACGCGGCAACCAGAAACAGCGCGCATATAGTGAATGCTCCAGCCATCCCGGCGATCAACCCGGCGGTTAGTGTGCCAAGAGCGGCCAGCAGCCCTTTTTCGTTTGGCTGCCGCAAACCGATAAAGATAGGCAGCCAGCGGGCATTGAATCCCCATACGGATACTACGAGGAACCCCCATGCCGCGAGGAGAAGAAACCGTTCATCGATCGCCGGCGGCATGGCAGGCTTCGCCCCGTGCAGCGAAACGTAGAACGCTGCTCCAAGACTCAGCAGCAGCGATGCCAGAAAAGCGATCGTGGAGGCAATTACCAGCCGCATCCACACCTCAAGGGGGCGTGGCTTCGCAGACCCGTCGGCGGCATGCTGCGATTTATGCTGCCGCACCGTTAAGAAGAAGATGAGAAAACCAGCCAATTCCAGCGCCACGGAAAGCGGAAGCATGATGCGCCACTGCCATTCATAAACGCCGGTCGCCCAATATGCGCTGACGCCTGCCGTCCACAATCCCCAACTCTGCCATCCACGGCTGATCGCAAACGGCATGAGCTTGCCCATTTTAGACAGCGAATAGAACCCGATCCCAATAACGAACGCGCCGATCCACCCGAAAATCTGTGCTTGTCCGTGCGCCTGAATCCAGGAGGGAGACAGCGAATGCGCGGCATGCTGGTCACTAATTGCGATAAGGTTCCAAACGCCCAAAAAGGTACCCGGCAGAATCAGGAATACCAAGCCCGTGCAAATGAATGCCGTCACGAGTTTCTGGAGCGCCTTCTCTCGCGAAATGGCTTTCTGGGCGGCAGGCTCGACCGGGATACCGGTTTGCATGACGTTCTCGCCTAGTGGGCTTTCTCGAATTCGAGCGCCCGCGGAAACAAAATGTTGTTCTCCAGATGAATGTGCAGATGCGTATCCTTTTCGAGATCGCTCAGACCATGGTAGAGCGCCTGGTAGCTCATACAAGCATCAGCCGGAGGTTCGTAGTTATGAGTCACGGCACGGATGGATTTAAGCAACGCGCCCGTGTCGTCGTGATCGCTCATCATATGACGGATCGGATTAATTAATGCGCCAAAGAACGCCGGTTCCAGGGAGGTTCCGTTCGACGCCGCTTCTTCCATTGCGCACAAGCGCGGAAACAGCACCTGCTCTTCCTTTAGCATGTGTGGGGACATTTCAGATCTCATTGCGTCAACCAGCTCGCGGAGCTGATCCAGTTCCGGATGTGCCTCCCGATGCTTGAGGTTTACCTTCGCCGCTAATGCCGCAAGCCTGGGCAACTCGCGTTTGGCATTCGCATGATGCTGCTCGACGATGTGAGACGTCAATTCACCAAATGGCGCTGTTGTCCAACGCTTGTCGTCCTTTTGCGGACGGACAACCAGGGCCTCGCCAAGATCTTTCAGCGCCTTGTCTAATGGGACTTTTTGCTTTTCACAAGCATCCCCGAGAGACTTGGTTCCGCCGCAGCAATAATCGATGCCGAGCGCCTCAAAAACAGGAACCGCCGCCGGATACTTTTGCACTATGTCGCGGACTGTTTGAGTTGAATCAAGAGTCATTTTTCCACCTCTGCTTACAAGATAGGGCGGCCAACACGATTGGACAGTGACTTTAGTCACCAGCATACTGGGGAGACTCACAACGCGGCGGTAAGGTCGGCTTCCAAGCCTTCCCGATCGAGAATTGTGACCTCATGGCCTTGGACCTGGATTAAACCTTGCGCTTGTAAACGCGACATGTTCCGGGAGACCAGTTCACGAACCGTGCCGACGCGAGTGGCCAATTCCTGGTGGCTGATGTTGAGCTCGAAGACCACTCCCGCTTCACTGGGCCGGCCATGGGCCTTCGCTTCACGCAGCAACCAGGAGATCAAGCGATGGCGCAAAGTCGTAAACGAGAGTTCCTCAATGATCCCGACGAGCCGCCGTATCCGGGCGCCAACTACTTGTAACACCTTTAGCGCAACTTCCGGATGCTCCATGCAACAGGCGCGAAAATCACTACGCGAAACAAAGAGAAGTTGCGCTTCATCGACGGCGGCGGCGGACGCGGGGTATGTTCCACCATCGAAGACCGGCAACTCGGCAATCGAGCGGCCCGCGCCTTCAATGGCTAATACCTGTTCGCGCCCGGTGGACGATGTTTTAAAGATACGTACGCGACCCGAGATCACCACGTACAAGCCCTCGCATGGCTCTCCTTCAGCAAACAACAGTTCACCGGAAGCGAAGCGTCGGATCGTTGTCCGCTCGGCAAAAGAGCAGACCTCGGAACTGTCCATCGCGGAAAAGAGTTGTGTCGCCCTCAGGGTGGCGACGATTGCCGTTTTCTTTGGGATCATTTCAGACAATCAAGCGTTTGCGAAAAGGGTGGCTTAGGTTTTGACGGGCTAAGCTCGCTACAACTATCGTCGCAGATACGAAAGCAATCGCGAAGAAGGCGGGGGATTGAAGGATGCCGATGGCAGGATACCCAGGAGACGCGATATTCCGCGGCCGCCGATTGAACATTTACGGTATACTTTTTTTACTTTGCTTGATCGCCTCTCACTAACTAACATTAAAATACTAGATGTAAATAGGCCGAGTATTTCCAATCTGTTGGTCCGGCTTAGACCGGTCGCATTCATTACACTTTTCCTTACCATTTGGCAGTTTGCGATCAGCCGCCATCCCGTTCACCTTTTACCCACTCCGGTAGAAGTCGTTGGCGGCATCGGCGATCTCGTGCAGCACGGACTCCTGTTGAAGTACGTGGTCGCGTCGCTCTTTCGCGTCACATGGGGCTACGTTTTAGCCGTCGTTTTGGCCATTCCCCTGGGACTTGCGATCGGATGGTCGCGCCGAGCGGAAATGGCATTTAATCCGCTCATCCAGATTCTTCGCCCAATTTCTCCCCTGGCCTGGATACCGATCGCGATTCTGTGGTTCGGGGTGGGCGATCTTGCCGCCATCTTCCTTATCTTCCTGGGCTGCTTCCTTCCGTTATTGCTGACGGCGATTAATGCGGTTCAGAGCATTCCCGCCGTCTATAT
>JAICLJ010000045.1 GCA_025927575.1 Bryobacteraceae bacterium | reverse complement strand
GTCTGGCCTCCCGGCCCTCTCAGAACGGCGATGCGCATGTCCGTGATTTTCAAGTCCGACGGACTTGACTTCCGGTTGACATTCTGGGGATACGCTTCGAGGTCAGCCAAGAGGCCAAGCCCTAGGGCTGCCGCGCCCCTCTTTAGAAGCGAACGCCGCCCAATTCCGTTTTCATTTCTAGACATCTACTCTCCTTTTCGCCCACCAAGACTTACTTGCGTCTGGAAACGGTCCATTGTATCCGCACTTGAATTTCGAAGCAGATGCTCGCCCGCCCGGAGGTTCGTTCCTAGCACCATTACTGCTTCGCCGGCTCGATTACGCTGGTGTTCGCAAGTGGGTCGGGCTCTGCCTTCGACGGCCTCAATTGTGCGGTGAGCGGCGCTTCGAGCGCCCGCGGGGCGAGGAACGGACGTTCAAGGACGCGCCGCTCACATGAGAACAGTGGAACAGGTGAGCGACTTCGCCGGCCGGGTCGGGGCGAAGCGCGTGGAAATAGCCCCGTGCAAGCTGTCCTCTCTCGCGGAAAGGCTGAACGATCGCGGGCTGCCGGACGGAGAGGTGGTCGCCAACCTGGAGAGCGAGATCCGCAAGCTGTGCGAAGGTATATTTGCGAAGCGAGAGCCGAGTGCAAGGTACGCTGTCATAATCTGATGGTCGCTATGCGTGATCCTCTGGAGCAGGTCGCCCGCTCTTCCACGGAGCATTGATGAGTGAAATCGCTTTGCAGTTGGAGTATTCGGTCGAGGCAGACGTCAGTCCAGACTTCGCGTGGCAGTTCCGGACCGACGTAGCGAACTGGAACGATCCACCTGCCAGTTTCGTACTCGACGGTCCTTTCGAAGCGGGCTCATGCGGAACAACTCTGTTGCCGGGCCAAGAGCCTCTGCACTGGCGCATCCGGGAGGTTCTGCCCGCTAAGTCATTCGTCCTTGAATTGCAACTCGACCGGGCGATGCTCACCTTCGAATGGAGTTTTGACGATCTGCCTGGACGCAGGACGAAACTGACCCAGCACATTGTGTTATCGGGCGAGAACGCGGGCGCATACGCTGAGCAGGTTGAAGCAGGATTTGGCACGAATCTCCCGGACGGCATGAGGAGGGTCGCGGCCGAGATGGCGGCAGCTGAAAAGCAATCGAATGGCGCTCGCTAGGAAATCGCTGCAGCGCGTTAGAATTCGAATCAGTTTCTTTCAACTCGGACGAAACGTTGGCATTGCGCTGATTGAATGATGCGCACCACACATCGGCGCCATGCACGTTTACCGTCAACTTGACGTACTTCGTTCTGAGCCGTGCGAGAGCGCTCGCCGCTTCCTGCGCTTCTGCCAGGCGTCTCCCCGAGGATCCTCCAACACGTTCGCGTATCCGCCTGAGGATGAAGGATGATGCTGGTCCGCCACAGCGCGATGAATTCGAGCGGCATTACAAGAGTCGAAAACGCGATCACGCGCATCGGCTCTTGCATGCACAAAGGATCACAGGAAAACCATACCTGACGGGCTCCCCACGGCCGTGTAATTACCGGTGAAGGTCAGCGAGCCGCCTCGCTTTTTATATTCGCCAAATCGATCGTCGTCTTCATCTTCATGTTCATGTTCATGTCGACGGGAGATCCTGAAAGTGGTAATGTTGTCGGCGCGCTGATTACCAGATACCATGAACCGGCCGGACGGATCGATGGCGATGATTCTTGGATAATCCCCAAGCGTTGAAGCGTGGCTTACCTGAGTAAGCTTGCCATCATCATCGATCCTGAAAACGCAGATGGTGTCGCTCAGGCGGTTTACCCCGTAGACAAATCGGCCGTCATCGGAAACCCGGATTTCTGAGGTGAAAGTGGTGCCTACAAACCCTGGCGGAAGGCTCGAGACCTGCTGCTTGTTCGTAAGGTTTCCGGTGGCCGGATCGAACTGCCAGAAGATGATCGTATCGCCTTCCTCCTGTATCGAGTACACCCAATGTCCGTTCGGGTGGAAAGCGAAATGCCGCGGACCATCGCCGGGGGGCGTGTTCACGAAGACTGGGCTAGCGTTCAGGGGCGGGTTGGCTCCCACCGTCAGTTTCCATACGTAGATGCGGTCCTGACCCGCATCGGAGCCGAGAACCCATTCGTTCGAGGGATTCGCCTCCATCTGGTGCGGGTGCCCATTCGGCCCCTCATGAGCGCTAAACGCGAAACTCCCCGGAGGCGCGCTAGTGGCGGGCTTAGTCTTAAACGAAGTGTCGACGTTATCGAGAGTTTGCATCTGATACACCGCAGGCCCGAGCGTCCCATCTGCCAAAATTGGGAACACTTCAAACCAACTGCCTGAGTATTCGGCCGAGAAGAGATACCTGCCGTGATTGTCAACGCTGACGTGAGCCGGAGCGCCCAGGGCAGGTTGAACATTCAAGAGCGTCAGATCGCCTGTGAATCGGTTTATGGAATAGGCGCTCACGGCTCCGGGAGGCCCGTATTCATTTCCGGCATACAGGTGCGTGTGGGTCGGATCGAGAGCGATCGTAGATGGGCTCGCTGTCGATAGGGTCATTCCCATCGCGGGCAAAGCAGGAGCTACGAGCCTCAAGACCGTTAACTCCCCCGTGAAAAGGTTGAGCTCGCATAAGTAAATCCCCTCCCCGTTGCCGCCGCCGCCGGGATTGCCCGTGTAGGTGCTGATATATAGCCAAGCCGTTCCGGACGATGCGCCGGTTGCGTGTCGACCAAAAGCTTCTGGCACACTCGCAGCGGCAGCAAGCCCCGCAGCGCCCTTAAGTAAGTTGCGACGCGAGAACGTACTTTGGAAGCCGCCGAGCTTTGTGTGTTTTGTTGATTCCATTGTTTCCCTCCTATGCAGGAACAGTGAACCTGGATTCGGTTGGATGGTTTACGGACACACGTACAGTATCCGCAGGAGTTGGCATCGAGGCGGCGAAACACCGCCGGAATCATGTGATCCGTGGGGATTTTACAACGCTTTTGTTTCAATTTCCAGATTTTTCTTTGCGTGATGTCAGCGCAAAAGAGATGTATGTTTAGCCGCAACCAAATGATCTGCCGGATGATCGTCTCCCGTCGCTTCGCGTGCTCGATCAGCTCAGCGAAATCCGCGGGGGTCAGAGCGGTGACCCTCTCAACGAGCGCCATCGGATTACTCCTTTTCTTGCCCTGCGCTCGCCGACTTCGGAAGGCTTCGGGCTTTGTCTGCGATCATTCGACCACCCGAAAGGAATTGATTTGGACGTATAGTCGGCGTTGCGCTGATTGAATGATGCGCACCACACTCGGCGCCATGCACGTTTTCCGTCAAAGTGGAACAACAAACTGCGTTGCACAGACGGTCCTTTGTGGCCGGGCCGTGATCGCCTTATGAGTTTTATACTGTTCGTAGGAGACTGCACATGGGCGTGGCCATTTTGGTAGCCATTTTCCTATCGTTATTTATAACCATTTTCCCTCTGTTAATTGTGTCGGGAAAACAATGGAGAGCAGCGGAGGACAGGGCGCGCTCGCGCCGTATGGCTGAGCATAGGATGAATGCAAGACTCCTGAGACTCAACATTTGATGCGTTCCTAAAGGCTCGTCCCGCAAAGGTACCCTTTCTGAGGCGCGCTCGCTGCCATTGGTCGCTCGTCGTCATTGTCTTCGTATTGCGCTCAGCTGAGTTCTTGGGCGAGTCCGATGAGAAGCCCTTCAGGTCCGCGGATGTAGCAGAGCCGATACGAGTTTTTATACCGGACTACTTCGATTAGGAACGGAAACGCTGTAGTGTTCGCGAATCCACTCGGACGTGAAGTCGCCGTTGCGCTGATTGAACGTGCACGCCGGCGGCATGCGCGTTTCCCGTCAACTCAACGGACGGTGAAGGGTACTGTATCCTTCACCGCACGCTTTTCGTTTTCGTTTTGATCCGGGTTTGATGTTTTCGCCCCCACTCACAGATCTTCTCCAGCACCGGTGCGAGCGTCATGCCGTACGGTGAGATCGAATAGCTGACGTGCGGGGGAACGGTCCTTTTGTCGTGCCTCAAAAGAATCCCGTCTTCAACCATTTCGTGCAGATGTCGGATCAGCATCCGCTCCGTGATCTCTGGTATGCTTCGCCTCAATTCGCTGGTTCGCATCGGGCCGCTAAGCAGTCTCCATAAGATCGTGCCTTTCCAGCGCCCGTCGATGACCGACAGCATCGAGTCGATCGGGCAAAGCGAAACCTCTTTTTTGGAAACCGGCATATGCTTTCCATTTTCGCACCCGAACTGACAAATTAGTCAGTACAACCCCTTGCGTCGCTACCCCAGTCCAACGCATCGATAAGCCAGAGGGAAAGAGATGCACCTTCTGAACATCATTACGATTACTTCCGCAGGCTTGATGGTAGGCACTGAACTATCCATTTCGGCCTTCGTGAACCCTGCTCTACGGCGCCTGGAGAGCGGTCCGCAAGCGCAGGCGCTGTCGGTTCTCGCCCGTTCCCTGGGCCGGGCGATGCCTGTCTGGTACGGTTTATGTCTGGCGCTTCTCGCGCTGGAGTCGTTCCTGCATCTCCATCAGACTACGCTTGCACCTTTACTGATCGCGGCAGCGCTCTGGGTGGCTGCGATCGTCCTTAGCGTTACTACGCTGGTGCCCATTAACAATCGCATTGCTTCCTTGAACACAGCAGCGCCTGCGCGGGGCTGGGAGCGCGATCACCGAAAATGGGATGCTCTCCACCGCGTCCGCGTTCTGTTGCTGATGGTAGCCCTTCTGATCGTCGTCAATGCATTGGTCGCTTGAATTCGCCACGTACCCGCGCTGGGAGTTCTCTCCTGGATCGCCAGATACACAGCGTGATCGCCCCAAGTTGACGGTTTGTCGGCATGCAGCGGAGTAGGACCCAGGCGACCGTCCGTTTAAAGGAGAGCGTCGAGCGTTACGCGTCAAGTTCTCAGCGCTCCCGGATCGCGCAGCGAAGCGATCCCATGTAAGCCGTCCCTGCTTTAGATCGGCCAATGAGCGCCCATTCGGCAATGCCTGAGGCACCGGCGGATCCCTGATGTAAAGACTTTACGACGAGATCTTTTGCTGCTTGCAAAGCGAATGGCACTACTTCCCCTACGGAACTGCACCCGGCCCTATTTACTTGCCGAAGCAGCTTCCCGGACGTGAACTCCTCAGGAAGGCCAGTTCAACTCAAGTAGAATTGCGAAAGCAAGGAATTTCTATTGCTCTCTGCTAAAAGGTCTAAAGGCCCATGCTTAGCAATCGCCGACAATTTCTGACCAATACAGCCGTAGCGGCAACGCTTCCGCGTAGCGCCGTGCGCGGCGCCAATAACCGCATCCGAATTGGCGCGATTGGCACCGGCGGCCGTTGCCAGTACCTGCTTTCGTTGCTGCAGAATATCCCAGGTAATCAGGTGGTGGCTCTCTGTGACATCTACGGGCCGCACAGAGATGAGGCGCGAATCAAGTACGCCAGCTATGCGGCTGAGTACACCGATTTCCGCAAGCTGCTCGAGGATCGGGAAATCGATGCAGTGGTGATTGGAGCGCCCGACCACTGGCATAGCGCCATGACGGCCGCCGCAGTCCAGGCTGGCAAGGATGTCTATGTCGAAAAGCCGGTGACCCACACACTCGAAGAAGGAGAAATACTTGAACAGGCAGTAGCGGCTTCAAAGCGAGTCGTACAGGTTGGCATGCAGCAAAGAAGCTGGCCGCATATCGTCGAGGCCAAGAGCATCGTCGATTCGGGCGCTCTTGGGCAGATTACGTTTATCGAGACGCATTGGTATCAGAATTACGTGCAGCGGCGCCCAATTCCGCCCGATGTGGACGAAAGCAAGCTCGATTGGAAGATGTTCCTGGGGTCTGCCCCGCCCCAGCCCTTCGACGCTTATAAATATACAAATTGGCGTTATTACTGGGATTTTGGAGGAGGAGCGCTGACCGATTTATTCACACACTGGATCGACGTTGTTCAGTGGTACATGGACAGCAATGTGCCCGCTTCTGTGTCGGCGACGGGCGGTAAATATAAACTCCTCCGGCAGGACTGTCCCGACACACTCTGCGCCTCGTATCTCTACCCCGGCAAGTTCCAGGTGATTTTCCATACCTCGCTCATCAGCGTCCTCGAAGGCGGCGGCATCACATTGCGCGGCACACAGGGCATGCTGCGCGTTGAGCGGGACGGCTATGCGTTTTACCCAGAGCCGGCAGGCTACACCGAAAGCCTTGAATTACCTTTGCCCGCGCGGCAGGTACGACTTGCCCAAGTAGACGGTACCCGTGAGCACTTGCAAAACTTTTTGGACTGCGTACGTTCCCGCAAATTGCCGAATGCCCACATAGCCGTGGGCATTGACGCAGCTCGCCCTGGCCAGATGGGCAATCTCTCGTATCGCGAGAACCGCATCATCACAAGCCAGTCTCTTCCCTTAAGGAATGATGCCGAGAGGGGAGTGTGTTATTAACATGCGCCTCACGGCCGCACTGAGTTTATTCCTATCGTGCTGCTTCGCTCTGACAGCGGCGCCGCCAATGCCCAAGCGGGCTCCTGAGATTTCGTTCACTATCCCCTCTCAGGGGCAGCGGAGACTGAGCGATTACCTCGGCAAAATAGTAGCGATCGAGTTCATCTACACTACATGTGCGCCCTGCGTCAACGCCACTCGCACCATGCAGAAGCTTCAAGCGGAATTTGGCGCCCAGGGCTTTCAGGCTATTGCTGTCGCTTTCAATCCGAACGCTGCGGTGCTCGTCGAAGATTTCGTCAACGGCAATCATTTCACTCTGCCGGTTGGCTGGACGCTCGGAAGCGATGTGGCTTCGTTCCTGGGTTATGGTCCGGCAGATCGTTTTGTGGCTCCGCAGTTCGTGTTGATCGACGCCACCGGCCTTATTCGTTATCAGACGCCAGCACAAGGTGACGACGGCCATCGCAACGGGTCGATGCTGCGCGATCAGATCTTGCAAGTGCTTCATCCCACGCGAGCTTCGCCCAAAGAAGCTGCGCCGGCGAATCGTTGATCTTCCGCCGTATGGGGTTTTCGCCGCCATGACCGGCCATCGACTTTGTCTTTTCCTGATTGCCGTACTGCTTAGCCACGGACTATTTGGCGCCGGCAGCTACGAGTCGCTCTTCCGCCAGGCGGCCGAGCTCAGTTCGCAGCGAAAATACGCCGAAGCCATTCAGTGTTATCAGGCGGCGCTCAGGATTCGCCCTGAGGCGCCGGAGGCGCTGAATAATCTTGCAGTAATGTACTATGCCCTGGGCGATTACAAGCAGGCGTGGGAGACGACGGCTCAACTGGCTCACGGCCCAGAAGAGTTCCCGTCTGCCGATCTCGTCGCCGGGCTCTCGGCAGTGCGAATTGGAATTCCGGCCAAAGCGATTGAGCCCCTCGAGCGGGTGCTAAAACGCGAACCTGCCAATCGCGACGCGTTGCTCGGGCTGGCCAGCGCACATGTCGCCCTCAAGCAACTCCCCGAAGCGGTGGCCATCTATCAGCAACAGATCAAGCTCTCATCAAATGACTCCATCGCTTGGTATGGACTCGCGATCTGCAACGAGCGTATGGCGGAAGCGGCATCGAAATCATTGGCGGAAATGCCCGGCGGCCGTGCTTATTCAAAGCGGCTGTTAGGTGAATTCCTCTTGTCGCGAGGAGACGAGAGGCTCGCTCAAGAGGCGTTTGGCGAATCTGCGACCTCTGACTCGGCAGAGTCGCCTGAGGCAGCGCGCCAGTTTGAAAAAGCTAAATCCCTGGCCGAGGCATCTCGGTCGGCGTTCCTTCGTTTTCTGCAAATTGCTCCCGATTCATGGCAGTCTCATTTGTTCATTGGCGACCTGAACCGGCAGCATCGCAAATTTACCGACTCGCTAGTGGAATATCAAAAAGCGGCCGCGGCTCAGCCACAGGATCCAGGCCCTCCGCTTGGAATTGGAACAGTGTATTGGGAGCTTGGCGATTTCGATCGGGCCAGGCACTATCTACAGCAAGCTCTGCATCTCGACCCGACTCTGATGACCGCCGTATTTGAGCTGGCTAACATCGACGTTCGCCGGCATAGAGATTCCGACGCCATCCCCCTATTAGAAAGGTATTTAAAGGCACAGCCGGACGCGCTTAGCGCTCGAGCCGACTTGGGCCGGGCCTACCTCCACCTTGAGAAGTTCGAGGATGCCGCGCGGGAATTAAGATTGGCGCTTCCGGCGGATATTCAGGGGGAAATTCACTACCAGCTATCTATCGCTCTCCGGAAGCTTGGCCGCCTTCAGCAGGCAGACGCAGCTCTCCGCAAATCAACGGACATCCGGCGCCACGAATTACAAAGGGAACAACGTTTGCATTCCGTGAAATAGAACTATCGGTGGATGGCTGGCTTGTCAATAGCATCCCGGCGACGGTGAAACTCCGCCAGCGCCGCCTCCGCCTGCTCCGGTTTCTTCGCCAGCTTGTAAGCTCTCCAAAGCAGAAAATGGTAGCTACCGTCCGGGTCGAGCTCCGATACTTGTTCCAACTCCGCGGCAGCCTTGACGGGTTCTTTGTTAGCCAGGTCGATACGGGCCATCACGACTCGTGGCAGCGCCAGTTTGGGGTTCCCGGCTAGGGCGCTGGCCGCTTGTTGTCCGGCGCCCTTCGGATCGTTCTGCCGGAAGAGAAGGTCGGCCATAATCGCATGCGCTTCCGCATCGCGCGGGGACAGTTCCAGGGCGCGTTGCAGGGGCGGCATAGCTTCTTCCCATTCTCCTTGCTTCCAGTAGGTCGTCGCCAGCCCAAGGTACCCCGCCTCCATTTGCGGCTCCAGCCGGATTGCGGCCTCATATTCCGGAATCGCCTGCACCAGCTTGCCGGAATCCCGTAGGCTCTCTCCCAGGATCAAGTGAACTCGCGCGGATTGAGGGTCCAATTCCGCCGCCCGCCGCAGCGCCTTGTATGCATCGTCCAGCAACGCCCGCGTCTCAGGCGTTTGTACCCGGTCTCTCCGCGCTACATGATTTAGCTCCGATTCGGCAAGACTGCGGTCGGTAATCCCCACTCCATACCATGCTTCGGCACTGTTTCGATCGCGTTTCGCAGCCTCGACATAGGCGTCATTGGCACTTTTGAAATCCCGCAATGCGGCATAAGCTCTGCCGAGGGACAGTTCGGGTTCGGGCCGCACCTGGTCCAACTGGACCGCCCGCTCCAGATAGGGAATCGCCTGTTTGGTCCGGCCGAGATCCAGCTCCGCCAGGCCGTTGAATAAATTGGCGGCTGCAAGGTTTGGATTCGCGTGTAACGCGACCTGGAACTGCTCCGTCGCCGCGCGGCTCTTTCCGGCCATCTGCAACATCACGCCGTAGTTGCTGCGAATCTCCGGGCTGTCCGTCCCCGAATCGATCAGCTTACGGTACAACTCGGCTGCGGCGCTATACCGGCCCTGTGCTTGAGCCGTGCGAATCTCGTTCGCATAATCCTTTTGCTGGGCGCGCATGCCGAAGCAAAGCGTCATCAGCATCAAAACAAGTAGGCAATCCCGGCGCACGAATCTTATTATCGACCAGGTTCCGGCCGGGCTTCCACTTCACCAATACAGCTTGAGTGCGAGCTGTATTGAGCGGCCAGGAAACGCTCCGGGGATCGTGCCAAAGTCAGCATTCCCAAACGTAGTACTGGGCGCATAAAGGCCGGTCCGGTTAAACAAGTTGTAAAACTCGGCGCGAAATTGCAGTTTCGCGGACTCATTCCACAGTTGCCAATATTTCTGCAGCGTGGCGTCCTGATTCAACGTGCCTTGTGCCCGTAGATACCCAGCCGTTCGAGGCGCATTGCCAAACGTGAATGGAGCGGGCTGGGTAAATGCCGCAACGTTGAACCACTCGTAAATCGATTGGTTCGGGATGCTTGTGTCTGATGACACATTCGGGCGCTGGTTGCCACCGAACGAGTTAGTATTATTATTCGCCGCCGTGACAGGCAACGGAAAGCCGTCCTTAAACGTTGAAATTCCAGCGACCTGCCAACCGCCGACAATTCCCTCGACGACTTTGTTGGAAGGTTGCAGCTTCTTGCCCTTACCAACCGGCAGTTCGTAGATATAGCTGGCGACAAAGCTGTGAGGTATGTCGTTGATGCTGAGTGATTTTTCGAGCGACGTGTCGTACCAGTTCCGTACCGACTGAGCGGCTCCTTGCGTCCACCCCTCCGGTCCTTCCGTGTTGGTCAGGTACTTCGACCAAGTGTAGGAGAGAAGGAACTGCAATCCGTTGCTGAACCGCCGAGTAGCCGACAGAGCCAGCGCGTTATACGAGGAGAAGCCCGCCGGCATCTGCACGTTTCCAACCGACGTGTACTGTGGAAATGGCCGTAAGAGTTGGCCATAAGGGATAGTGGGTCCGGAGAGAGCACCGCTCGCGATCACGCCTTGAAACGGATTATTCACGGGCCCAAGCAGCGCGTTCCCAAGCGCCAGGTCAGCGACGGGAAGCTGATTCATCTCCGAAGTGGCGCCAAATAGCAGTTTCACCCCGTGATTTCCGATATACGCCGCTTGCACCACAGTCTCCGGCGCAATCTGATACTGCACATTTGCTGTCCACTGCTCGACATAAGGCGTCGGCCGGTTGGTAATACTCGCGTTGATTCCTTGCCCTACATTCGTCGCGCCTCCAGCCGACTTGCCCGGTGGCTGCAGTAACCCGGCGGGAAACGGATCGCTTAACAAACTCGAAGGCGTGACTCCATCAACCGTACCGACGTACGGAGTCGTCTGGCTAAAGCCATTGAGCGACAAACCCTGATAATCACCGAATTCCATTGCCGGCGTGTAGAACATGCCGAACCCGGCGCGGAAGACGAGCTTACTCGCAGCCTGATAGCTTAGACCGACTCGCGGAGCCAAATTCGTGTATTGCGGGTCGTAAATGCTGCGTGGATTGCCATCTCCGGTATAAACCATCGACCCCGGTAAGTTGAGGCCCACTTGGTTCGAGATTGGATTTGGCGCCAAGCTGAAATAGGACAGCCGGTCGAAGCGATCTGTCGGTGAGGTCTGGATATCGTATCGCAGTCCTAAATTGAGAGTAAGCTTATTCGTCACCTTCCAGTCGTCGTTAAGGTACCACCCAAAATACTTCTTTACGAAAGCCGCGCTAGCGCTTAGCGTAATACCGCCGCTGCTATTGTCACCTGTGCCGAGCAAGAACGAGGCAACCCCGAAGCCAGTATTGGCGAGAGCCGCTGTCGGATTTGGCCCTTGAGTGAAGTCGGCGCCAAAGTTGAAGCTGGCTTGCGAGGAATTCGACGTATTCAATATGAACGTGATGCCAGTGAATCCTGCTGAAAAAGTATGTGTTCCGAGATTCTTAGTAAAGTCGACGGAATAGGATCGGGCCTCACGCGGAGTGGCGTTCAGCACTCCTGAACCCAAGCCTTGCTGGCCGTTAATAGTGATGCCCGGAAAGGCGCTTGGACCTCCGTAGCCATCCAGAAAAGCCGGCAACCCCACTGAAGACGGCTCAAAAGGGACACCCTGGGGTACGCGTCCTTCCACCCATCGGCCCCATCCCAAATTAGCCACCATCACCAGCGTTGGAGAGATCGCATACGAATACCCGAGTCCGGCATCCCAGCGATTGTCGGGCGCCAGCGTACCATTTCCACCAGGATTGTCCGGGCCAAAAAAATTGCCTTCCAACTGCTTAAACTGCCGCTTTTGCGACCAGCGGACAAACAAGTGCTGGAAGTCGTTGATATTGTGATCCACTTTGATCGTGTACTGATCGCTGTCGGTGGGAAGCCCCGCTGTGCCAACAAAGTTATTTGCGCCGGTTCTGGGGTCGCCGGGCCGGTTTGCATGCGGGTAGTACGCCAGCAAGTTCTGCGACACCGGATTTAGCATGGACGCTGGGATAACGTTGCCGGGGAACAAATCCCGCACATAGTTTCCATCTACAAGACGCGTCGTGAACGGGTTGTAAATCGTTGTTGGTGTCTGAGAAAAGTCGCCATTCCTTTGGAGATCGGTCGGCACGGTTGTGAGTAGAGTTGTCGGGGTCTGCTGCCGAAGCCCCTCATAGGTTCCAAAGATGAATGTTTTATCGCGTTGACGATATATTTTCGGAAGATAGACCGGGCCACCTGCCGTGAATCCGAACTGGTTGCGCTTGAATTGCGGCCGCGCCAATCCATTTAGGTTGTTAAAAAAATTGTTGGCGTCGAGATTATTATTTCGCAGAAACTCGAAGGCGTCGCCGTGGAAGCTTCGCGTTCCGGATTTGGTCACCGCATTGATCACGTTCCCCATGCTCCAGCCATATTGCGGAGAGAATGAGTTGCTCTGGATCTTGAATTCCTGGAGTTCGTCGACTGACGGCACGTAAATGATTCCGTCCCAATCGCCTGCGCCGTCCCAGTGCCCATCTAGCAAAAACGCAGTGGTGCCAAACCGGCCGCCGCCAAAATTAAAGAACGAAATATCCTGGTCGACATTGCCCTGTGAACCTGGCGGATTCAAAGCTTGATTCTGCTGGCTGTTGTTTACACTGGAGTCGAGCGCAACCAAACCGAACACGTTTCGAATATTGAGCGGCAATTCCACCGCCTGCTTCGTGCTTACCTCGGAACCGACATTGGCATTGCCGGTTTCGAGCACTGGCGCGTTTCCAGTCACTTCCACCGTCTGTGAAACAGATCCGATTTGGAGCTTCGCGTTAAGAGTGGAAGATTGACCCACTGCCAGCACAACCTTCGGTTGCCGATACACATCAAAGCCCGGTTTTTCCACCCGCAGCTCGTATGTGCCAGGGGGTATCTGCGAGAACGTGTACTGGCCCGTCTCAGACGTGATAAATTGCCTGGCAAAACCGACATCTACATTCGACAGCGTCACCTTGGCGCCGGGGACACCGGCATTATTGGGATCGGTTACAGTGCCGTTCAACTGCGCGTTCACAGCTTGGCCCTGCGCATACATCGCGACGCAGCCAAAGATCAGCATTGTAAGTGCAACCAATAATCTCTTACCGAAGCGCACGGTATTTCTCCCTTTGTCGGGGCTGGCTCCGCAGTTCAAACAATTCCTACTCTGAGCCGAAGTACCCCAAAAATAGACGACTGGACTATTCTGTCGGATGCCGCGTCCCATTACAAGCGTTTTTATCAAGCGGATGCCGACCGGTGGCGACGGGCTGCTCCGCAATTTAAGTGCACACCAGGATTTGATGCGTGAATAGCCAAGAACCCTAGTTAGCGACGCAAAAGGCAAAGCTGAGCAGCCGTGCTTCTGCTGGTTCAGAGCCTTCAAAATGGTACGGATGAAAGCGCCCGACCAACTTTCCTGGTAGGACTTCTTCACACCATGCTCAGTTCGCACACTTTTTGCCTGTCATCGCGACGACCGGGGCTGAGCTTTCTGGAACAGCACCATCTGGCCTATATTGTAGTGGCGCGCGCGACCCAGTGGATCAAGCGCGAAACGCTCACGATACTGCGGGAATACGGTGGTTGACGTCCCCAATTACCTGCCATCGGCTAGGTTCGCACGTGCGTTCTTTGTGATATGCTCATACGGCTGTAAAGGGACGCCAACATGTATATGGTATTGGTCTAACTTTTCCCCCTGCACTCGCAAACACTGCGACGCCTGGATTACACGTTGATAAGAGTGCGAGTGAGTAGGCCGTGCAGGCTGCCATTCATGAGCCCCAAGCTTTCTGGTGTGGAGGCAACACGGTGTTTAGGCTTGACGCTGACAAAAAAGTCCATTTCTGCGACGGTGTAACGCGCCGTGATTTTCTGCACGCGGGGTCACTCGGGTTTTTGGGCCTCACGCTACCGGAGTTCCTCACCTTTAAGGCCGCCGGGGCTGTTGATCCTAAGAAAGACGTGAACTGCATCCAGTTGATGCTGGTGGGCGGCCCGAGCCAGCTTGATACGTGGGACATGAAGCCGGACGCGCCGGCGTCGATTCGCGGTCCCTACAAGCCGATCAAGACCAACGTTCCGGGAATGGAGATATCCGAGATATTCCCGCGGATGGCAAAGCACGCGGATAAGTTTGCCCTGCTGCGCTCCGTTTATCACACCGCGGCGGCGGTGCATGACACGGGCTGCCAGATGATGCAAACCGGCAGGTTGTTCCAAGGCGGCCTGGAGTCGCCGAATTACGGCTCGGTATTGAGGTTTGAAAAAGGACCTCGCGGCGATATGCCGCCGAACGTGCTGATCCCTTATATGATCGGACAACTCGGCGGAAACCTGCCGCACGGCGATACAGCCGGGTTTCTGGGCAAGGCCTATGACCCGTTCGTATTAAATGCCGACCCCGCCGAAGCGAACTTCAAAGTGCCGGATATGCTGCCACCCGATTACATCTCAGCGGTGCGCGTCGATCGCCGGCGAGACTGGCGGCAGGTGATCGATCAGTCGGTGAAATATTTTGAGGAGTCCAATCAGGATGCCAAGCTGATGGATTCGACGTTTGACCAGGCATACACATTAATGACTTCCGCAAAAGCGCGCGAAGCCTTCGATCTCAATCAGGAGACCGAGGAAATGCGTAAGCGTTACGGCCTCAATCGTTTTGGCCAGGGATGTTTGCTGGCGCGGCGGCTGGTGGAGAGAGGCGTGCGATTCGTGACCGTCAATATGTTTGAAACGGTCTTTAACGACATCACCTGGGACATCCACGGATCCGCTCCCTTCAGCCCGATTAGCTGCTACAGCGAATTGGTGGGCCCGATGTTTGACAACGCGTACACCTCGCTGCTTGAGGATCTGAGCCACATTGGATTGCTTGATAGCACTCTAGTGCTTGCGACAGGCGAGTTCGGACGCACGCCGCGAGTGAACCCGGCCGGGGGCCGGGACCATTGGCCGCAGTGCTGGACGGTTGTTATGGCGGGTGGTGGAGTTAAGGGCGGCCAGATCGTAGGCTCATCCGACTCCATAGCCAGCGCGCCCAAGGACCGGCCGGTTATGCCGGGTCACGTAGCGGCGACAGTTTACAAATGTCTCGGGATACCGATCGACATAGAATTGAAGACTCCGCAAGGCCGTGTGGTGCGTCTGGTGGATCACGGCTTGGAGCCGATAGACGAGCTCTTGGTATGAAACGTTTTAATTCGCTAAATATCGTTGCGCGCGCGGCTCGGTTCCGAGCCACGACCGCAAGGGAGTGGCTCCGTTACAATGCATGCTCGTGCTCACGAACAGGCGTACTAAGTCTTGCAGCATTCTTGGCGCTCGCCGCTGCACCGTTCGCAGCTCAGGGTTTTCAATCGAGCGATGCGACATACCATGAAAAAGCTGGGTCGAAGGCAAGCACGCCGGCCAAGCCTGCGGAGCCACTGGCGGAATCCGTATCCTACCCGAAGTCGGCACTTACAAAAATAGAAATTCTGCCAGCTGCCATTGAACTCGTTGGCCCGCGTTACAGCCAGCGGCTGGTGGTGGAGGGAATTTTTTCCGACGGACATCAGGAGGACTTGACCGCGGAAGCGCAGATTGTCAGTTCCAACCAGAAAATTGCGTCCGTCGACCACAGCAGCTTTGTGCAGCCGCAGGCCGATGGGCACACGACGGTTTCGGCGGTAGTTCGGGGCCACCAGGCGAGCGCGCCTCTTACTGTGAGGGGTTACTCTGCGATCTTGCCCTGGAGCTTTCGCAACGATGTTTTGCCCGTAATGACCCAAATGGGATGTAACTCTGGGCCGTGCCACGGCGCAGCCGCGGGTAAAAACGGATTCAAGTTGACGTTGCGGGGCTACGATCCGGAAACCGATTACTACACGCTCACCCACCAGGCGTTGGCGCGCCGGACCGAGCGGATGGAACCGGCGAAGAGTTTGATCCTTCTGAAACCCACGCTGACGATTCCGCACGGCGGCGGAAGGCGTTTCCCCACTGGCTCGCCCGAGTACAAAATCATTTCGGGCTGGATTGCGCAAGGGATGCCTGCCCCACGGGAATCGGACGCGCACGTGACAGCGTTACAAGTTCAGCCGCACGAAGCTTCGCTGCGTCCCGGCGGCGAGCAGCAGTTGATTGTGACTGCGCTATTTTCGGACGGCCATGCCGAGGACGTGACGCGCTGGGCCAAGTATGACAGCGGGGACGAAGGCGTAGCCACGGTCGATAATAACGGCCACGTTACCATGCACAGCTACGGCGAAGCGCCGGTCACTGTGTGGTATCAGAGCCACGTCACGTTTTCGCGGCTGCGGATTCCCTATCCCTACCATCTCCAGGAGGCCGTGTTCAAGAATGCGCCGCGGCACAACTACATTGACGACGCCATATTGAAGCACCTTGAAGCCCTGCACATTCCACCTTCGCCCGTGGCAAGTGATTCGGAATTTATTCGCAGAGCGTATCTGGACGGCGCTGGAATTCTGCCCAAGCCCGCTGAGGTAGAGGCATTTGTCAAAGACTCATCTCCGGACAAGCGGAAACGGATGATCGATGCGCTGATGAAGCGGCCCGAATTTGTGGATTACTGGGCCTATAAGTGGTCCGATCTGTTATTGGTTTCAAGTAACCGCCTCTCAAACGAGGAGATGTGGAGCTATTACAACTGGATTCGCGATAGTGTTGCGCGCGACAAGCCGTGGAATCAGCTTGTGTATCAAATCGTTACCGCGACAGGTAATACGGTTCGGAATGGGGCGGCTAACTACTGGGTAATCCATCGCGATCCCCTGGACACTTCCGAGAACATGGCCCAGGCATTTCTCGGCATTACGATCACGTGCGCGCATTGCCACAATCATCCGCTGGCAAAGTGGACTCAGAAGGACTACTATGGCATGGCCAATCTGTTCGCTCGCGTACGGCTGAAGACCTTCTCGCAGAGCGGATCCCGTCCTGGGATAGGCCCGCTTTTCAATAACGTCACCGTATACTCGGCCCCCACCGGCGAGTTCACCGACGACCGCTACATGACCGTGCTACCGCCGAAACCGCTGGACGCCAAAGCTCTTCCGGAAACGATACCGGGCGATACGCGAATTTACTTCGCCAAATGGCTCGCCTCGCGGGACAATCCATTTTTCGCTCGCAATATCGTAAACCGGTTATGGCGGAATTTTATGGGACGCGGACTAATCGAACCGGTCGACGACCTTCGGGCCACCAATCCGGCCACCAACGACGAATTACCCGACGAGCTGGTCAAGGACTTTACCGCTCACAATTTCGACATCAATTACATGATTCGAACGATTATGCAATCGGCTACCTATCAGACATCGTCCCAGCCCCTCAAAGAAAATGCCGGCGATGACAAATACGGCTCGCACTATCTCATTAAGCGCCTGCCGGCGGAAGTACTGCTCGATGCCTATTCGGAGGTAACGAAGGAACCGGAAAAATTCGCTGGGTATCCTGCCGGCACGCGCGCGCTGCAATTGCCGGATACCGCGGTAAAATCCTATTTCCTGGACGCCTTCGGGCGCCCCCCGCGGCAGCAGACGCGGGAAAGCGAGCGCACTTCGGTACCCACCATCACCCAGGCGCTCCACATTATCAACGGAGACACACTCAACAACAAATTGCGCGCGCCCAATAACTCAATCGGTGCGCTCATCAAGCAAGGTCTTCCAGACGACCAGATCGTGAACGATCTTTACCTCGCCTCTTTCAGCCGCTACCCGAATCAGACTGAACGTGCCGCGCTGGTGAAGGCGCTTCATTCGGCCGAACAACAAAAGGTGTCGGGCGTCGATAACCCACGCCGCGACGCACTGAACGACATGATGTGGGCCATGCTCACTAGTGAAGCGTTCATGTTCAATCACTGAGCGGATATTGAATTTCATGCATCCCAAGGTAATTCGCAAACATGCTTTGCTCGTGGCGATTTGCACGGCTCTCCTGAGCCTCCAGGCTCACGCAGCCGCGACGCCCAGTTTTAGTGCGGATGTTGCTCCGATCCTGCAAAAGAACTGTTTGGCCTGTCATTCGAGCGCGGCCAAGATGGGCGGACTTGTGATGGAGAAATTCGGCCTGCTGATGAAAGGCGGTGCGCATGGGCCGGTCATCATCCCGGGCAAGTCCGGAGAGAGCCGTTTGGTGATGATGCTGGAGGGAAAGGTTCAGCCCCGCATGCCGTTTGGAGGCGATCCGCTGCCGGCCGCGGAGATCGCGACGATCAAAGCGTGGATCGACGCGGGTGGGGTGGGCCCATCCGCCGGAGATGCCGCGCCGGCACTGGCTCCGTTAGCCATACCGGACATCAAGCCCGAGGTTCCAGTGGTCTCGCCTATCGCGTCATTGAAGTTCTCACCCGATGGAAAACTTCTTGCGGTGGGCGCCTATCGAGAAGTCCGGCTCATTGACCCAGCGACGAACAAGCTGCTTGCCACTCTTCCCGGGCACGCGGATTACGTGCGCTCCATCGCCTTCAGCCCGGATGGAAAAATGCTCGCCGCGGGCGGCGGCCTGCCTCAGCGCGGAGGTGAAATCAAAATCTGGGACATCCAGTCGCACAAGCTTGTCAAAACCATGCAGGGCGACAAGGATTGTATCTACTCGGTCGCCTGGAGTCCGGATGGGAAATTGATCGCTTCGGGCAGTTACGACAAGATGGTGAAGCTTTGGGATGTGGCGGCGGGAAAGGAGCTTCGCAACCTTCAGGATCACATCGATGCGGTGTTTGCGGTTGCATTCAGTCCTGATGGAAAGCGGCTGGCTTCGGCATCTCAGGACAGGACCGTAAAGATTTGGGATGTTGCCTCCGGCAAACGCTTGTACACGCTGGGCGATGCATCGGACGGTCTGACAAGCCTTGAGTACTCGCCCTCGGGCGACCGGATTGCGGCGGCCGGCTACGACAAGACAATTTACGTCTGGCGCCTGGGCGACAGCGACTCCAGTCTCATTCAATCGTTGATTGCCGATGAAGGCAGCATCCTCGCTCTGCTCTGGACACCTGACGGGAAGACGATTGTCACCAGTTCCTCCGATGGCTCCATTCGTTTTCGCGATGCCGATACGCTCAATCCTCTGCGGGTGATTGATCATCAGCCTGATTGGGTGCAGGCCCTCAGCATCAGCCCTGATGGATCACGTCTCGCCGCGGGCCGATACAACGGCAGCTTAACGCTGTACGACGCCAAGATGCAAAACTCCTCGCCGGGACAATTGAGGGCCGCCGCCCGAAAGCCGCACTGAGAGTACACGGGAGATTTTCGAATGAAGGTCAAGATTCTTGTTACGGGCCTGGTGTTTACGCTGGGAGGTTCGCTCGCTGTGCCATTGCGCGCGAACGACCAGATTATTCCACCGACCATTTCCAAAATCTGGCCGTCGGGCATGCAGCGAGGCCGCACAGCCACCTTCACGATTGACGGTCGAAGCCTCTCAGGCGCCCAGGACGTTATTTTCGATTCGCCGGGCATTAGTGCGAAGGTCTCCGGGATTACCGCTGTACCCGAGAAAATCAGCGGTCCGCGAGCGGGCGTGGACACCGAGGCTCAGGTGCCTCGCGGCAAGAAAGAAAGGGCTCAAATAAAAATTACGGTCGCGAAAGGTGTCGAGCCCGGAATTCACCGGTTTCGGATTCAAACACCCCTCGGAACATCGAACATGGCCGTGATCGCCATTGATTCACTACAGGAAATCAACGCAAGTGGGAAATCGTTGGAAGGTGCCGCGGCGCCCCCGCAGCGGGTCGAGTTGCCGGCGACACTGATTGGTACGATCGCTGCCCCGGGTGACACGCATGACTACAGTTTTGAGGGCAAGGCGGGCGAGGAGCTTGTTTTCCAGGTTGTTGCTTCGCCGATAGGATCAAACCTCCAGTCGCTGTTAGTCTTGCGCGATTCTTCAGGTAAGGTATTAGCCGAGGCCGGCGAGAACGACAATCGCCAGGATGCTGTACTCAGCTACAAACTGCCGGAGCAAGGCGTTTATACCGTATCCATCGCCGATCGGGAGAAAGGCGGAGGAAAGGATCATTTCTATCGTGTGAATGCCGGGCCTCTTCCTTATATCACCGGCGTCTTTCCGCTAGGCGTCCGTGCCGGGAAGCCGGCGCGAGTATCGGTAAGCGGAGTAAACCTCGGTGACTCTCATCAAGTAGATGTCCATCCGCCGAAATGGTCTGACGGCTGGACAACGCTACCAGTCGAGATAAAGAACGGTCAAAATCCGTCGCTGAACAAAGTAATGCTCGCGGTAGGAAATGAGCCTGAGATTCTTGAGCAGGAACCGAATAATACGCCGGCAAACCCGCAAGTGGTCTCCCTGCCGGTGACTATCAACGGGCATATCGATGCGGGCGCCAACGCTCGCGGGAAGTCCGATGAGGATTATTTTCGATTCCACGCAAAGAAGGGTCAAAGTCTGGACATTCAGGTTGCAGCCGATAGGTTAGGCTCGCGGCTCGATTCCGTGATAGAAGTGCTCGATACGCAGGGCAATCCGATTCCTCGCGCGACGGTCCGATGCCAGAACCAAACGATGACGACTCTTTCCGACAGAGATTCGAGGACAACTGGCATCCGGCTTGTATCCACTTCCGGTCTTCATGAAGGGGATTACCTCATGATTGGCGACGAACTGGACCGAATCGCCGTCATCCCGGACCAACCCGACGCCGACATACAGATGGAGGGAGCCGCTGGCTTACGGATCGCTTTTCTGGGTACATCGCCGGATGTGCATGCTGTCAATACACCGGCGTACAGGGCCGAGATTCTTCCCGCCTCCGCCAAGTTTCCGCCGAACGGCTTGCCCGTGTTCCACCTGACTTGGCGTAACGACGATGGTGGCCCCGGATACGGAGCGGATTCCAGGCTCGATTTTGCGGCTCCGGAAGATGGCGATTACATTCTTCACCTCAAGGATGTTCGCGATCTCGAAGGGCCCGATTATGCATATCGTCTATCCATTCGAGATGCGAATCCCGACTACCGCTTGGAAGCGGACCCGGAGAATCCTAACATCCCGCAAGGGGGATCCGTTCCGATCTCGATAAGAGCGGATAGGCTGCCCGGTTACGAGGGGGCAATTGAAATTCAAGTACAGGGCCTCCCATCAGGCGTCGTGGCAGGCCACGCCACAATTCCGGCGGGGCAAACTTCAACTGTACTCGTTCTTTCGGCTGGTCCAAACGCCTCTGCCGGCGCGCTCCCTTCGCCCATAAAGATCGTAGGCCATGCGAGCGTCGCCGGGCACGATTTGGTCAGGGTAGCGAACGAGGGCGCGCCGCTGCAACTCGCTTCCGTGATCCCTCCCCCCGATGTTTTGGTGACGGCGGAGCCCGCTCAAGTCGCCATTCAGCCAGGAAAATCTGTTACTGTCACGCTTCACGTTCAACGCCAGAATGGATTCAAAGGCCGGGTGCCGTGTTCGATTGAAAACCTTCCACCTGGAGTGCGTGTCGTGAATGTTGGATTGAATGGTGTGCTGGTGACGGAATCCCAGTCCAGCCGCACATTTACGCTCCGTGCCGAAGACTGGGCCAAGCCGATAACTCAGCCGGTCTACGTCGTGGGCAGAGTCGAATCCGATTCCCCAACTATGCATCCATCGGCTCCCATACTGCTCCGGGTTTCCAAGGGCGAGGAAAAAGAGAGCCGCAATTATGGTCCAGCGGCGGCAAGCCAACCGGCCACTAGCCGAAAGCCATGAGTTTCGAACTGCGGAAATATTGCGAATAATCGCATCGGCAAGCACAGTCAAATTTTCTTTAACACGCTTATGAGGCCGTTCATCGATTCGACGCTCGAGGCATATAAATCCTGCCGCGGGTTCTTATAGCGCGTCTCAACAGACAACGTTCCTGCGTATTTCATGCGTTTCAATGCCTGAAACTGGCCGGCGAAATCGAGCTCGCCTGCTCCAATCGGCTTCCACTCCTGGCCCTTCGCGTCTTTCAAGTGAATATGACTGATCCGCGCATGATCGAGCTGATTCCACGCGTCGGGAAATGGCCGCTCGCCCATCTCATACGCGTTGCAGGGATCCCAGTTGTGCATCAATCGCCTGTCGGGAATCGCCTTGAAAAGTCTGGCAACTTCCGAGCCTGTGCCAATATTGCAGTCGTATTCGTTCTCGACCAGCAGAGTGATATCGTGCTGCCGGGCGACGTCAATCGCTTTTTGCAATTGTTCTACGACGCGGTCGAATATTGCCGCCGGATCTGCCACACGCCTGAAAGTAAAGATGCGGACTCGTTCGGCGCCAAGTGCGTGTGCTGCGTCCGCGGCCCGCTTCAGGTCGTCCATTTGACGGCCGAATTGACTCTGTTCGGGATCAACGTAGGCGGGCGTTTCGCCAACCGGAATGGAGCCCGGCAACGTAATTTTGTAGACGGCCGTATCGAGAACCGATAACTTTACACCCGCGTCGTCGAGCCGCCGCTTCACCTGCTTCAGTTGAGTGTGCGTGGCGTCCGCATAAACATAGCTCTTCGCGCCATCGAGTTTTAAGTAACGAATTTCCGCCCAACGCAGGTGATATTTCGTGTAAAAGCTGCTTAGGACACGATTCAAATCCAGGTCGACCTGGTCAGTGATGATGCCGAGATTCCAGGGGTAATCCAAATTTCCGGCCCAAGCGCGGAGTGCCGGCCAAGTCCAAACCCAGGCGGCCCCCAGTCGAGTAAAATCTCTTCGGTTCACAAAGTTAGCTCCTCAACTAATGTAGAACTCTCGAACAGTCTACTTGAACGCCACATTGCACGGCCGGCACGCCGAAATCGACGGCTTGGGTCGACAAAATTGCGTTTTGTTACACTCGCTCCGGGCTCTTGACCAGCAAGTTGCCGAAGCACGATTCCGGGGAAGACCCCGGAGGTCCGTTCTGGGAGAATTGGCGTGATCCTTTCTACCTATAGATCCGTCCTGACGGCCATCTATTGATCTATCCTCGCCGGCTTTGCGTGAGTGCTCGCGCTCGCCATGCCTTGTCCGGCACCTTTCTGATGATGGATAGGATCCATAAGACATTGGAAGACGTGAAACTATCAGTTGGGGCCGCAGCCGAAATCCCGGGAACGTGGAAACCCTACAGTGTTTGCAATCGGCGTTCATCCGCGTTCTTTGGGGCCTTTAATTCTCTGACGGCTTTCTGCGTGCGGAGATCCCCCGCGAGGAGACGTAGATTCATTACAGGAAATTTGCTCGTGGCCGCCAAGCTCTTTTTGGGGGGGCGGTGCGCAAATTTCCATTTGGGGATGTGCTTAAACGATTTCAGGGCGGAATTGAGGCGACAACGTATTAACAGGCATCGCATTTTGTATTTCCTAAGAGCTTGTGGCGCCCGCTGGAGAGACTAAGATATGCGGAAAGGCTTTACGAGAAAACCGCAAGGTGGCGAGCCCGCGACGCAAAGCAAAAACTACATAACGCCAGGCGGCCTGCAACGCCTCAAAGATGAGCACCGGTTTCTGCTCACCAGGGAACGCCCAGCCGTCACGGAAGTAGTGGCGTGGGCTGCGAGCAACGGCGATCGCAGTGAAAACGCCGACTATCAGTACGGCAAGCGGCGGCTGCGCCAAATCGATGGGCGGATTCGGTTTCTGACAAAGCATATCGAATCTGCGGAAGTAATTGACCCGGAAACTCCGCGAGCGGGGCAGGCGGCGACGAGGGCATTCTTCGGAGCGACCGTGCGTTATGCCAATGCTGCGGGAACGGACCGAGTGGTGAGCATCGTAGGCACTGACGAGGTCGATCTCAACCGCAACCACATCAGTTGGATGTCACCTCTGGGGCGCGCGTTGATTAAGTCGACAGCGGGCGATCGCGTAGTTCTCCAAGCTCCGGGCGGCACAGAATACCTGACCGTGCTGGAAGTGTGTTACGAGCGCATTTCGGTGGAACCGTTCCGTGAACCACCTGGGGCGGAGTCCTCAGCAAGGGACTGCCTCGCCGACACCAATCCATCTGACGAAGGTTAGAGAAGCGGCACATGAACATGCCAGGCGACAAGTAAGGACAAATTGTGAGCCGACTCTGGGCTATTCGTTCAGCTATTGTTCGACCTAGTCAGGGTCGCTCGCGCAAAACGGCGCAGGACGAAGTTTGAGGGCAATCCTGGCTGAAGGCGGCGCAGGAGGCCGCCCAGAATGCCCAAACACCGGGGAAAGAGGAGACCACCGAAGCGATCTCTTGCCCTCCCCGATCTCGAACAGACAAAGTCGGCCGTGGTGAACAGCTTGGCTTCGAAAAGCGGACAGACAACGTATGATCATGCGATAAACGAGTTCGTCGACTGGTACTGCTCGGAACCTCGACTTGCTTTCAACCGCACGGTTGCTCTTCGATACCGAATCCACTTGGAACAGCGGCACCTCGCTCCAACAACGATCAACCTGCGCTTGGCCGCCGCCAGGCGTGTGGCGTACGAGGCAGCTGATTCCGGCTTGCTGAGTTCAGAACTTGCCGACGGCATCCGCCGAGTCAAGGGCGTACGCCGCATCGGCGTGCGATTGGGTAACTGGCTCACTGCTGATCAGAGCCGCTCGCTGCTGCTGAACTCCCAGGGCGATAGTCTTAGAAGCAAACGCAACTATGCCATCCTAGCTCTTCTTATTGGTCGCGGATTGAGGCGCGGTGAACCCTGCGCGCTTTCGGCCGAGTCCATTCAACTCCGAGAAGAACAATGGGTGATTGTTGACCTTCATGGAAAGGCCGGGCACATTCGAACGGTACCGATTCCACTCTGGGTGAAGGAGGCGGTTGATCGCTGGACCGAGGCAAGTGGAATCAAGGATGGTTGCCTGTTTAGGGCAATCAACAAAGCCGGAAAGATTTGGGGCGAGGGCATGACGCCGAAGGTGCTTTGGGAGATCGTCAAGAGAGCCGCCGGGGCCGCTGGAATAGAGAAGCTGGTGCCGCATGATCTTCGACGCACATGTGCCCGTCTCTGTCATTTGGCTGGCGGCGAGCTCGACCAGATTCAGTTTCTCCTCGGCCACGTGTCGATTCAGACGACGGAACATTACCTCGGCTGCAAACAGAAGCTCCGCGTTGCGGTGAACGACAAGATCGGCATCGAACCTTAGTGGCAAGGGACGATTACCCGTCCCTTCGCGACATGTCTGTACGAATCGGGTTCGATGAGTGCATAGGATTATGCACTCACCGAGATTCGCCAACATTGCTGCGCAGAATCGAAGATTAACGAGAGAAATGAACCGCAACAATTACTTTCAATCTCATCTTTCCAGAGGAGAATCGAGCGTTTCCCGTGCCAGACTCACAAATTCAGAAAACCGACATAAGCTGGCCTTTACGCGGCCATCTCGGAGGCCCGCGCCAGTGCTTGCGTGTCGATATACTCCCGGATGTTCGTCAGTTTGCCATTTCGAACGGTAATGGCGAAGACCCAATGGTCCTCCCACGTCCTACTCGTGGCTTTGATTCTCCCTCTGGCGAAGCCGACGACCAGAACCCGGTCTTCCTGCGCTACGTATTCGCGGGGCCAGCAGACCTTGCGTATCGCCGCGGCGGGTTGCTGCAAAAAATCTTTCACAATCTGGACATTCTTTTCGATGCTCATCGAAATCTCTCCATTCCCTTACATCAGAGCGTGTCCGATCTAATCGGACGTTTTGGAATCGTACTTCTCGGGCCAAATCACACGGTCGTAGATCGATTACTGCTCCTTCTTGAACAAATCCTGGAAGATGAGCTGGCCCCAAGTGCGGCCGCGTGCGTGCACCAGCGCGCCACCCTCGTTGAGCTTTCCCAGCTTGACGGGTGCGAACCCGAGTTGTTTGGCCAAATCCGCCGCGGGAGCGATCGCGTCCTCGTCGTCGCTCGACAGAAAGACGACCCGATGGCCCCCCTCGACGATCGGATCGGCAGCTAGGGTGGCCGCAAACAGGTGATTAAAACCTTTCACGAACTTAGCGCTGGTGAACGACTTCGCAACGAAGGCGGAGGACGGGAGACCGTCCAGTTCCTTAGGTGGAACTAAAGCGTTCATCGCGTCGATGACCGTCTTGCCTTTCCAACTCGGCAGGGCCTTCGCAACCTCGCGATGTTCCCCGAACGGGACCGCCAAGATGATTGTGTCGGCATCGAGTGCATCCCGCAGCGACGTGGCCACTACCGCGGGTCCAATCGCCCGAGCCTGCGATGCCAACGCCTCGGGCGGCCGGCGACTCGCGACGGTCACGTCGATGTTTTTACGGGCGAAGGCGTGGGCGAGGGCCTGTCCTATCTTGCCGAATCCTACAATCGCATAGCTCATAGTACTTCTCCAATCCACGTTGATATTGATTTCCCCCACCGTTCAGATGGCCGACAAGCCGCCATCGACGGACAACTCCACCCCGTTCACGAAGCTCGAATCGTCTGAAGCAAGAAACAGCGCGACCGTCGCGATTTCCTCAGGTTGACCCATCTTTCCCCGCGGGATTAGGGACTCGAACATCTCCTTCGCCTCCTTGGTGAGAACTTCTTCCTGCATTGGTGTGGCGATCGGCCCCGGGCCCAGCACGTTCACCCGGATCTTCCTGCCCTTCAGTTCGTTTAGCCACGTGCGTGCGAAGGAGCGCAATGCTGCCTTGCTCGCCGAATACACGCCGAAACCAGGAAAACCCTTCACCGAAGCAACTGATCCGGTCATGATGATCGATCCACCATCGTTGAACAGCGGCAACGCCTTCTGGGCCGTAAACAGCGTTCCTCGCACATTCAGGCCGAAGGCCGCATCGAAGTGCTGCTCGGTAATCTCGCCCAGTGGCGCGGCCTCGCCCTTCCCGGCGCTCGCGAACAGGACGTCGATCTTGCCCTTTTCTCGCTTGACCGTATCGAACAGACGGTCGAGGTCGTCGAGATTTGCCGCGTCACCGCGCACCCCGGTCACGTTCCGGCCAATCAACTTGACGGCCTCATCGAGCTGCTCCTGCCTCCTACCCGTGATGAAAACGTAGGCACCCTCTTCAACAAAGCGCTTGGCGCTTGCTAGCGCCAGACCGCTCGATCCTCCCGTGACGACTGCCACCTTACTCTCTAGCTTTCCCATAATTACTTCCTTCTGTCGACCTGTAGAATTCACTTACAGAAGAGTAGATGTCTTGGGCGGTGGACAAGAGCTGCTCGGGAGTCTTAGTCTTTTGTCTATTCGTCCATAATAAGGAGGTTAGGTTGGACCCGATCACAGATATCTTTAGAACGATGCACGTAACCGCTTTCGGTCTGCACAGGCTCGAAGCCACAGCCCCGTGGGGCGTAATGCAGGAGAAGCAGACCGAAGAAAAAGTCACGCCTTCCGACAAAAGGATGTCACCCACAGATTTGGCGCACTTCGCCATGCTTTCGCGCGGCAACTGCTGGCTGAGTGTGGAAGGGACTCCGGAGCCGATTCCCCTCACCGGGGGTGATTGCTTTTTGCTGGCCCGGGGGACTTCGATTGTTTTGCGCGACAGCCCGCGAACACGTCCGAGGTGGAGTTTCCGCGAGCTCGGAGCCAGGGCCAACAGCAATGTCGCTCATTGTGGAGGTGGTGGCGCACCGACGACAATTGTCTGTGGGTCCTTGAGTTTCGATCGCGCCAGCCTGAAGCCGATCACTCAGTTATTGCCGAGCTTCATTCTGATTAAGGCCGATCAGGCACGCACGCTTGCTCTTCACCTCACAATGCAAGCGCTAGCGTCAGAAATGGCAGAGCAGGCGCCGGGATCTGAAGTAGTCGCGACTCGCCTGGCCGAGGTTCTGTTTATTCAAACACTCCGAGCGCATATCGCGTCGGGACCGGAACGCAACAAAGGATGGCTTCGTGCGATTTTCGATCTTCAAATAGGCACTGCCCTGAGTGCCATTCACGACAGAGTGAATACACCCTGGACGGTCGAATCCCTGGCCGAAGCGGCGGGCATGTCTCGCTCCGCATTCGCAGCACGTTTTAAGGAGCTACTCGGACAAACACCATTGGAATATGTAACCGAGTGGCGGATGCAGAAGGCGATGCAGTTACTACAACAGCGTGACAAGAAGCTCATAGACGTTGCTCGGTCGGTCGGTTACGAGTCCGACGCTGCGTTCAGTAAGGCGTTCAAGCGAGTTGTCGGGGCCAACCCTGGTGAATACCTCAAACGTCGTTTTGAAGACCAGGGTAATGCCGGAATGGCGAAAGATTTTTGAAGCGGAGGATGCGTAGGTCCCCTGAAACGGCCCAGTGTTTACCAATCCACTTGTCTGGTTTGTCGGCATTCCGGTGGATGAGACTACATTATCGGGCGTTCGAATTACAAGAGGTTCGGAGCGGATTCGGTGATCCGGTACAGCGAGCCAGAGAAAAATGAGGAGAAAATTCAATGATCGCGCTTCTTTCAAGCACAATTCTGCGGGGATATAGCTTTCGGGTGGCCGACGATTGGCTCGGAGCCATCGAGAGCACAAGGTCGCGATCATTCCGCAATCGACTCTTTGCATCATCGGAGCACCAGCTTTGGCTTCCGCACGGTTGCAAAACGTACCGGTTGTGAAACAATCCGTCGCGACTGCTATGGAAATGTTGGGCTGAGAGCGCAAAAGATCATAACGCCTCCGATCAGGATAAACAGACCCCGCATGTACGCGATCTGCCATGGCTTCGTGACAATCTTGCCTTGCAATGCGCCTTCCCAAGTTCGGCTGTCCCTCATCCGCATGTGTTTGCTGAAGAATCCGTGCGCGATTAGAAGCGCGCCCATTGCTATCAGTCCCCAGCGCCACAGGTCACGGGTTGTCAAAGTTGGCAACGCAATGGAAGACAAATAGGCCATTGCGCCCCATGATAATGTAACGGTCCTGCAACTTATCTGCTCTGAAACGTAATTTTCCCGCGCTCTGTTTATGGATTGTTTTCGGATCACGGGCAATCCGGAAGTTGGCCACTCCAGTCCGCGGTCGCAATGTCCTGTTTGACCATCTTGCAATTAGCGGTGGGCGCATCCGGGCCAACAACAGGGACGTCGTTTCCCATCCTTAAGACTTGAACAGCCCCATTCGATCCGGCGGCTTCTGGTTTCTGCTTTTTTAGCCGACTCAATCCAACAGATCCACTCGTTGCGTGCGAGCGGTGTAATATCCTCCCATGCTGTTAACGCTTGCGAGTCGGATGTAAGTGCTGTCTTTAAATCTGCCGGCACTTCGTGCACCACACCGCTAGAAATTTTTTGCGACATAGATAAGCTCTCGTTTCGTAAGCTCCAGCGGCGCGAGGATCTCTTGCTGAGAAGGATTCGGGCCGTTCGGCCAGGGCGAAGTCCTGACGTTCAGGTTAACTCGGCGCTTGGCGCCCGCACAATTTCGGTTGCACCGCATCAGGGCGGCCGAGCACAACCTCTTCGCCCACGTCGATTGCCAATCCTGCGGCCCGGCGCTTGCTTTCGCCTCTGCGTAGAGGCAGTACCGCTCTCGAAGCGATAGCCGGATTACTCTGAAAGAACGCCATGTTGACGGACCTCGGAACTTCTTTATCGCGCCGTGGGCTGCTGGGCCTGCTCGGTGCCGGTGCTGCCGGAACCGGGCTTACTGCGCAAGCTCGCCAGACGCAAGAGCATCGTTTATTAGCTGATCTAGGCAGCGCGCCCGATAACGTTCTTCTCCAAACAGAATCGACCTTCGAGAATCTCGAACGCCATGGCGGCGAATGGACTCGCGGCGATGTTGCTGTTCACATTGAGCGCCACGACTCCCGGAACGGATCGCAATCGGCTGTCCGCGTTCGCTCTCCGAAAACAGCACCGTATCGCTTGCGGCTGCGCTGGCTCGGCCGAGCCGCTAACGGCCTGAGCTATCTCGGCGATGCCTGGGAGCGCAGCTACGGAGATCTAGGGTGGCGGCCACTCGATCCTGAAAGGATTCTGCCATGGTATTTCCTCGCGACGAGTG
>JAICLJ010000259.1 GCA_025927575.1 Bryobacteraceae bacterium | reverse complement strand
GCAGCCCATCAGCAGCGGTCCGCCCTCGTGCGTCCGGTATACGCCCCCGTGGCTGAACCGGAATGCCGCGCGGGTGCGGATGATTTGCTGCTTCTGTAAAAAAATCAGGTATTGCGTAAACGCGATTCCGCCTAACGCGACGACAACACGAACACGCCGCAACAGGGCCAGTTCGCGCTCCAAGAATGGGCGGCAATTCAGAATTTCGTCGATGGTTGGCTTATTATCAGGCGGCGCGCATCGGACAGGCGCCGTGACGAACGCATCGTTCAAGAGCAGGCCGTCGTTTGCCGACTGGCTTTCGGGCTGGTTTGCAAAGCCGGCCTCGAATAGCGCGCGGTATAAGAAATCGCCCGAACGATCGCCCGTGAACATGCGCCCGGTCCGGTTTGCGCCGTGCGCCGCCGGGGCCAGCCCAACGATCAGCAAGCGAGCGTTCGGATCGCCGAAAGACGGCACAGGTCTGCCCCAATAAACCCAATCCAGATACGCGCGCCGCTTGGTAATCGCCACTTCTTCGCGCCAGGCGACCAGGCGCGGGCACTTCCGGCACTCGATGACCTCCTCATTCAGCGCCTTCAGCGATTTCGGCCAACGTCTGTCGAATGGCTTCATGAAGACCAGTGTCGCGGACGGGCACCCTAGCTTTCTCAGTGCGCGCTTATCTTCAGAATTATCGTTAAAATGTGTAGTTATTGCGAGAAATCTGATATCTTTATTGCGGGTTGCTGTTTTTTGCTGATAGGATCGAGTATTCTGACTTGCTGTAAAACGAGACTTCGGCTTCCGAACTTCACAATCGAGGCCGGGTGGGGAGGCGTTTTATGAGAAGCACCTGGGCCCGTTGTGGTCTCGCAGCCGGCCTATTCTTTTCCGCGATTGCCTGTGCGGATCCGATCACGCCGGCTCTGTCCTTCGCCGGAAATTTCTCCTCGGACGATCAAATTCTGACGATACCGTTCGTTCTTGGCGCTCCCGGAACGGTCACGCTGGATACCACATCGTTTGCCAGCGGCGGATTCGAACCGGTGCTATCCCTGTTTGAGGGTACGGGAGCACAGACTTTAATTGGCCAGGACACCATCGGCGGAACGGCTCCCGGCGGCTGCGGAGGCCGTGGAATCGATGGCGGCTCGGGCTATTGCCTGGATGCGCTTTTGGAGCAATCCCTGAATGCCGGCACATACCTTCTGGCTCTGACGGAATCCGATAGTATCGCGAACGGCCCGGGTTTCCTCGATGGCTTTTCGCAGCAGGGCCAGGGGAATTTCACCGGACCTGAGTTCACCGGGAGCGCCGGATCGTTTCTTTTGTTCGACGGGACGCAGCGATCGAGCGCGTACCTTGTTAACCTTACCGGCGATAACCTCAGCTCGCCCACTCCGGAACCGTTTTCCGCCGGTCTGATCGCCGTGGGATTCGCTGCTGTCGGCCTGATCCGCCGGAAGCGGAAGAGCAGCTCCGAAAACCTTTCCTAAACCTAAACAAACGGGAGAAACTCGATGCATTTGCGGAGATTCATCCGCCCTCTGGTTCTTTCCGGGCTCTGTCTAGCGCCCTTGTCGGCATGGTCTGCCGATGCGGTCCTCACAGGTGATACCTATGTGAGCAGTTCCAGCCCTTCCAGTGCTTACGGAACGCTGCCGTTTCTGAACGTCGGGAACGGGAGTTCGGCGCTGGTTCAATTTGACCTCTCGCCGCTGCCGGCCGGAACCACGTCCGCCAACATTACGAAGGCGAACCTCATTTTCTATGTCGAGCGCTTGCCCATCACCGGGGCGCTCGATCTGTCTCCGGCAACAAGCGCCTGGTCGGAATTGACCGCGACCTTCAATACGAGCCCGGCGCTTGGCTCGGTGGCCTCAACCATTCCCATCAGCGCGGCACAAACCTACATCGTGGTAGACGTCACATCGATCGTTCAGGGCTGGGTCACGACGCCATCGTCCAATTTTGGCATTGACCTGCAGGCATCGACCACTTCACCGGGCACGGTGGCGCTGCTCGACGCAAAAGAGAACACAACCGGAAGCCATGCTCCACGACTCGAAATCATCCTGGCCTCCGCGGGGGCAACTGGACCGCAAGGCCCGGCTGGACCTGCGGGTCCACAAGGCCCTGCCGGTGTGGACGGCCCGGCTGGACCTACTGGTCTAACCGGACCGGCGGGTCCCGCGGGGCCGGCCGGCCCACAAGGACCGCAGGGTGACCCCGGTGCGGCGGGAGCAACCGGAGCAACTGGACCGGCAGGTCCGCAAGGACCGGCTGGACCTACTGGCCTCACCGGAGCGACTGGTCCCGCGGGAGCAACCGGGGCAACGGGTTTAACAGGGGCCACCGGAGCTACTGGGCCTCAAGGGCCCGCAGGCGCTACGGGCGCCACGGGACCGCAAGGGGCGACTGGAGCAACGGGACCGGCGGGCAGTTCGACGGGAACGCTCTTTATGGGAAAGACGGTGATCAATTCCAGCGGCACAACCCCTGGAACCTACTTTCTGACGATCCAGGGGCAGAATGGCACTCAAACCGGTGAATCCAATGCCCAGCTTTTGATGCCCGCGGCATGCACCATGTCCGGCTTTCAGGTGCAGAGCGATGCTGTGTTCGAATCGAAGGTGATGACCTTGCGGGTCAACGGCGCGTCCGCTTCCGCGATCAGTTGCACGCTTAACGCAACCGGGTCCCCGGCCACTTGCAGTTCGGCTGGTTCTGTCGCCGTCAATGCAGGCGATTTGGTCGACATCGAAATGGATGGCACAATCCACGGCAGCGCGACCAATATCCGATACTCGATAGCCTGCAAATAGAAATCGCCTACATGATTACTTCACTCCAAGGAGCACCTCAATAATGGATCCATTTCTCGGGCAACTCATGCTCGTTCCTTACAATTTTGCGCCGCGTGGCTGGGCATTTTGTAACGGTCAGATAATGTCGATCGCGCAGAACACGGCGTTGTTCTCGCTGCTCGGCACTACTTATGGCGGCAACGGCCAAACCACGTTTGCGTTACCTGACCTGCGAGGGCGGGTAGCTATCAGCTCGGGACAAGGCCCAGGCCTCCAAAACTACAGTCTCGGCGAAATAGCGGGTTCCGAGAACGTCACACTGATCTCTTCGCAGATGCCCGCACACACCCATGTCGTCGGCGCCAGCACGGGCAGCGCTCAGGCGACGCCGGATAACGCGTTCCCCGGCTCCGACACCAGCACACAGATCTACGATTTGGCAGCGAGTACAACCATGAATCCGCAAATGATTCAGCCCTCGGGCGGGTCCCAGCCGCACGAGAATCGCCAACCCTATTTGGCTTTGAACTACATCATCGCGCTGCAGGGAATTTTTCCAAGCCGCGACTAGGTCGGCGGTGGAAGCGAAATGGGCGAGGCATGCCTCGCCCCTACAATAAATAACTCATTGCGTGTAGGGGCCGGGCATGCCCGGCCCGAACGGAATTTTGAAACTTTTGTGAGCGGCTCGCTAATGCGCGAGCGCCGCGGAAATCAGCGTCGCAAGCTGATTCAGGCCTTTGGCCACATCCTTGCCAAGATGTACCCGCAGCGCGCGCCGGTGCCTTTCGGCCAGCACTTGGAAATCTCCCCGAGCTTGCGCCGCTTTCACAAGACCAAACGTGTACTTCTGCTCCGGCACCAGTATATCTTGCGCTTCATCGCAGGTAATCTGCACGAAGACACCTGAATTGGGGCCGCCCTTATACGCCTGCCCGGTCGAGTGCAGGAATCGCGGCCCAAAGCCGAGCACCGTTGCGACCTGCTTCGATCCGAGAATCTCTTTGCGAATCTCTTCGAGCTTCGCTTCGTGCTCCGGAAACATCGGGACGTAGGCTAGCAGAGCGAAGTAGTCGCCTGTCTTAATGCGATCGAGATGCGCCCGTAGCAGGCCTCCCAGGGTGCTCTCACCGTCCTTTTTCAGGGCATCCTCGTTGGTTTGATCCGTGAAAAGCTGGAGGCCGTCCTGATCGAGGATCGGCTGTTCCGCCGGCAGTGAGCCCGTCTTTTCGAATGCCGCGGTCAAATCGCGGGTCACAATCTTGCTCGCTTCAACATCGGGCTGATTGAACGCATCGATGCCGATGACCGAGCCGGCGACCGCGGTTGCGACCTCCCACTGAAACATCGTTTGGCCCAGATCGTACAAATCGTTCAGTCGAAGCCGAAGAACCGGATGACCCGATTGCTCAACAGCTCGCACATGCTCGTCCAGATCGGAATCGTTTTCTTTGCTATACGCGATGTAAGCGAATACCCGGTCATTCCCATAATTCGCCGGGTCGGTGAGCGGCTCGCGGTCGACCGGAATCAATCCCTTTCCCACCTTGCCGGTGGATTCGGCGAGCAACTGCTCCAGCCAGGCGCCGAGGTCGTGAACGGAGTGCGAACACAACAACGTGACTTTATCGCGTCCCAGTTTTGCGGCGGCAGCTCCCAGAATCAAGCCAAGCTGCACGCCCGGATTATCGGCGGCAGGCGTCCTCTTACACGCTTCTACCATCGCCTTGGCGCGCTGCAGAAATGTTTCGGTATCGACGCCCATCGCGGCCTGCGGCGCAAGTCCGAAATCGGAGAGAGCCGAATAGCGCCCGCCGATACTCGGGACGCCATGATAGACATGGCGAAAACCACGCTGCTTTGCCACGGTTTCGAGTTTCGATCCAGGATCGGTAACGGCGATAAAATGATGGCCCGCCTGGTCGCCGACAATCTTCTTCGTCTCGTCGTAGAAATACTGCATGTAAATGTTGGGCTCGAGTGTCGTGCCCGACTTAGACGAAACACAGAACAAGGTCCGCGCAGGATCGATCTTGTCGCGAAAGCTCCGAATCTGCACGGGATCGGTGGAATCCAGAACCAGCAGCTTCGGCGCTCCGGGCTGCGGGCCAAACGTCATGCTGAACACCTCAGGCGCCAGACTCGATCCGCCCATGCCTAGCAGCAGAACATGACTGAAGCCATCCTCGCGAACTTCCGCCGCCAGCGCCTTGAACCGCGTTAACGAGGCCAGCTGCTCGTCGACAATATCCAGCCAGCCGAGCCACTTACTTTCGTCCGAACCGGTCCACAGCGAAGCATCTTTGTTCCAAAGCCTTGCCGTCCCATTAATTGAATCCCAGTTGCCTGAAGCTTGGCGGACGGCCGCTTCCAGATCTTTCGGAAGCGATGCCGAAAAATTTTCAATCATAATTGGCTCTCTTCAATGGCTTTCACTTTATTCAAACGCCGCACGTGCCGCTCTTCACCCGAGAACTTCGCGGCCACGTAGCCATCGACCAGGTCAAGCGCAACGTTGGATCCGATGACGCGGGAGCCCAGCACCAAGACATTCATGTTGTCGTGCTCGACCCCTTGCCCAGCGGAGTAGTGGTCGTGGCAAATGCCGGCGCGGATGCCTTTGAACTTATTCGCGGCAACACACACGCCGACTCCGCTCCCGCAAATAAGAATGCCACGCTCGACGCTTCCCGCCTGGACTTCTCTTGCCACCAATATTGCGAAATCCGGATAGTCGTCGG
>JAICLJ010000151.1 GCA_025927575.1 Bryobacteraceae bacterium | reverse complement strand
CGGCCCAGAAAGCGCCTGTGCCCCCTAAGAAAAAGAAGAGCTTCTTCGACAAGCTCAAAGGCATTTTCTAAAGAAAAGAAGACAGGAGACTGGCTTCTCAGCGCTTCTTCCTCTTGCCGCGCTTTTGCTCTGCTTCAACGATCGCAAATTGCAGTTTTCGCTCCGCCGGATCCGCGCGATCGAGGCGCACACGCACGGCATCGCCGACGGAAAATGTGCGCCGTGTGCGGACGCCGATGATTTGGTGCGTCGGCATATGGTAGAGGTAGCGGTCGCCGGCGAGCGTTTCGATCGGAACAAGCCCTTCGATAAACAGCTCCGTCAGTTCGATGAAGAAACCGGATTTGCCGGTGTGGATGATCAGGGCGTCGAATTCATCGCCGACGCGGCCCTCCATAAACCTTACTTTTTTCCACTCAATCAGCTCGCGCTCGGCTTCGGCTGCGCGGTGCTCCGTGAATGAGCAATCGTCGCCGAGCCGGTGCAGTTCGTCTTCATCGAGCAGCGGCCGCCCCTCTTCCAGGTAATGCGCCAGAATGCGATGCACCACCAGGTCGGGGTAGCGCCGTATGGGCGAAGTGAAGTGGGTGTAGGCCGTGGCCGCCAGCGCGAAATGGCCTTTGTTCTCGTTGCTGTACCGGGCCTGTTTCAAGGAACGCAGCATGAGGTAGCTGAGGATGTGCTCTTCCGGTTTACCGGCAATTTTCGCAATCAGCTTTTGGTAGTTCCGCGACGAGATCGCAAAGTCTTCGTGCGGCCGGCTGATGTCCTTCCGTACTTTACGCCCGTCGCGCGTCCGCTGGACGATGGGAAATTTCCGCACCGGGATCGCGCCCACGCCTAGCGAATAGCCAAAATGGGCGGCAATCTCTTCAAAATCGGCGACGCGCTTGGGGTCGGGCATTTCGTGGATGCGATATAAGCCCGGAATGCCGGCATGTTCCAGATGTCCGGCAACGGATTCGTTCGCCGCCAGCATGAACTCCTCGATGAGGCGGTGCGCAATATTGCGTTCGGAGCGCGTCACGCTGATCATCTGGCCTTCCAGATCAAGCTCGATATTCGCTTCCGGCATGTCGAAATCGATCGACCCGCGTTTCGTGCGCTTGCGATTCAGAATCAGAGCCAGCTCGCGCATCAGCTCGAACCGTCCGACAAGAGCGCGATAGCGCTCGCGCATGGCTGCATCGCCTTCGAGGACCCGAAACACATTGGTATAAGTCATGCGTTCCGCGCTGCGGATGATCCCCTTCAGAAAGGCCTGTGCTACGACATTGCCCTGCCTGTCAATTTCGAGCAGCGCCGAAAGAACCAGCCGGTCTTCCTGCGGGCGCAACGAACAAATATCGGTCGATAGTTCCACCGGCAGCATGGGCACCGCGCGATCGGGGAAATACACGCTGGTTCCGCGAAACAAAGCTTCGGTATCAATCGGAGTTCCGGGGTTCACATAGTGGCTGACATCCGCTATATGGACCTGCAGCGCGAAGTTGCCGTTCGCGAGCCGGTCTACCCAAACAGCGTCGTCGAAGTCCCGCGCAGTCTCACCGTCTATCGTCACAATATCCAGCGAGCGGAAATCGCGGCGGCCCGCGATCTCCTCGGGAGAGATCTTGCGAGCGATCCGCTGCGCCTGTTCCGTCGCTTCGGGAGGAAATTCGTGCGGCAGGTGATGCTTGCGGATTACGATTTCAACATCGATGCCGAAGTCATCCGGATAGCCGAGAATCTCGATGACTCGTCCGACGGCGCCTTCTCCCTTTTCAGGAAATTCGAGAATCTCCGTATTGACGATCATGCCGTCGAGATCCTCAATCGATTTTGGCTCCGGCGCCGAGGCCCCGATCCGGTCCGCCGGCATGTGCCCTCGGGGAATCTCGAGTCCTTCGGGGATCTCAATCCATTGCTGGATGCGCTCGTCGGAAGGGATCACAAAATTGCCGCGTCGTTTGATACGAAACTCGCCCACGACAGTCGCGTGCGCCCGGCGAAGAATCCGAACAACCTCGCCCTCGGCGCGCCCCTCTCCGCTCAGGCGCGCGATATGGACCAGCAGGCGGTCGCCATGCATCCCCTTTTCCGCTTCCTTGGGGGGTAGAAAAACATCTCCGGCAACGCCTGCAAGGGACTGGTCGGGAATCAGGAACCCGTAACCGTCGCGGTGCAGCGTTAGTTTCCCGGTGGCATATTCCGGATTCTCCGCGACCGCAATGAAGTGATCGGATCGTACCTCCACGATTTCACCATGGGCGGCGAGGCGGTCGAGCGACGCATCCAATTTTTTGCGATCGTCCCCGGACGCGCGCAGTTCCTTCACAAGTTGTTTATAGCTGGCGCGGCCGTGCGGCAGCTTTCGAATGTGCGCGAGCAGAGCGGCGTCGTTGATGTCGCGAGGCACAAGAGAATTATAGAGAGTGGCGGTATCCGTGAGTCGGCTGAGCAAGGTCCGTCACAATAGAAATACATGGAACTGAAGGCGATTCAACTGACCATTCCTGAGAACGGCAACATCATCCTGGGCCAGAGTCATTTCATCAAGACGGTCGAAGACATCTACGAAGCGATCGTGAACACATCGCCGCAAATCAAGTTCGGGATTGCATTTAATGAGGCATCTGGCGAACGCCTCACGAGAGTCGACGGAAACGACGAGGACTTGAAACAGATTGCCGTCAAGAACGCCACGGACCTGGGCGCCGGCCACGTGTTTTGCGTGACTCTGCGCGACGGTTTTCCTATTAATGTTTTGGGACGCATCCAGCAGACGTCAGAAGTGGCAAATATTTTCTGCGCGACCGCCAACCCGGTGCAGGTCATCGTTGCCGAGACGGAGCAGGGCCGCGGTGTTCTGGGCGTTGTAGACGGACACTCACCCAAAGGCGTCGAAACTTCTGACGACGTCGCCAGGCGCATCGAACTTCTTCAGAAGTTCGGGTACAAGCGGTAAAAACTATTCCGTTTTTGTGGGGCAGCCCCGCCGGCCCGCGCTCTCCTCACATTCGACATTTGCTTGTGGGGCAGGCGCCCGGCCTGCGCGCGGCTCCCAGCCGCGCCTCTAGGGCATGCAATGCGGCTCTGATCGAGGCGCCGCCGAAACAGAGCCGCCGCGCGTGCGCGTTACGCAATTGACCGGATTCGCTCGGTTGAAGATGCCTGGTAGGGCGTCCACCTCCTCGCGGCCGTGGTTCGGCAGGGCGGCTGGTGCCCTTCATTCCTTTCAGTGGCGTTCGATGCAGACCGGGTCACAGCGCGATTAATCGGGAACTGCAACGGTTCCGGCTTTGTCGCTTGCGATACTAGCGAAAGACTATTTTTTGATGCCTGGCCATATCTATCTCTGCTTTCTCTGGCACATGCACCAGCCGTTCTATAAAGACCTCGCGAGCGGCGAATACAAGCTTCCGTGGACTAGAATGCATGCGCTCAAGGACTACTACGGCATGGTCAAAATCCTCGAAGAATTCCCCTTCGTGCATCAGACGTTCAACCTGGTGCCGTCGATGCTGGTGCAGATTGACGAATACGCCCGGGGCGAAGCGGTAGATCCATTTCTGAGATTGGCTCTGAAACCGGCGGAGGAATTAAGCGGACACGAAACGAATCTCATCCTTCAATATTTTTTTCAAGCGAACGAAGAGCAGCTCATTGGCCGATATCCGCGGTACGCCGAACTGCTGAGAGCCCGGGACCGGATGCAAAGCAATCCCCATTTGACGACTGCGAAATTTGACGTGCAGATGCTCCGCGATCTCCAGGTTCTATCGCAACTCGCGTGGTTCGACGAAGAGTATTTGCAGAATGATGCGGAGGTGGCGAGCCTGGCAGCGAGGGGTCGCGACTTTTCAGCTACCGATCAGTCGCTCCTCGGCCGCAAACAGCAGGAGGCCCTGCAGAAGGTGATTCCGGTGTACCGGGAATTCGCGGCGCGGGGACAGATCGAGCTTTCGGCGACGCCGTTCTACCATCCCATTCTGCCGCTTCTTTGCGATTCGAATATCGCCGGCATTTCGCATCCGTACGTTCCGCTGCCCTCGCGGTTCGCGTACCCGCGCGATGCGAGAGAACAGCTTGTGCGATCGCAGGATTATTTTGAGCGGGAGTTCGGGGCTCCCAGCTCCGGAGTGTGGCCCTCGGAAGGGTCCGTATCGGACCAGGTTCTGGACATTGCGGCCGACCTGGGTTTTCGATGGATTGCCACCGATAACGGAGTGCTGGCGCGCACACTCAATCAGGCGGCGATTCCCGCGTTGACGTACCGGCCTTACTTGTGGGAGCAGAATGGGCGGCAGATCCATGTGCTGTTCCGGGATCATTACCTGAGCGACCTGATCGGATTCGTTTACTCGCGTATGGACGCGCGCGCAGCCGCAGAACATTTTTTGAACGAGATACGGACGAACAGCCACCCCATTGTCAGCGAGGGACGGGATGCGCTGGTGCCGATCATTCTCGATGGCGAGAATGCATGGGAGTACTACCAGGAGAGCGGGCGCCCTTTTCTGCGCCATCTGTATGCGGCGATCAGCAACGACCGGCAGATGAGCGCGGTGACGGTGACGGAGGCGCTTCAGAAGTTAACTCCCACGAAGTTGACAAGCATTTTCCCAGGTTCTTGGATCCAGGCGAATTTCGATGTATGGATCGGCCATGAAGAAGATAACAAGGCATGGGAGTTTCTCCTGGCGGCGCGACAGACTTACGACCGCGTAATGGCATCGCCGCGGGCGCACCGGCTGTCGGAGGAGGCGAAGCGAACGGCGTGGGAAGAGATTCTCATTGCGGAGGGCAGCGACTGGTGCTGGTGGTACGGACCGGAACACGGCTCCGCCAACCGGCCGGAATTCGACCAACTTTTTCGCGACCACGTGGCGCACGTCTACCGGCTGCTGGGTGAGCCTGTCCCCACAGAGTTGTCGCGACCGATTCTATCCACTGTGTCCTTCGGATTGCATGAGCCGCCAACGGGGGTGATCAAAGCCACCATCGACGGAGCGATCAGTTCCTATTTCGAATGGCTGGGAGCCGGTCTGTACCGGCTGGACCAACGTTCGGGGGCGATGCACAGCCAACGATCACTGATTCAGGAATTACGCTACGGCAGCGACGGACGGAACATTTACCTGCGCGTGGATTTCTCGGAGCCTGTGGCGCGGCAGCCGGACCTCGAGTTCAGGCTGCGGTTTCGCAATGCAGCCGGTGAACAGTTCTATGCCCAGCACCGTTGGCGATCGGGCGCGCTGGCCATGGAAGAGACCAATCTCCCGGAGGCGGGCATCAGCGCGGCGCTTGGGACGATTTATGAGACCGCGATTTCAATGAGCGAACTGCACGTGCGCTACGGCGATTCCGTGTGGATTTCGATCGCAGTTTTTCGCAATGGTTTGCCGCTGGCGGCGCTCCCGATCACGGGTGAGTTGCAAGTGGAAACGCGAGAGCCGTCAGCGTGGGCCTTTTGAGCAACTGGCAACCGTTTCGGAGTGGGGCAGGGAAGTGAGCGGACGGAAGCGCAGTTGCGGGTAGTAAATGCACGGAAGCTAGGTGCAGAACTTTAGGATGCGACGCATCCGAACGGCAGCCCCGGCATGCTGTAATGGGCCGAGCGAGGCCAGTCAAGTGATATTCCACGAACTCACTCCGAAAGCTCTCAATCTTAACCGCCTGCGACTGATGAAGGTCGCACTCGTGCTGTCGGCCGTTTCGACGTGCGCTTTCGGGGCGGATATTGAGGTGTGGGCGGTACCTGGCATCCACAAGGTACGGCCGGACGACCCCGCGCAGTCGCGGAATGCGGTGTGGGATGGCGCTTCGCGCACCATCTCCGTAGCCGGCGCAAAAAATGAACACGTACCCTTTCAAGTCGTGATCTCGACGGAACCGCCGGAGAATCGAATTGATCCTCCCGCCTCCGGCTTATTCGTCACCGCATCCGACCTGATAGCGCCGGCAGGCCGCATCCCGTCCTCGCAGGTCAAGCTTTACTTCGAAGACGACATCCTGTGTCAGGCCCCATCGAGCCCTGTTGGCGCCGGCGGGTTCTGGCCCGATGCCCTGGCTCCGCTCACCGACCCGTTCAGCATGGCAGCGGCATTCCGGCACACGGTGAAGAACCGGCCCATCTGGATCGATATTATTACGCCCACCGACGCGCACGCGGGTATATACACCGGAACGGTCCAGGTCACACAGAACGGTCACCCGGTATCCGAGTTGAACGTCCGCCTGACCGTTTACGATTTTGCACTGCCGCCGGATACCCACTTGATCACCTACATGGGAGTTGGCGCCGACCAGCTGGCGCGATTTCATAAAGTGAGTCCCTCGGGGGCCCAGGCGCTACTGCGCAAGTATCACGCGTTTTTGTATGCAAACCGGATGGAGCCGTGGTTCAACGAAGCGCTCCAGCCGCGGATTACGCAAACGGGATCTTCCGTCGCCCTCCAATTCGATGAGGAGGCGTACGACCTCTATATGAATCGTTGGAAGACCAAGCGCGTAATCCTCGAATCCGTCCCTCACGAACTTGCCGCGGACCCGCAGATGGTCAGGTCCTACGTGCAACAGGTCGTCGAGTACTACCGCAAACACGGCTGGCTCGACCGGCTCGTATTGAACAGCCCTATCGATGAACCTGCTTCCGCGCAGGCTTTCGAGGAGACGCGCAAATGGGCGACAGTGGTGCACGAAGCCGCTCCAGGCGTTCACTTCCTCGCGACCAAAACGCCGGTTCCCGAAAATCCCGCATGGGGTACGCTGAGCGGCTATGTTAATGACTTTTCGATCCACGGCAACGATCTGAACAATATCCGCATCGAACCGGCCATAGCTGCTGAGCGCGCAAGAAAGGGCGAACTGACGTGGTATATCTCCTGCGATCAAGTCTATCCTCAGCCGAACTATTTCATTGATGCGCCCGCCATGGATCCTGTGATGGTGCCATGGATCACGTGGCGGTACAACTTGCAGGGCATCCTCTACTGGGATTTGAAGTACTGGTCACAGACGGTGGACCCGTGGCTGAACCCGACGACGTACCTGTCCGGGTACCTATGTAGCGACGGCCGAAATCTGAATGGCGAAGGCTCGCTTCTGTACCCCGGCAGTGAAGTCCATCGTTATACCGGCCAAAGAGATGTGGATGGGCCCGTATCATCCATCCGCTTCGAGTTGCTGCGAGAAGGTATCGAGGACTACGAATATCTCTGGATGTTGAAATCGCTTGGCGACGTGGCTTTAGCTGACGAGGTCGTTCATAATATGGTGGCGACGGTCGGAGCGTTCTCACGGGATCCCGATCGGCTCTATGCAGCGCGGCAAAAGATGGCGCGCCGGATTGAGCAACTCACACGAAGGCAGTAAGCCATGGAAGCTGGTATCGGCCGGCTGCCGTGAGGGGTCGGGACCGCTAGGCTCGACGCGTTCTCCATCTCAGCTCATCTCAGCGGCTCGGCTATCTGTAGCCAGCCGGGTTAACAGATCCCGAAGATGAAATCATGCCTATCTGATTCGCACGGTTATGTCCGCCTGCCGGCGTTCGACTAGCAGGAGAAAAGTCATCTCCCCATATCACAGCCTATGGAAATGGAAGGGAACCGTCGCGCGTTTCCAAGTGGTTTCCGCGGGCTTCTGATCGGTTAGTAAACGCTGGGCGACTACCCGCGATTGATCGTTGACTTTACCTGTCCGACACGCCGACAATCCCAGAAACTGGATGGCGCATGCCAACGGCATTTCGCGTCATCCCCGATAAGGTTCTAGCGTTTCCCCCGACGAATCCACTTTGGGTTTGAACACGTCGCACAGTGGTGTACATTCAACTTGCACCGATAATTCCTTGGTCGTGTTGATTGAAGATCACTGGTGGTGCTGACGCGTTAAATCCATGCTCGAGGGAGGCTCTCATGGCGTTCCTCGCTTCCTGTACGTTCCGAATGCCTTTCGCCGCACTCCAGGTCTCCTATTGCGCTGCGAACGGGCCAACGGCGGCACGTTCTCCTGATCGCCGGTTCAACAAGCTAGGCACGAAGCATTCGTCATCTTTCACTGCTCTTGTTCCGGTTGAAGGTGCAAACGGTGCGTCCATGCTGTGACACATCTCGAAGGTTTTGTCTAACTCGAATTTCTGACCCGCGCACATCAATTCTCCGTTGGTGCGGTGGCCCTGCGAGTGCTGCGTCCGGGCAGCTAAACCGGCCAGCACTGCTGGCATTTTCACCAGCAAATTTGCTGGACTGCGTAAGCGACACTAACAGGTGTATACTACGCACACCCTGGGGAGGCGGTTCAGATGTTCATAAATGGATATCCACCTTCGGTCTGCATGGAAGAAGAGTCTCAGCCTGCCGGTGGCGGATTTCAAATCAGGGCTGGACCTTTCGCAAAACGAGACCAAGATCAAGACCAAGACGAAGAGGAATCCGAAAGATCGATTCAATCTGAGATTGCCCCTGAATTCTTGATGAGACTGATGAAGGAGCGTGAGGCCATATTGAAGGATCCAAAGCTGAGTGCTAAAGACAAGGCTCGACTGCTGGCAACTGGGCAGTACGCCCTGACGATTGCAAGTGGTGGGAAATGGCGGTCTTTCAAATCTGAACAAGTTGTATACGCCATTCTTACCTTCAGCGCGGTAGTACTTGTCATTTTGGCGTGTCTCACGGCTTTTTTCGGCCTCGCTAAAGAGGTTACGATCGCATTTGCCGGTACGGTAGTCGGAGGCACGCTGACTACGGTGGCTCAGAAACTAGGCCGCTTATAGATAAGTTACGAAACTGTGTTTGAGATATTCCGCGCAATGCGAAGACAATTCAGGAAAGTCTTTCCGGATCAGAGGAACCGAAAGCTGGAATTGGTTAGCATCGAGAGATACGGTTCCCCATCATCTGGATCGAGTGCCGTTCAACATGCTGGCGTTATGCCGCGTTCACTTTGAGCCCTAACGCGAGAACTGTAAACGTCGGATCCAGCCCCGGATAGATCATGTGTTACGGCGATGTATAGATCTACACATGGCGACAACTCGCGTTCGATGTACCTGTTGTTTTCGAATGGCCGACGGCTCGTCCGTCGAGTTGCAGCAGTATTCGCTAGTCGCCTCACAGAGTCAGCGCCTTTGGGTAAAATATGAATCGCAATTCAGGTTGCAACCCCGTCCGCGGAAAGGGAATATACCGCCTAAATCCATTTACGGTCTTGAACTTCTCTCTTTTTCCGTGCTGCGGACGCCGGGCCAGAAAAGGAGAAGTGTATGTCCCATGAGCTGCCGTTAAAACCCAACCTTGAGTACCTCCGGAAACAGGCCATTCAGAAAGGATGTAAGACCGATCTGCTCATGGCAGCGGCGCTGGGCAACTACGAACTCGTGCGCGAGCATCTTGAGCGCGATGCCGGTTGCATCTACATGACCGTGTCGGACGAATGGTTCCCGATGCGGGATCCTCGCGCCGGCGGCACCATCTACATCTGGCAATTGGGACGCAATCGCACGGCGCACACAGTAGCGCGCGAGTTCGGAACGGTTCGCCTGCTCCTGCAAGCGGGCGCAATCGTGCCGCCTCATGCCGAAGGGTTGGAACCTAGTGACTCTGTTCTGGAGCTTCTACCATGAAACCCATGCCAGCCGTGGTCGCGATTGCGGTGCTCTATATCGTCGTAGGATCAGCAGGATTCGTCAGTCATTTTCCGCATCACTGGCAAAGCGAGGATTTCCTAATCGAAGTCACAGAATTGGCGGCAATCATCTGCGGGGTGGCTCTGCTCCGCCGGAAGAACTGGGCTCGTTGGCTCGCGATTGCGTGGATGGCGCTTCACGTGGCGATTAGCTTTCCCATCACGACCCAAGTCGCGATTCATCTATCATTTTTCATTGTGATCGCCTGGGCACTGTTCCGTTCCCCTACCCCAGGCTATTTTTGTTAGCCAGATTCGGGACGGATTGGGAGGACTCGAACGCACTTCCTCCCAACTAGCGATTGCATGTACAGGCAAACCGGAAACTGGACGCGCTGAGACGGAATAGGGTACAGCGAGCCAGGAAAGAAGTGAGGGGCGGATGGCTCACTTCCGCGGCTTCACTGGCGATGGGCGTTGGGCCGCTATCCCGACTGCGTCGATCTTCGCGGTTGCGCCGGTTCCGTGTGTTACGGTGATCGTAATCTGAATCGTGCCTCAGTCAGATCGGCGCGGATATGACCACAATAGATCTTGTTGAAAGATTAGCGGAACACAAAACTGTCGGCGCGGCTCCCCGCGAGGAACTGGCGTGGCTAGCCTCGCACGGGTCTCTCCGGCAGTTGGAGGCAGGCGCGGTGCTGACCGCGAAGGGCACCCAGGTGGAAGCACTGTACATCTTACTGTCGGGGCACATCGCGATGTCCGTCGATCGTGGGGCCGGCCCGCACAAGATCATGGAATGGAGAGCGGGCGACGTTACGGGCATGCTTCCATACTCCCGCCTGATCAGCCCGCCCGGCGATTCGGTTGCCCAGGAGCGCTCGGTGGTTCTTGCCGTTTCCCGTGACCATCTCAAAGCAATGGCCCGCGAGTGTTATGAGATCACGTCGATTCTCGTTCACAGTATGCTCGATCGCGCGCGCATGTTCACTTCGAGCGCCCTGCATGACGAAAAACTGATTTCCCTAGGCAAATTATCCGCGGGACTGGCCCACGAACTGAATAATCCAGCGTCGGTTATCGAGCGTGGCGCCGTGCTGATTGCAGACCGTCTGGATGATGCTGAAAGGGCGTCGCGTGCGCTCGCCGCCGCCGGGCTGACCGAGTCTCAACTCGCCGCCGTCGATGCCTTTCACGAGGCTTGCGCGGCCACGCAGGGGCACAGCGTGCGTTCGCCCATCGAAGAGGCCGAACGCGAGGAAGCCATTTCGGATTGGCTCGCCGATCGCGGTCTGGACGTCGCCATTGCAGAACGGCTCGCGGAGACGGCAGTGACGGTCCAGGCTCTGGACCTGCTGGCTGGAGTTATAAATGGGCCGGCGTTGACCGTCGTTTTACGGTGGGCTGCGGCGGGGTGCTCGGTCCGCGGGATCGCATCGGACGTTCAGGACGCCTCAGTACGCATCTCCGGCCTGGTTACCGCGATCAAGGGCTTCACGCACATGGATCAAGCGAGCGTTGCCGAACCGGTGGACCTGATACAGGGTTTAAGAAACACCATCGCCGTTATTAAGGCGAAGGCGAGAGCGAAATCGATCGACGTCGTCGTGAACGTGGAACCAGAACTTCCGCGTGTCCTCTGCTTCGCCGGCGAACTCAACCAGATCTGGTCGAATCTCATCGACAATGCCTTAGACGCCGTGCCCGAATCCGGCCACATCGAAGTGCGGGCGAACCGCGCGCATGAGCGCGTAGCGGTACGCATCATCGACAATGGGACCGGCATTCCTGCGCACATCCTTGAGCGGATCTTCGATCCCTTCTTCACGACGAAGCCGATAGGGCTCGGCACAGGCTTGGGACTTGATATCGTTCGCCGCCTGGTCCGCCACAACGACGGCGAAATCGCGGTGGTGTCGCAGCCGGGCAGAACAGAGTTTCGAGTGATCCTGCCTCTCGCCGAGGTTGATGCCTGCGGAGGAACGATTTGAACAAGCCGGTCCTTCTCATCGTGGATGACGATGCGCAGGTGCTCGCCGCCATCCGCCGCGATCTTCGCTCCCGATACCGGGAGCACTACATGATCGTCAGCGCGGCATCCGGTCAGGAGGCGCTTACGACCGCCCGCGAGCTGAAAAGCCGAGGGGATTCGCTGGCAATCGTCATCAGCGATCAGCGCATGCCCGGCATGCCCGGGAGCGAAGTGCTCGCCCGATCGCGCGAGGTGTACCCGCTGGCGCGGCGCGTCCTGTTCACGGCCTATTCGGACATTGAAGCGGCGGTGCGGGCTATTAACGAAGCGCATCTCGATCACTATCTGTCGAAGCCGTGGGATCCACCGGAGGAATGTCTGTTTCCGGTGATCGACGATCTACTCGACGCCTGGCAGGCCGAGTATTTGCCCGAAGCGAAGGGACTGCGGCTGGTCGGCGACCAGTGGTCTCCACGCTCGCACGCGATCAAGGACTTCCTCGCCAGCAATCTCATTCCTTATCGCTGGCTCGATGTCACGCGGAATCCGGATGCGCGCGTTCTGCTGG
>JAICLJ010000218.1 GCA_025927575.1 Bryobacteraceae bacterium | reverse complement strand
CTTCATTCCAAATTCTATTATGTTCGTCTTCGCGACGAATTCGTTCGAGCGAGGCCGAGAATTGCGTTCAAGCCACCGGCGGCTTAGACAATATCGTTTTGACATCGAGTAGTCGGCATGTGTACATCTATCCTTGGCCGTTAATGGCGGTCTAAGCGGCGGGTGGGTTCAAGTTCCGGATTGCGCGTCATCCGACCACGATGTTTTTTCGACGATGTCGGTTGACCGGATCGCCCACACGGCCGTCAGAGGCTGGCTGACATGATCGGGGTCAATCGCTTCAAAGCTTGATCCGGCCGAACAGCGCCAGCAATGCGACTCCAACGCACGCGCCACAGCCGGTAAGCGCTACGATATCGCTGCCGTGCAATGCGGCGAGGCGCGGATTGCCCAGGATTCAAGGAGTGACATCGATCCGAAAAACAAAAGTACAACACCCGTGATTCGATTACTCTTTCCATTGCGCATCCAACCTCCTTTAATCGCAACATTTCGATCCCGCTCTGCGGACGGTCTTGAGAGTTTACATAAATTGCACAATAAACGAGCGTTGGCTCGTCTTCGGGCGATTGGTCGGTGATTGACCCCAATCCGGAAACAAGCGAATAGGCGACCACGAGTTTCAATTTCCGACAACGCTATCAAAAATGCCCCAAACTCTGCGGGTGATACCAGCTTTGTCCGTCTTGGCATTTCCGATAGCTCGCTAAGGTGATCTGACGACTAGGCGAGTAGAAACGCTGTCCGACTCGCCGACGACGGGAAGGAGATCAATTAGCCTGTCGCCGTCGTCCTCGCTAGTAGCGACCTCCACAGGTGACTATTCTTGCGGCGGCTGGACACCCGCTTCCTGCCGTTTTGCGCGCCGAATCAGCTCTCTCAAATCTTGCGGAACTCGTTCATCACTGTGTTCGGACCCTTCACATTCGGTCAGATCGAGTTGCATATGAACTGCACCCACACGGATTCCAAAGAGGTTCAGCGCAGTGAAAAAGACCGGGTTCTCCGTTTGCAAAAGGTGGTAGACGTTCGAAAACTCGTCTTGCTCCATGTAGAGAGTGGTGCACGACCCGTTGAACTGCAGCCAATCGTTCGGCGGATTCTTCGGAAAATGGATGAACGCTGTGCCTCCCGACTCGAGGCGGAGATCTATCGATCGCTGGAGATCTACGAAGTCGCTGTGCGCAACGTAGACCGAGTACTTCAGGACTTTATCTTCTATTGGCATAATGTTCGGCTCCCAAAAAAGTCTACTGCGGCGCGAAGAAGAACGGATTGCTACTGCCAACCTTGCGGAGCAAGGCCGGCACAAACTGGCCTTCACTGATCACTGAGTGCAGACTGGCTCTGGGTCGGGCACAATTGGCGTGGACCCTTGCGGATACACAGTTGACCACCAAATGGTTGCCTCGCCTGGCCCGTAGTTATCCACTTTATGGACGTTGTTCGCGGGCTCGGCAAATGCGTTTCCAGACTGAAGATGGGTAACTGTTGCCTGGCACGCTTCGTATTCAAAAACGCCGCGACCCCGCTCCAAGATTACCCAGGAAGGACCATCATGATGATGCCACCCCGTACTGTCGCCCGGTTTCAGTGTGATCTGCTGAATCTGAACCAAGCCGGGCCCCGTGCCGCTGGGAAAAGCGAACTCACTAATCGCACCGGTAACAGTGTGTTGAAAGCTAAGCGCAAATACCGTGCTCGTCACGGTTATGCCGAGGCCGATTGCTATTTTCCATTTCCTGTCCATTTGTTATGCTCCTTTCGAGTTGAAATCTGCTTACACGCCGAAACGAGGAATTTTGATGCAGTGCACACCCGTTGCAACGTGATCCGGATCGCTGACACAGCCAAACCAGCCTGGTAATTGGCGGCGATAGCGGCGTAAGACATCAGAACGTCGCAAGCTTGTCGTCCAGCAACTTCACCACAAATGTATCTGTATTCGACCCTGTGAATCGCCACCCCGCGGCGGAAATTGCAATCCGTAGGTCGAACAACGATCTCGCCGCAGCAACGCCGTTCACCTGTGCGCCCAGCAGGGTCGTAAAGGTCAGCGCGCTCAGATCAGTCGAGAATTTAGACACGAAGCCTGCGGTTGGGTTAGGCGTCAACGGCGGCGCTCCCGGGAAGTTCTTCGATGCAGTCTGGCCCGAGACGAACACGGCAGGCGCCTGTGTGAACGTTCCCTCGACGAAGGCGATCGCAGTGCCGGCCGTTGCACCATCGCCACCAAGCAACGTGGAATGCGAGATGATTCCTTGCGGGTCGAACTCCACGACAAAAGCCTGCGGCTGGTCCGACGCCGGCGATCGCTGGAAGGCATCCTGGGTGGTGATGAAACCGGGAGAGTTGGTGCGGCCCGTGACAAAGGCGTTATCGCCGGCATCCACGACGATTCCGGTTCCGCTGTCGCCGTCAAAGCTTCCGCCGAATCGTGTAATAAACCGTGTTGTTCCGAAGCCCGGGTCGCGCGGTTTTCCTGATCCCAGAAAAGCAGCAACGAAACTGGTGCAGCCGCCGGTCGAGAAATCGAATGTTGCGAAAAAATCCGGCGAGCAGCTTCTGCCCGTTATCCAGGCATCGCCTTTGTGATCGACTGCGATCCCATTGCCTTCGTCTTCGTCTTTACCGCCGAATGCTCGGGAGAAAATGACCGTTCCCCCAGCATCTACCTTGATGAGGATCACTTCGTCCAGACTTGGTGGATTCGTCTGGCCGGCGAAGTCTCTGGATGTTGTCACTCCCGTCACCCAGGCGGACTGTCGAGAGTCCACGGCAATTGCCGTTCCGAAATCATTGTCCGAGCCGCCGACGATCCTGTAATAGATCTGCTGGCCACCATCGACGGAGAGCTTGCCGATGAATACTTCCCACTTGCCCGGGTGTTTGAGATCTCCGACAGGGGAAACGCCGCCAGTGATATACACACCTGTGGAATCGACCGCTATCCCGTAACCGATGCCAGCCCCGTAGTAAGTGGAGAACATGATGTCGCCTTGAGGGGAGAGCTTCGTGATGAAGGTGTCTGGGCCGACACAAAAGCCGGACCAGCCTGCGTCGCAATCGGTGAATCGGGGAATGAGTGGAAATTGGAGCGGGAGATGACTGGAATACGTTTCGCCAGTGACGTACGAGTTTCCGGAGACATCGACCGCGACGGCGTGTGCCACATCTGAGAGTTCGCCTGCGAGGAATTTTGTGAAGGATACAGTCGGGTCGATCACCAGGGGACGTTTGCTGTCCCAGCCTGCCAGGCTAAATGCAGCCCTGTTTCGTCCCAGCAACTTGTATCGGCCGGGTATATCGACCCGACGATTCGCGATTTGCTGATAAACTTTCGGACGGAGCTGGCGCAACTCATTGCCATCAGCCGTTGTCAGGACGAGGTCCCCGGAATCATCGTCTACGCGCATTCGTTCGATCCCTGTGAACGTCAGCCGAATTGCAGTGGGGTCCGCGCCAGGCCCCGCCACGAGGTCGTATTCCAGGTTGCCGCCATTGGCGTAAAGGACGAGGTCAACACCTTTGTAGATGCCAGAGACGCTGACGCGGGAAAAGTGTGGAATATTCTCGCGAGCGACTCCGGGGCCTCTGGAGTAATAGTTACTGACACCGCCAGTTGCCTCAAGGTCGGTGATGCGGCTCCATCGCCTGTTGCCGCTAAATTTCATATTGATAGCGTTGTACTTCGCGGGCGCGGACGTGCCCCGGGAAACAGGCGGGAGCGGCTAGGCGCCTTTGCCGGGATAAGCATTGTGAGGCCTTCCGATGTGAGGATGACCTGATACCCCGAGCCGCGCGCGACCCACTTCACCGGCGCCGGAGCCTGGCCGCGATTCGGCTCGAAGACTAGCGGGTGGTGGAAGGGACGGGGCTCGGGAACCGCCGCGAGCAGGGTGACACTCGACACGAGTGATGCCAGTAAGAATCAAAACACTGTATGTCCTCCGTCAAAAAAAGTTCCTGACTGACCGAGAGCGGTGAGGTACTCGAACCGGCTCGTCCGGCTTGAATCGAAACCCCGAGATGGGTTTTCATCTGGTTAAGCGAGAATCGAAGGAAAATTTGGCGGAACTTTTAGAGGCCAAAAGAGCCTGCGCGGCTAGCGGCTCCCGCTACCGAGGTCGGGCGAGTCGCCAACAGCATGCGGTCATGGGCAATCTGTGCAGATCGAAGAATAGCCATTCAATTCGAAGGCTGGGATTTGAGCACGGACCGGACGTATTCGTCAGCGATGTCGAGGTTTTTCCCGGCTTGATCCATCTGGCCAAGATTGGATGAGATCGGAACGCCCTGCACGCGTGCCACTCGCAAGTATGCATTCGCCATCTCGACAGCGAGCTCCGGATCGTGCCTTGCATCAGCGGATAGCCGCCGGAGGTACTGCAGGGACGTGTCCACAATCAATTGTCTGGTCTTGGAATTGCCCGATAATGCCCGGACCTGGGAATCGATGTCGAAAAGTTTGTTTGCCAACTGGCGGACATCCATAAATCGCTGTTGTGCAAGGTTTCGCTCACGGTTAGCGACATATAGCCCGATCGAGAGACTGGCAACCACCATACTGGCCGCTGCGACCGGCATCCAGTAGCGCCGCAGAAACTTTCGCGTGCGATACCACATGTCTCCTGACCGCGCCTGCACGGGTCTTGAGTCGAGCAATGCCCGAATGTCGCTGGAGAATGCGTCCACTGACTGGTAGCGCTCTTCGGGTTCAATGCGCAAAGCCTTGCCGATGATGTAGTCAATATCGGAAGGAAGCATCGGATTCAAGGAGGTAGGCGGACGGATGCTCCGCACGTTGGCGCTCGTCGAGTTTGCCTGGGGCGTGGCGGTTGCAGCTTCATTGTGTGAGCGGGATGTCAGCAGCTTGTATAGAACGGCACCTAACGAGTACACGTCCGTTGCGGTTGTTTGCTGAATTCCGCTCAGTTGTTCCGGACTGGCATAGCTAGGCGTGAGTAGCCAGTCTACCGTTTGTGTCTGACCATCGCCTTCATCCAGCAGCTTGGCGATCCCGAAATCGAGCACTTTCGGCTGGTCTGCAGCGTTCACCAAGATGTTAGAAGGCTTGAGGTCACGGTGAATGATCAGGCGCCGATGGGCGTGAGCAACAGCATCACAAACCTGTACGAACAGTTCCAGCTGATCGCGAAATGCAAGCCCCGCGCAGTAAGTATCGATCGCGACGCCCTCGACGTATTCCATAACCAGATAGGGTCTGCCATCCCGGGTATGCCCGGCGTCAATCACATGAACAATAGAAGGATGGTTAAGCGATGCCAAGACCTGCCGTTCCCTCAGAAAACGGTCGTGCCATACTGCACGGAACTTGTCAGCGCCCAGGAACTTGATTGCTACTCGCTGTTGAATCTCGCCGTCAGTGCGTTCGGCCAGAAAAACGGCACCCATTCCGCCGCTGCCAAGCAGCCGTATTAGCCGGTACGGTCCGCAGCGGTCCAATTCCCATTCGTTCGAAGAACTCAGGACATCATGGGCGGCGTTCGACACGCAATTCGTAAGGCACCCAATACTGTCGGAAGTGAATCTCAGGAGCGATTCGACTTCGCAACGCACACCCGGTTCGACGGCGCGCTCTTGAAAGATGCGTTCGCGTTCGCCGGCCGAAAGCTCGACGAGTTCAAGGAACAGGAGGCGCACATCATCCTTCATGACTGTATCTGGTCCGAACGGACCATAATGCAGTTCTACTACGAAAAGCAGTAATCTAGGGAAGGCATGCGTCCGACTGTGCCGGAGCTGTTGGAAAAAGCGAGCGGAGGAGACGAGTTTGCTCTTAGCGCGCTCGTGCCTGTTCTTTACGACGAATTACATCGCATTGCCGCTCGCCAGTTGAGCCATGAACGCTACGCTCATACACTGCAGGCGACAGCTCTGATTCATGAGGCGTACTTGAAGCTGGTCGGAGATGCGAAAGGCAGCTTTAATAGCCGCGCGCACTTTCTGGCCGTCGCATCACGCGTGATGCGGCAAATCCTCGTTGATTATGCCAGAGCCCGGGCATCCAAGAAGCGAGCCGGCAACAAACAGGTCCAACTGCAGACCGTAGAGCCGGCCGGCAACCGCGATTTCAAGGGCCGGGGCAGCGAGCAAATCGAAATTGTCGATCTGGATCGTGCTCTCGTGGCGCTTGCTGCTGAGGATGAGTCATTAGCCAGGCTGATCGAGATGCGGTATTTCGGCGGTATGACGGCTGAGGAAACGGCCGAGGTGGTCGGGCAGTCGATACACGTCGTTCGACACGATCTAAGCCTCTCTCAAGCATGGCTCCGCAGGAAGCTGAAGGGCTATGAGGGCTATCAAGTCGAGCCCATTTCGCTTGTGAACTACACTACCTGGTTGGTGCCGGAAATTCAGGACTTAAAGGCGTAGGCCAAGAGCCTCAGCGCGTTCGGCAACTTCGAAGCATTGGCTTCTCGACGATCGGGCTCGGCGAAGCCTCGCAAATTGAGTGCCGGCAGCGTCAGCGAATCTTATTTCGAGGTCATGGGCCTTCATCCGGTGCTCGAGCGTGGGCAGCCCGTTATCGATCTTGAAGGCAGATCGCAGTTCAGTCGTAACACCTAAAACCCAGCAAACAGATTGCGATTCTGCTGGACAACACGATACTGGGAAGCCCCCCGCTTACCGGAAGGTTAACTTTTCGGAAACTGAGCATGCGACCAGCACTTGTCCGGATCACTTCCACTAGGTCGGCAGTCCGTCCGTTAGCCGTCCGAACGCATTCGGCGTTTGGGTTGGATCCCGATGCCATCGTTGACGGCGTTGCGAATCCGCTGCTTGCAGCCAAGATATCGCTCGGTCGTCTGCACCGACACGTGTCCAAGTAGAAACTGAATCTGGTCGAGTTCACCGCCAGCCTGATGACAGAGCCGGGCGCAAGTTCGCCGGATCGTGCGGCGCGAGTTTGTCGATGCCGGCTTTTCGCGCATACTGTCTGACAACGTGCCAGACGACGTTCTCGCTCAAGCCGCTTCCCCACACGGTCCCGGCTCGCGTCACACGCCTAAATATTCTTCCGTTGGAGATCCCGGCCGACTGAAACCAATCGTCTATTAGATCCTTCACCCAGTGCGGAACCGGAACGGTCCGAATATGTGAGGCCTTACCGATCAAGTCGACAACCGCCCAGTGGTCCTCTCGCCGCTGCAGGTCCGAAACGTTCAACTCAACGGCCTCGTGCCGCCGCAAACCGCAGGCGACGAGTGTGGCCAACAACGCCAAGTCCCGTTTACCTTGCATGGTGTCTGGATCCGGAGCATCGAGCAGTGCCAGAGCCTGATCCGGCAGGAGCCAATTTCCGAGTCGAACGCCGATCTTCTTTACGCCTTTCACTCGGCGTATGCCCGCGG
>JAICLJ010000278.1 GCA_025927575.1 Bryobacteraceae bacterium | reverse complement strand
TCGCGCGCCATCGCGATTCGATCCGGAGCGCCCGGCCCAGCTTCCAACAGAACCTGAACGGACGTGCAAGCCGGCGCCCATAGTCGAAAATCGACAACGCGGCTGCCGCCGGCGCACGTAACAATCTCGGCTCCAATGGGATATCTGCGCATGAAAGCGTTCCGCACGTTGTAGATGCGCGACGGAGTTCGGATCGTACGTACAAACTCATCGCCCGACGAACTACCGGGGTGGGTTCCCGCCGATGAGCGCCTTGAGGAAAATGCCGATCCTACAAGCCCCGGTCTGGCGTTAAATGTGTAAACGTGAAAGTGAAGGATGCGGTCAGGCTTGGATACGCCTTCGGCGGAGGGCATGAGTTCCACCAGGAAAAACTATGAACAGGCTCATTCGATGGATGGTGACAGCGGCAATTTGCAGCGCTTGGCCGGTGTTGTTGCTTGCACGGCAAGATGCACAATCGGGTATTCCAGTCAGCATGGTCGTCACGCTGGAGCCTCGGCGCGAGAGTGTTATTCCACAAGTCGATCGGGATAATCTCGCGGTTTACCAAGGTAAAGATCAAAGACCTATAACCGGCTTTGAGCCGCTTGATGGCTCCAGCATGCAGCTACTAATTCTTATCGGCGACTCTTCAGGCTCCGGGTTCAATACGAACATAGACAACTTAAAGGAATTCGTGAATGCCCTGCCCTCGACCACTGAAATTGGCATTGGCTATATGCGCAATGGCTTGGCGCAAATGACGGCAAAGTTTACGCACGACCATGCGGCTGCCGCTAAAAGCATTCGCCTGGCGACAGGCCCGGGCGGGGCTGACGTAGGCCCTTACGATTCGTTAGTGGATGCCATCAAGCGGTGGCCCGAGAGCACGGCGAAGCGTCGCGAGGTCATCATGCTGAGTAGCGGCATCGAGGGACTGGGAGGTGGCTACACAAGTGATAATCCTTATGTAAACAGTGGGATAAGGGCCGCCCAGAAGGCGGGTATCGTCGTGTATTGCATCTACGTCCCGAGCGTAGGGCATTACGGCCATAGCTTATGGCGCATGTCCTGGGGCCAGAATTTTCTCTCCCAATTAGCCGATGAAACGGGTGGGGAGTCGTACATGGTTGGCTTCTCGCCGCCGGTGTCACTCCAACCATTTTTCGATCAAATCTCGAAAGCGATGCAACATCAGTATCTGCTGACATTCACCGCTCGAGCGGAAGAAAAGGCCGGCCTGCAGCCTGTCAGAATTGTCGTGACGGGAAAGGACGCCAGCATCGCGGCAGCCGGCAAAGTCTATGTTAAGGCCGGACTCTAGGTCTGCTGAAACAGTAACCATGAGCATCGGCAACCCCGCCTCCCGGTTGTTTACGCTGCGTGGCGCAGTAAAGCCTGGGCATTCGGCGCGCCCTCTTTTCGCCGCTCCGCTTCTTCCTGGCATTGAATACAAAACGACGCCCAAGGTACTGCCGACAGGCGCTTGGGATTAATTTCTTCCTCGCAGTTGAGGCAGGAACCGAACCTCCCCTTCTCCAAGCGCGCTAGCGCCGACCGCGTTTCACGAAGCAGGTTTGTCTCTCGATCCAGGTTGCGAATCGCAAGCTCGCGCTGCTCAGCGCGCTGCACCTCATCGAGAGCGTCCGCGCTCTTCTCTATCACGATCTCGTCACGTCGCCGGATGACGCTTTCGAGTTCTTGTATTCTCTCTGCAAGCGTCTTCTTGAATGTATTCAGTTCCTTCTTCGTCATCTGCTTGTTCCTCGGTATACACTCCATTGGGACATAAGAAACGAGCTTTGCGATACCTCCGAAAATCTCTAGTCTTTGATTCACGGCGGAGGGTAAGCATTGTCCGAGGACCGTGCGAATTACTGGTTATTATTATTTGCCCAGTACGCCCGGTGCCCGATGTAGCCGGAATCCGGTAAATTTGCGAGGATAATGCGCCGCAGCTTCAAGATATCGACCTCGCCCTCTTCGCGATAGAGCACCTTGCCGTCAGGAGCGAGCAGAATCGTATAAGGCACGCCGGATTCCCATTTGGGATCGAATGCAGCTTGCATGGCATAAGTATCGGTCGATCCGAACAGCAGATTGCGGCTTGATGCGTGCTCCCTTTCGAGCACCTCCATCACGCCAGCCTTCTCATCCGGCATATTTGCCGCGACCATGATCAAATCGAAGTCACGCAGCCGGTACATGCGATACGTGGTTTCGAGGTCGGGAAACTCGTGGAGGCACGGACCACACCAAGTCGCCCAGAAATTGACCAGCAGCGCTTTGCCGGTCGTATTGGAGCGCAGTTTTTTCAAATCGTCCGCGGAAGCCATGTCCACTCCAACCGGTTCGGCTTCAATCTTCTTCATCTCTGCCGCGCGGCTTGCCTCTTTTGAAATCCACTTCGTTGAGCAGCCAAATACTCCGGTGTGGGTCACTTGCACGGGCTTTCCTGCCAATAGCGCGTCAATAGCGTTACGCGCATCCTGCGTTTTAACCAGAACCTCGCGCTGGTTGTTGTCGACGCGTCCTTCGTACCGCAACTTGCGCTGCTGGTCGAAGACAAACACATGCGGAGTCGCTTTCGGCCCGTATGCCCGCGACACCGTTTGGGTTTCTCCGTCGTAGAGGTATGGAAAATTGAAATGACGGTAAGCCGCACGAATTTTCATTTCCGGCAAACTGTCGCTCACATCGGTGTAGCCGAGTTCGTCCAGACGGATCGCGTTCGGGTTATTCGGTTGAATCGCGACAAGTGCTACGCCCTTGCTTGCGTAATCGGCAGCAAGCTTCTTAATGCGCGGCTCGTAGAGTTGCGCCGTCGGGCAGTGATTGCAGGTAAAGACGATCACGAGCACCTTGCTCGCGGCATAATCGCTCAGCTTGTGAATTTTGCCGTCGATGCCGGGGAGAGCAAAATCAGGAGCGCTGGACCCGATGGCCAGCGTCGGATGAGGCTCGTCGGCGAACGCTGCGGCGGATAGTAAGAGCAAAGCAAAAAGACGCCACATCATTGGAAAAACTCCATTCGAAAAGCGGTCCGCGTCGGGCAGCCATTAGTTTATCCGACCGCTATCGGCAGGACGCGCCATTGTGGCTCACCGGCCACCTAAGGCGATAAAGACGCCCGGCACCTTCAATCGCGCGCGAGGCGCTCTTGCTTCTCCTCCAGTTTCGCGTGCAGTTCGATCAGTTGATGGATCGGGATCTGTTCCGCTCGAAGACCCGCCTCCGGCAACGAATCGATGAGCCGTTGATCATAAAAGTATCGAAGATTGTTCCGGAGCGTCTTGCGCTTCTGAACGAAACAGCGGCTCGCGAACTGTACAATGCTGTTCACATTCTCGGGCACGTCTGTGCGGCGCTTCAAGCGGACCACCGCGGAATCAACTTTGGGCGCGGGCCGAAACGATGATGGCGGAACCTTCAGGATCAGCTCCACCTCGCAATACAGTTGGGTGCGCACGGAAAGAAAACCGTAGTCGCGGCTTCCTGGCGAAGCGCGGAGCCGGTCGGCAACTTCCTTCTGCACGAGAAAAACCGCGCGAGGGAATCTATCATCGAGCGAGAGGAAACGTTCTACGATGGGCGAGGTGATGTAGTACGGCAGATTTCCCACAATCGTTGCCGAATCCCACTGAGCCAAGTCTATCTGGAGAACGTCGCCGCGATGCAGATGAAAGCGGGGGTCGTCGCGGAACTCCAACTCCAGATACGATGCCAGCGAGTCGTCGAGTTCAATAGCGTGCAATTCCCCGGCCCGAGAGAGAAGATGACGGGTAAGAGCGCCCCGCCCCGGTCCGATCTCGATAACCTGTGGTGTCCCACCCTCACAAGCCGCATCTGCGATTCGCTCGAGTATCGCTTGCCGGACAAGGAAATGCTGGCCGAGTTTACGGGGCAATCTTCAGTCTAGGTTACAAACGGCGGCCCCGGTTATGGCCGGAACGCAAGGGGCAGAAACCGAATCTCGATGTCGCCCGAAATTGGCTGTGCCACGGCGAATACGGTCGGTATGGAAGGCATCGAGATGTTGGCTCGTTGCGCTTCGAGGTCGGCGCTGTACTTACAGTCGGGGTCGCTTACCGCGTAGTCTCCAATGCGGCCGTTCGAGTCGATGCTCATATTCAAAAACACGGCGTGAGAACCCAGTTCTAGGGGAATCAGAGTCGCTTCCGTTCGGGAAGAATAGGCAACCGGCACTTCATAGCCGACCAGCCTGGTGGTCGTGCTGATAGTGAAAACAAAGGTGCCAAACAGCAGAAGGCTGGACAACAGTCCGCCCGTGGCAGGAATGGCCAGCGGTTTCATTAGCTCGTTCACCCGGAACTTCCATTTGTCCCACGTGGCCTTCCAATGCGAGCCGCGAGTGGCCAGCACCTCCACTCTCTGGCGGGAAGCGATGATCTGAAGCGATGTTTCAAGCCGCTGCGGAATCGGCTTTTCGGGGACGGCCTTCAGCGCCGCCCGCAACTGTGAAATCTGTTCGAAGTAAGTGGCGCACTCTTCACAATCGTGGAGATGAGCCACTACGTTAAAGCGCCGGTCGGCGCGCAAACGGCCATCGACATAGTCGGCGCTGTGTCGCTTCGCGGTGTGGCATGAAATGGACATGCAAACTCCGTCTGCTTTAAACGAATGCCTCCAAGAGGCCTGGATCCAAACGTTGCGTTAATGCGCGCCGAAGAGCTTCACGCCCGCGCAGAATGCGTGATTTCACCGTGCCCAGTGAAACCTGCAGAATAT
>JAICLJ010000252.1 GCA_025927575.1 Bryobacteraceae bacterium | reverse complement strand
TAAGACCTTTTTGCGTAGTTGACGCATCCGGCCCAATCAAATACAGCAGTACTATCCAAAACAGTCTCCTTCATTGGCATTTGCCGACTCTTACGAACATTACATCACACGCAAATCTCCGCCAAATGCTGGTTCGGACAGTGTTAATATGTACCTCTTACGCTGCGGCGCAAGCGAATTTGGGAGCAAGAACCGGAGTGTTCGAGGACCAAATTTCTACCATATTCATATTCATAATGGCGGCTAACAAGAACTTAGATGAACTTACCGGTTGAAAACTCGGTCGCTCTATCGAAGGCGCTCTCCGAGCGAGTTAACCAGCTCGATTGGGTGCGCGTCTTCGAAGAGCTGGATGCGCAGGGAAGCGCGGTGCTCGATCATGTGCTCTCTCTGGAGGAATGCCGGTCGTTAGTGGCGCTGTACACGGAAGACGCACTGTTTCGCAGTCGCATCGTCATGGCGCGGCACGGGTTCGGGCGCGGCGAATACAAGTATTTCAGCTATCCGCTGCCCGATCTCATCGCAGCTCTCCGGACGTCCATTTACCCGCATCTGGTCGCCATTGCAAATCGTTGGAACGGCGATATGGGCGTCGACGTTCGTTATCCGGAAAGTCATGAAAGTTTTCTGGATCGTTGTCACCAGGCGGGTCAAACCAAGCCAACCCCGCTTCTGCTTCGATATGGCGTTGGCGATTACAACTGCCTCCATCAGGATTTATACGGCGAGCACGTGTTTCCGCTGCAGGTGGCATTCTTGCTGTCTGAACCCGGCAAGGATTTTGAAGGTGGAGAATTCGTTATGACTGAACAGCGACCGAGGATGCAATCCCGCCCCGTTGTCGTGCCGCTTCGGCAAGGCGATGGCGTTGTGTTCGCCGTTCACAATCGTCCCGTCCAGGGCACACGCGGCTTCTATCGCGTCAATCTGCGGCATGGTGTCAGCCGCATTCGTTCGGGGCACCGCTACACGGCGGGTATTATCTTCCACGACGCGCAGTAAATCGCCGAAGCCGGTGTCATCGCGTCGGCAGCCGCGCTCGCCATTTCCGGAGAGCCTCGGTGTGCTTCGGGTAATGACTGTAGGTGTCAAGTCGTACGCGGCGACGGAACCGCGTTTCGGTGCGAAATTGATCTTCCGGCGTCTTCTCGATGAAATCGACGAGCCGGCTATGGGTGTCGTTCAGTTGCTCCAGCACCTCGGATAGCGAAAGGTTCGCTTTCTGGGCTGTCATTTGAGCGTTGAAGGCATCGATGCCCCCGTACATCACTGAGTATCGCGGCAGCTTCTCGCCCTTGAGAATGGACGGCAAATATTTCAGCGCCTCTTCTTCCCATGTGGACACATGCGCAAGGATATCTCTCACCGACCAGGCTTTCGCGACGCCAGGCTCCAACAAACGCGCCTCCGGCAAACCGGCGTAAGACTCCTGGAAGGCTCGCCACGCCGTGTCAAGCCGTTTCAAAAGTTGTCGTCTGTCCACAAATCTTTCCTATTGTCCGCTCAGTATGACACTCGTCCATGCTAGAAGAAATTCAGATGTCGCTGTTGAATTCAACAACGGCGACTCGGCGATTACACAAGACTTCACTCAAGACCAGTAGCCTGTGATCCTCAAAACGGTAATCAGGCTCCAGTCTCGAGAACGACCCGAAAACGCGCCTTGCCGCTCAGCATGCGGTCATAAGCTTCCGCCGCACGGTCCAGTGGATATGTTTCGATTAAAGGAAGCACTCCGGTAATCTCGCTGAACTTAAGCGTGTCTTCGGAGTCGATGGACGTGCCGCTCGGCCAGCCGCGGATTGACTGGCGCTGCATAATCAACCCGGGTACGGCTGCCTGAATCGGCTTGCCAGGCACGCCAATAATCAAAAACTCGCCCCGATATCCGAGGCCGCCGAGCGCCGCCGACATCGCATCAGCATCCGTCACCGTCGCGAGGATCACTCTGGCTCCGCCCAGCTTCTGCAGCGCCCCAGCCACATCGGCGGCGGTGCTGTCGATGTAATGCCGCGCTCCGAGATCATGTGCGAACTTCTCTTTATCGGCCCCCCGCGCAACCGCGACAGTGTTGAATCCCATCTTCGACGCAAACTGCACGCCAAGGTGGCCCAAGCCTCCCATTCCCAAAATCGCAACCGTGTCCGGAGGCTTTGCGCCGCTGTTACGAAGTGCATTGAAGGTTGTAATTCCTGCGCAAAGCAATGGGGCAGCTTCGACGCTCTTCAGTGAATCGGGAACGGCAACGATGGCTTCCGCGGGAGCTACGACGTAGTCGGCATAGCCGCCATCGTAAATGACTCCCGGGATCAATAGATTCTGGCACGCCACAAGATCGCCGCGACGACAGGGTTCGCATCTGCGACAATGTCCGCCGTACCAACCGATGCCCACGCGCTGCCCGGGCCGCCACTGTGGCACATTCTCGCCCACCGAATCCACTCTGCCCACAATCTCGTGGCCCGGCACTCGGGGATAGCTGACGAAGGGGAACAGCCCGGCAATGGTCCCGGAGTCGCTGTGACAAACCCCGCATGCTTCCACCCGAACGCGCACCTCCCCCGCTTTGGGATCGGGCACTTCCCGCATCACCAGTTCAAGGGGCGCGCCGGCTTTCTCCACCTGCACGTATCTCGCTCTCATCGCGCAAACTCCTTCCACGCTGTTTCACTCATCGGTAAGCAATTCATTCGATTGTGAATGTTCAACTCACCTGTGATGCGCGTCAACCGGCATTCGCCGCAAGAATCGTTTGATCGAATCCAGCTAAATAGACGGAAAATTGGCCGCCGAGGCCGCGGCCAAATTGGTACCGCGAATCCGGCTTTTACCGACTGCCCTTTTTCACTGGCTCTTCGCGTGGAAGCGGCCAAACCACGCGGCCTTACCCACGACATGGCCATCCATTGCTTTCAGCAGATCCTCGCGCGTCGTACTGGCCGGTAAATCCAGCTTCGTATCCAGCGCATAGAACTCGAACACATAGTGGTGAATCGGCCCCGGTCCGGCGCCAGGCCCGAAATAGCCCGGCTGCTTTCCGTTGCGGGCCGCGATGCCCGGACCGTTCCGTGTCCCGTCGGGCAGGTCGCCGGACCCGAGCCCTTCCGGCAAACCTTTGCCCGTGCCAGGTATGTTGAACGCCGTCCAGTGCAGGGTGTCGGTTGTCGTTTTATTGGTGGAATTCTCCACGTCGTGCAAAATCACGGTATAGCTCTTCAGATCTTCCGGCGCGGTGCTTGGATTCGTTCCCCGATTCCAATGGAACTCAAATGCCGGCGACTTATTCTCGCCGTGGGCCGCATATTTCATGGGAATTTCTCCGCCATCCGGCCAGGCATTCGTGGTGACCCAAAGCACCAGGCGAGGCGCGGCGCCTTGATGACCGGCGTGCGCCTGCGCAACCGCCACCGCGGAAAATGACATGACGATGATGGCCGAAAGCAGACCCTGTTGCATTATCTTCATTCGCATTTCTCCTCAAGGGGGCGTTTTCCCGCTTCTCATTTGTAGTCTATAGCGAAATGATGACTTGTATACCGTGCGCTGCGTTTCCAATGACCACCCAGCCCGTCGGCAAAGCAAATCCATGATTAGCAGCGCGGCCTTTGCTTAGGAAACTCACTGCCCGGTTGAACTCGCCTGTGCGCTGCCAAGCGGCACAGGTCAGTAACGATTTGCGTGCGGCGATGTGTATCGATGCCCCTTTGTAGGTGATAGCGGCCCGACCTCATCATTGAGGAGGTCAGAAGCTGTCCAGGAGAAAATCTCGTGTGCTGGCGAGCACGGCCGCTCGTGTCTCTGGATCTGGCAGTATCCGGGCGATTGCAATTGCCCCGACCATCGTTGAATAGATCACAAAGAAAGCGCGCTCTCTGTCAACAGTACGCCGGCCAGGCATAAAGGGAAGAATCCGAGCCCTGTATTTCGTGAGTTCGCCAAGGACCTGGGCCTTCATTGCTTTGTCGGCGCGCGCCAACTCCGGCGCGAGCGCCGCCAAGGGGCAACCACACTCCGTGTGATCGCAGTGTTCCGGGCTCAGGTAGGCCGTCACAATCGCCTTCCACGCCGTGCCAGGTTGAGATTGTTCCGCGGCCTCAGCCAGGCGTTCGCTCATCTCCCGAAAAGCCTGGCTCAGCGACGCAATGAGCAGTTCATTCTTGCTCTCGAAGTGCTTGTAGAATCCTCCGTGGCTTAGTCCGGAGTCCCGCATAACGGCTGAAACTGCCGCGCCGGATAGGCCTTCCGAGCGAAAGCGCCGTGAAGCATCGTTCACGATCTTTTGATGGATTTCGGCTTTATGGTCGGGACGGTAACGCACGGCTGATTATCTAGGATGCTGGTTATCATCCCACGTTGCAGCTCGGGCCACGGTTAAATTTTCCGGAAAAAAGTTGAGCCTATAGGATGATAATAATCATCCTATGCCAACAGGAGGCCAAATGTCGCCGCAATCGATTTTCCTACTGCATCTCTTTTTGGGTTATGTCGCATGTCTACTTTGCTTCAGCGTGTACGTTTTTCCAAGGCTCAAGTCGATGGACCGGGTTGAAGCGCAACGCGCCATCGCCACTCTGCACAGCTTCCGGTTCTTCGGACTCGTCTTTATCCTTCCGGGCGTGGTGGGACCTAATCTGCCCGCTAGCTTTGCCACCTTCGCCGCATGCGGCGATTTAGCAACCGGGTTGCTGGCTCTCCTGGCACTCCTGACGGTAAGCACACGTCCGCTCTTTTGGCTGTTGGTCGTCGCCTTCAATTTCGTGGGAGTGGTCGACCTCATCCTCGACTACTACCACGCCATCCAGGCCGGCCTTCCTGCGGTAGCAGGGCAGTTGGGCGGTGCGTACGTGATCCCGGTCATCTACGTGCCGGCACTGATGATTACGCACATCGCCGCGTTCTATTTGCTAATGCATCCTCAGCCAAAGACATCTCGGAACTTCGCCGGCGAGGCAGTCGCATCGAATTAGGGATTCGGACGCTCGCCCCTGGCTTCCACCGCCCCCGAGCCGCATGAAGGCATCAAGGTCTGTCGGTTTCCCGAAAATGATGGCTGATGCCGAGGTAGGCCACGCGCGCCCCGCGTCTTCACTGGATACCGCTAGAGATACAACTTCGGCAAATACTGGATCTTTTCGTGAAACGGCTGCGCGCTGCCATCCGCGACAGAATACAGACGCTCATGGCTCGCAACGGCGGCCGCGCTCATCTCCGCATACGGCCTATTACAAACATCGAGGAAGCCAATATTATAGTTTTCGCCGTCGGGCCGCCCGAGCGCGGATTCGTCGTAAAGGGTGAACCAATGTGCGCCCACGCACCAGGGGTTCGCCGCGGCATCTTCAACATAGTTCCGGTACGCCTTGGCGCGTCCCTCCTGGTCCTTCAGGCGCCCGATTCCCGATGCCGGCAAACCCACATCCAGGGCGCCGAAGTGATATTCCCCCACCATCACCGGTATGCCAAGCATCGAGTGAATCTTTTCGGTGACGTCACGTGGCAGGGTTTCGCAATAGCAGTTCAGGCTGAACACGTCAAAGAATTTCATACCTTCCATGGCCCATTGCGGAGGGATACCTGCCCACCGCATGCCGAGGTTGAGGTGATGAGGATCGGCCTGCTTACATGCCTTCGACAAAACGGAGAAATAGCGTTCCACCATGCGCACGCTGAACGCTTGCAGATCGTCTACTGCCGGCGCGCTCAGCTCCCCGCTCCATTTTCCGCTCGTGATGCGGTCAAACGTAACCGGCTGTCGCCACGCTGCCGCGAGCG
>JAICLJ010000202.1 GCA_025927575.1 Bryobacteraceae bacterium | reverse complement strand
GGCGGTTACGATTTGCGAAGCGCTTGCCTGCATTGCACAGCAGGCGGTGCCAGAGGGTCGCGGAGGTGTTGCACGCCCTCCCAGGCAAGCTGCAGGCCGGTAATCACGAGCGCGCAGAGTAATCCATAAAACGAGATCTGATTCACAATTGCGATAACGCTGGAAAATTGCGCGGGGTCGCGAATTCCGTCAGCCACAACGACCCAAGTCCCTGCCCGCACAAGGATCAGCAAAATGACAAAAGCTGCCGCTCGCAACGCCAGGCGAATCCTCGTGCGAGTCACGGTCCAGTGGGGACTTGCCAGATTCACAGAGGCCAGCACGAGTCCCGCCACAGCCAGCAGAATGATGGGCCAGTGCAGTTGAGCCCAAACAGGCGCGAGAGCAACTACCGCGGCTCCCGGCCCGAAGAGGAGATAAGGGGCGGTCGGGATGCTCTGCCACCAGAGGATGAAGGCGCCGATCATGATGATCTGTGCGACGGAGTCGGCCCGCGGAATGATGGCCGAACGCTTGACGAGAGCGGGCAACGATCGGGGGCTCCAATCGGTGATAAAGCGCAAGTTCATCCGCGGCGCGAAATACTCGAATGCGATGAAGACACCGGTAATCCACGCAAACACCGGGACAATGACGGCGGGAACCGGCAACAGCGCCGGGAGGATCTGGTGGATTGGGTCGGCGCTGACCAGCACCGTTACGATGGCGATAATGAATCGCAACGCCAGCGCAATCAGAAGTCCCAGCTTGAGAGTTAGCCAGTAAATGGGAAATAATCCGGGACCGATCAGGTATTGGCGGCGTCCGTAACGAGCGGCAACCACGATGGGATGACCGTGCTGTTTGATGACCTGTTCCTGTTCCGCTTCAGTTAAGCGGCGGCCGAGTTCAGCCTCTCTTTCGTCCATCTGAGAAAGGATGTTTTCGGAAAGCTCGTGCAGAATATCGTCCTGTGCCTTTCGGGGAAGAAAGGTTCTGACGGCTTGGAGATAACGTTCTAAAAGTTCCATAATCGTGCCTCCACGTTGCTAACTGTTGCCGTTTTCCGCGCCGAGTGCGACAGCGCCGGTTTCGCGGATTTCCTCTCCGGAGGACAGGATGCGGTCCAGCGAGGAATTGATACTGCGCCACTCCCGCAGTAGTCGTTCAAAAATCTGCGCGCCGCCGGCCGACAAGTGATAAAAACGCTTGTTTCGCTTGTCCTGTTCCCGCCATTCGCTGACGAGCAAGCCCTGGGCCTCCAGCCGGCGCAGCAGCGGGTAGAGAGTGCCTTCGTCGATCGCCATCCCGTCATCGGCGAGTGCCTTCCGCAAGGTGTAGCCGTAGTGCTCCGCCCGCAGTTGCGCCAGAACGGCGAGAATCAAACAGCCGCGGCGCAGTTCGAGCCTGAGATTTTCAAACAGGTCGTCATTCATTGCAGATACTGTGCATCATCTACTGTATTATACACAGTATGCGCCGCACAGTACGAGCCGTCAAGGGAAATTTGCAAAAAATCAGGGGGTCTGTCCCCAAGTTTTACGTCTTTTACCCTGGTAATATTGCCTTTCAGATATTATCCGGGTAAAATGAATCTGATGGAAGAAGAATGCTACTACACCGCCTTCATTGGCGAACAGATCATCGCCTCGGGCCCGCTGGAGACGGTGCTTCCCCGAGTCAAGAAGGGATTTGACGAAGGCGAGGTCTTAACGATCCTGTTCGAGGACCAGACCGGCCAACAGGTGGATTTCGAACTGCGAGGGTCCGTCGACGAGGTTTTGGCGCGCGCGCTCCCGGCGCGGGCACGCACCGGGCCGGGTCGACCGAAGCTGGGCGTGGTATCGCGCGAGGTTTCGCTCTTGCCGCGCCACTGGGCTTGGCTCGAACAACAACGTAACGGAGCCTCCGCGGCGCTGCGCAGACTTGTGGACGATGCGAGAAAACAGGACCCCGGCAGGCAGCGCGCCCGGCTTGCCATGGACGCGGCGAACCGCTTCATGTCGGCCATGGCAGGCAATCTTCCCGGCTATGAGGAAGCGTGCCGCGCCCTGTACGCCGCCGACCGCGAACACTTTGAGGATCGAATCCGGAACTGGCCTCACGATATCCGGGCGCACGTTCAGCGAATCGCGGAGGCGGCATTTTCCGCCGAAGTTCACCCCGCTGACAACGTGACGCATTGAGAACTTCAGTCCCCGAGAGCGGCAGTGAACTGCCCGCCAGCACGATGAAGTGCGCCACAAGCGTTTACAGACTCAGGCTATAAAATCCGCTTCCCCATCGCCGACAGAATCAGTTCCACGCCGAGCATCGCCGTTCTGTTGGCAGCGTCCAGCACGGGATTCACTTCCACCAGTTCCATGGAGATCATCCGGTCGCTATCGCAGATAATCTCCATCGCCAGGTGAGCCTCGCGGTAAGTCATTCCGCCGCGAACGGGCGTGCCGACTCCGGGCGCTTCATCGGGATCGACGGCATCCATGTCCAGGGAAAGATGGATGCCGGCCGTGCCGTCGCCTGCGATGACAATGGCGCGTTCCATCACGTCGCGCAGTCCGCGCTCGTCGATATCGCGCATAGTGAAAGCCGTCACGCCCGATTGTCGAACGAGTTCTCGCTCTGTGATATCCACATCCCGAATCCCAATCAGCACAACATTCGCGGGATCGACTTGTGGCGAATGCCCCAAAAGATTCGCGAGGTCGGCCGGCCCACGTCCAATGCAGCAAGCGAGCGGCATGCCGTGTACATTTCCGCTAGGACTGGATTCCGGCGTGTTCATGTCGGCGTGCGCGTCGATCCAGACGACGCCGATCTTTTCACCGCGGCGACGCCACGCGGCGGAGACGCCTGCGACGGTGCCGATGGCTACCGAATGGTCTCCGCCGAGCACGAGTGGAAACCGGGTATCGTCGATCTCTTTTTCAACCATCTCCGCCAACACGGTGCACGCCGCTGCGATCTGCGGCAGGTACTTGGCATTCGATGGACCCGAAGGCGTGCTCTCTTGCTGCTCGGCAAAAACGTTCCCAAGATCCTCGACTTTATATCCGAGCGACATCAGGCGAGATCCGAGGCCGGCGAGCCGGAGCGCCGACGGCCCCATATCGACACCGCGTCGTCCCGCGCCTAAATCGAGCGGTGCTCCGATGATGGCGATGCGAGAGAGGCGCATCATGATGAATCCCCTTTACTCACGAAAGAAAACGCCTCAAGGGCGCGTACGATAGAGCATCCGCGGATAAGCTATCGTTTCGCGGACATGCTCCAGGCCGCACATCCACGCGACGAACCGCTCAACGCCCATCCCGAATCCAGCATGTGGAACCGAGCCGAAACGCCGGAGATCGAGATACCACTCGAAGGCTTCGCGCGGAAGATGGTGCTCGTCGATTCGCCTCTCGAGAAGTTCCAGATCGTGAATACGCTGGCCGCCTCCCACAATTTCACCGTAACCCTCGGGCGCAATAATATCCACCCCCAGAGCGAGCTCCGGGCGAACGGCATCGGGCTGAAAGTAAAATGCTTTGATTTCGCTCGGATAACGATCGATGATGACGGGGCGGTCCCGATCCTCGGTCAGAAGCGTTTCGTCCGTGTTGCCGAAATCGCCGCCCCACTGGATCTCGCTTCCCTTCTCTTGCAGGATTTTGACGGCTTCGTCATAGCTGATGCGCGGAAACGGCGCCTTGATGGATTCGAGCTTCGAAGTATCGCGTTCCAGCGTTTTCAATTCTTCGCACCGATTGTCGAGAACGCGGCCCACCGTATAAACGATCAGATCTTCGGCAACGCGCTTCACGTCCTCCAAGTCGGCATAAGCCATCTCGGGTTCGACCATCCAGAACTCGGTGAGATGCCGCCGCGTCTTCGACTTCTCCGCCCGGAACGTCGGGCCAAAGCAATAGACCTTGCCAAACGCCATGGCATTCGCTTCGTTATAGAGCTGGCCGGATTGCGTGAGGTAGACCTTCTCGTCCTCGAAGTAATCCACTTCAAATAACGTTGTCGTTCCTTCGCACGCCGCCGGCGTAAAAATCGGAGTATCGACGAGGGTGAAGCCGTGCGAATCGAAATAGTCGCGAATGGCTTTGATCACTTCATGGCGCACGCGAATAGCCGCGTGCTGGCGGCGGCTCCGCAGCCAGAGATGCCGATGATCCATGAGGAAATCCACACCGTGCTCTTTCGGCGTGATGGGATACGGCCGGTCCTCGGCAACACGCTGGCATATCTCGGCGCTCTCCACATCGAGTTCATAGCCGCCGGCAGCGCGTTGCTCCGCTCGAATCTTACCGGTGATGGTGAGCGAGCTTTCCTGCGTCAGTCCTTTCAGTGCTTCGAACACCTCTTCCGGTAAGTTGCTTTTTACCGCGACGCACTGCATGAGGCCGCTGCCGTCGCGAATAATCGGGAAAACGATCTTGCCCGATTTGCGCAGATTGTAGAGCCAGCCATTCAGCCGTACAGTTTCGCCGACATGACGGCCGGCTTGCGCGATGGAAATGACCGGCACGGAAGGCGCGCCGCCGGCGGGCGAAGCAGCAGCAGCCTCGGACGCTTGAGCATTCGTTTCATTATTCATATGAGCTTTGCCAGTTCGTCGATCGTCCGCTTCGCTTCCGCAATGGGATGCTCCAGATCGGGATCCTCGCGCAATTCCAGCACAAGCGGATACTGGTCCGGAAGCGATCCCAACAGCTTCAACGACGCCGGCCACTCGATGTTCCCTTTCCGATGTAGCGGGAAGAAGTGTGAATCCGACATACCATCATTGTCGTGGATGTGCGTGGACTGGATACGCTCCTTCATGATCTCGAACTCCTGCGGAATTCCCTGACCCATGTGAGCATGGCCAAGATCGAAGCAAAAACCGAGGTTCAGATGCGTAGAGGATAGAAAGTAATTCAACCGGCGCCCCGTCGACAGATCGTTAGGTGTGTTTTCGAGCAAAATTTCCACGCCTCGCTGCCCGGCGAATACCTTCAACTCTTCGAGCGACGAGAAAGCCGCGTCCAGTTTCTCCTGGCTGAACTCTTCACCCTCCACGCCGATGTGCTGGATCAGGTAGCGGAACGGGATTTGATCGGCGATCTCAATTGCGAGCTTGATCTGATCGACCATCGCGATCCGCCGGACCTTTGAAGTCTCCGTGATATTGAGGACCGCCTGCGGGCCCGACCGGCCCCACACCGTGTCGGTATACATGGGCGCGTGCAGCGACCACAGCCGTAACGATGAGTCGCGGAACCAGTGGCCCAGTTCCTTCACTTGCGCCGGGTCCTGATAATCGAGATGCTGGCGCGCGCAGAAGAACTCGACCGCATCAAAGCCGGCGGCCCGGATCCGCTCAAGCCAGACTCCGGTGAGCCGGTGGTTCGCGAAGAGGTGAGTAGACAGAATTTTTTTCATGCAGTGCGCTCAATTGCCGGCGAACGACAGCAAATTGCCTACCGCATCGTACCAAGCTCCGTTGATTCGGTTATGTCGCGGCCAAGTTGGCAATTTTGCAAGCCGTCTCGAAATCTCCGGCTTAAGCGGCACTCGAAAACGCCAGGGCCGGCCCGCAGGATTCACGATCGAAGTTCCAGGTATGCGCGTTATTGGCGTGTTCGAGCGTCCATTTGCGCTTGACGAGCGCCTCGGCTTCCGCACTTGAACAAACGAACCCAAACTCGGCCGGAGAGAACTCCTTGCCGGCGACGAGATGACACATGCCGACTTCGTAGATCGCGTCCTGCTCACGTGTTTCCTGCGCTTTGCGCTCGGCCTGGACCTCCCGCAACATCTTGAGCGTCTTACTGGCGCATCAGTCGCTGTTCGTAGATGGATAACGTGAGCAGCGGGTCCTTCGAGCGGCGTAAGTTTCGGCGAGGACGAATGCGGTTTGCGCTTCGGGATGATTGACATCCCAGAGGTCGGAGTTTTCAGCGAGGCCGATGGCGAAGAGGTTGTGCTCGGTCGCCATGATGCGGTGCAAGCGGTACTGCAATTGAGCAAGCATGTGGACGAGGTGCTTCTCTTGCGTGTTGCCCGGCAGATACTGCTTTTCGAGATCGCCGATGAGAGCGTGGAGGGCTTGCATTTCCTCGGCAGTCAGAGTGAGCACTTGGCCGGTGAGTCCATGGCGGGTGGCGTTGAGCGACGCGCGCTGCTTACCTTCCTCGGTACGCGGCCCAGTCGATTTCTGCGCGTTCAGGCGATTGGCGCGAAGCTGCGCTTCGGACGGCGGGCGGCGGATAGAAGTCGGAGAGTTGGGCGACTTTGCGCCGGAGCGCGACGGCCCGCTTGCGGTTCTGGTGGCCGAGTTCTTCTTTGAAGGCATGAATGATCCTCTCGCTTGTGAGCATAGGCGCCAGAGGCAAGCCGACCGAAGGCGGCAGCGGTGGAAGTCACTGATATGGAATAGAAAAGAATTTAAGAAAAGCTGTGATCGAAAAAGGTCAGCCAGACGGGTCGGGGCGAGTTGGGGCTTGAAGGGGGACAGGTTACGGAAAATTTTCGCGTCGGGAGATGGATTTACGATTAGTTCCTGCCCGCGGCTGCCTGAAAATACCTTTGCTGGATTGCGGAGCCGATCGGGACGCAGGCGGTTTGCTGCGGTGCTGCGAATCCGAATTGGTAATTTCGCCGCCTGTCCCCGAAACACACACAATTACCTACCATGAAGGTCCCCAGAATTCTCCACGGTGAACATATCTTACGCTTTCTTTTGCTTGCAAATCCTTTCGGATTCATCACGTGCAAATCAGTGATTTTTTTTAGAGAAGCTAGGAAGCTTATCCACAATAGTGACGAGGGCCGTCACAAGGGAGAGTGTGGCAGTAGCAAGCGAAACGTATCCTGACGTGTCGAGCATGTTGCCTTTACTATACAACAAATTGGGACGGCGCCTTGGAGCACACCCATTCACAACGATCGTCCATCAAACCTGCTCTGACGCGATTCAGTTCGACATAACGCAGCGCCTCAGTTAGACGCCTTCCGTCGAGAAGGACAAGAAAAGAACCGATTCTGCCAGAGATGGCCGGTTGGGTGCTCTCGAATATGAACCCATCGCGCGTATTCGTTGTGTGCGCGTCCCGAAGCCCTTCGGTAAGGACTCGAATCGTTCCGGGGCGGACACCGTATGAACGTGGGAGATCTCGGGGACGGGCTACGAAACTGCTCCAGTGGTGGCCTCCGGACGGAGCTTTGGTTTGGGGCCTCGTTTCGCCGGCGGAGTGAGCGACTTGTGGCTAGCTCCGCCGCATCCAGAAAACGTGCTATTCCCAAGCGGGCGGCCCGTAGGCGCGGCATCACGAATTCGCTGCCGTAACGCCCCGTCCGTCCACCCGGCGTCCAATATCCGCTTCCAGTTTTCTCCGATATGGTCGCCAAGGAACACACTTCGACGCAGAAGTTCGTGCGGATCTGCTCCGTTGATTCTTGCGGGCGCACTGGACCACACCCATTGACAAGGATCTCCCACCAAACCTGCTCTGACGGGATTCAGTTCGACATAACGCAACGCCTCAGCTAGATGCCTTCCGTCAAGAGGACAAGACCCGGCTTGCGAGTTCCTCGGGCACTAACAGATGACCGCGCCGGCTGCGATAGGTGTGCGCCCCCGAGGCGATGCAATTCGACGTCGGCTCCGAACGCCGATGTTACATCCCCAAAGCTGCCGGAAATGACCACTGAGCGGCGCCTGCATCCAAATGCACGATAGAGAAGTGCCGCTCTGAACAGAATTTCTCCACAACTTCGATATCCTACGGGTCGGCGCCGTGGAGCGCGGCCAGTTCATCGTGGGAAAGATAGCTGTCGAGCGCCCACGGATGCGGAGCGCTTTGCTTGCGACGCAGGACAAGCGTCACTTCCAGCCGTTCGTTCGGCGACGGACGGCCCACTTTGATCGCTTTGGGGGAATGCTGCCGGTAGCTGCCGCGCAGGGCAACGCGAGAAGTCATGATATGGTGCTCCCGGACAGAGCGTAGCGAGGACGTCGGCCCGCTTAACGTTGAAATGCAGGAGATCGCCGAACAAACCCCGCCTTTGCATGCATTTGGCGGGAATCAAAATATTAAATGTTTCCGTGACCGTGCTTGCAGAGCGCAGCGGGCGGGACAATTTGCCGAAAAGGATGCTATCAGTTGCTGAAAATTCAGGCGCCGGGCCGCGTTTCTCGGGAACACGTTCCACTCTCGTCCCTGACAGGCGAGTGGCGAATCAGGCTGGCCGAGACGCGAAGTATTGGGGATCGCTGGCTGGACGAGCAGAGTTCCGCGTTATTGCAGATTCCTTCGGCGATCGTGCCGGAGACCTGGAATTGGATGCTGAACCCGAGTTATGGAGATGCCTCAACTATAACGATCGAAGGGAGCTTCCCGCTTGCTTTGGACCCGCGGCTCGTCCGCTAGAACTCGGCTGCTGG
>JAICLJ010000270.1 GCA_025927575.1 Bryobacteraceae bacterium | reverse complement strand
CCAGCGCGAGATCCAGGATGCCGCCTACGAATATCAGCAGGCGATCGAGGAAAAGCGGCGTATCGTCGTCGGAGTAAACAAGTTCCAAGACCTGGAACACGAGGCGCTCAAGCCATTTCGCATCGACCCCGAACTGGAGCCCGGTCAGATCGCGCGATTGCGCGTTGTCCGTGCATCACGATCTTCCGCGGATGTGCGATCTGCTCTGGATCAACTGGAAACAACCGCCCGCGGATCTGAAAATCTCATGTCTCCGATTCTCGCTGCCTGCCGCGTGCAAGCGACCGTGGGAGAGATGTCGAACGCGCTTCGCCGCGTGTTCGGTGACTATCGCGAGAACCTTTAGCGCGATGGTCAACGGGGGACAACAGCGAACTGCCGGCGATCAGGGCCAGCGTGAGTAGGGGAGGATAGCGCACTCCACCCAAAAATTCTTTAGAGCCCTTAGTGCGAGGGCCAGAGAGTCATAGTCCGTACCAGTAGCCAACACACAACTAACGCCCGCATCGTAAAGAGCGGCAATTTCCTCGGATGGAAGGGAAGCGCTCATCACGATCACAGGAATCGCACGCAAACGTTCGTCCGATTTCATCTCCCTGGTAAACTCCCGGCTGGTGAGCAAAGGCATAATCCAAGGAATGATCACCAGATTGGGGAGATTAGCGGTCGGCCGGGAATGCAGTGCCTTCAGAGCCTGTAGCCCTGTTTGACTGCGTTCAATGGAGAACGAGCTATCCGGCTGCAGGATGTTCGTTAGCAAACAGTGTTGGGCGTCGTCATCTATGACGTGCAGTATTCGGCAGCGAGCTAAGAAGCCTTTGCGGTTATCCTTTGCCACGGATGTCGTTAAGAGAATCGTACACGAAGGCAGTTTCGGGTTATATCACTCTTGCGACTCCTGACGAGTCGGGCGCCTTCCTCTCGGTCATTCGACCGATATTCGTTCTTCAATTAATTTAGCCGCGTGAAGGAATAGCTGCCTCGACGTAATTGCTTTGCGCCTGTTTGAGAACGCCTCGCATGAATTTCGCTGCAAGCTCTGCGTTCTTGTCCACGAAATCGATGCCGGCCGGTTTTCCATCGATCGGCGGCAGAGGGTGACAAAGCTCGTAGCCGGTGTAGCCCTTATATCCGATATCGAGCATGCCGGCTGCAAAATCGAAATAGAAGTTTTCTGGAGTCAGCCTGCCATCGCGCCAGCGCACCAATCCTTGCACCTCGCCATCCCGGCTTTCCTCGTATTCCCCTCCGAAGTGAGTGAGCACTTGAAGAGATCCGACCTCAACCGCCGCGTTGCGCATCTGTGTAACTCCTTGCTGATTGGCCATCGGCGCGTCGAAGGCCGCTTTCAGATTGGGCGAGTTTACTTCCCGAATCATGCGCAGCATGTCGTGATAGTTGTCGATCACGGCGGGGTGATTCTGCAAGGCAAGTACAATCCCAGCTTCCGCTGCCCAGCGCGCCGACTCGACTAATCCATCACGGCACCAGTCCCAAATCTGCTCCGCGAGGAATCCTTTGTGCGTTTCCGCCCAGATATGCTCGCTAACTTCATAAGAAGGGCTGGTCCACGGTTTGTAAGTACCCGTCGGTTTGTGAACACCAGGCCATGCAGCGAAAACGCGGAGCGTGCCGGCTCCGAGGTCGCTCGTCATCCGGATCAAGTCTTTTACGTAGCCCAGTTGACTCTCACGGTGTTCGCTAATGGGGCTGGAAAAATCGTTGTTCGCTGCAACTGCATAAATGTCGATACCGGCATCGCGCGCCTTCTCGCGAAGCTCTCGGCAGCGTGATGCCGGCATGTCCATGGGGTGCCCGTGCGGCCGCTTGCCGTCGATCTCCACGCCATCGTAGCCGAACTTCGCCGCGCGCCCGAGCACGTCGTCCAATGTGAGCGCCGCTCCCTCATACCAGATCCCCAGGTAGGTAATGCTATACAGTCCAATCTTCATACGAGCGCCTCCAGTATCCAGTGTTGCTCGAAATAAAGGGCTGCGCCACGCATTCGGACGGATTTTCTAAGAGCGTAAGATGGAAATCAGGGAATAGAACGCATCCCGATTCACAACTACGGAGGCCCATTTTGAAACGCAGTGGAGTAACTCGGCGACATTTCTTCTATGGCACCTTACTGGCAGGCGCAGTCCCTATCGCCGGTTTCGGTAGCAAGCCGTCCTTGAAGATGTTGGGCTATAAATCGCCTAACGAGAAACTGAATATCGCTTCGATCGGAGCAGGTGGGAAGGCCGCGAGCGATATCCACGCGTGCGCCCACACGGAAAACATCGTGGCGCTGTGCGATGTCGATGAGAACCGCGCGAAAAAGATCTTCACGGAATATGAGCAGGTTCCCAAATACAAAGACTTCCGCGTGATGCTCGACAAGGAAGAGAAGAACATCGACGCCGTGATCGTCACCATTCCCGATTTCATGCACGCCACCGCGGCGACCTGGGCCATGGAACGTGGAAAGCACGTATACGTACAGAAGCCGCTGGCCCATACCATTTGGGAATGCCATGAACTCGAGCAGGCGGCGGCAAAATACAACGTCGCGACGCAGATGGGGAACCAGGGTTATTCAAACGAAGGCACGCGCCAGTGCGCCGAGATGATCTGGGCCGGCGAGATTGGCAATGTCACGGAAGTGCATGCCTGGACGAATCGCCCCGTTTGGCCGCAAGGCATTCCCGACCTTCCGCCGCCCTCTCCTGTCCCAAGTACACTCGATTGGGATCTTTGGCTCGGCATCGCGAAGGAGCGGCCCTATAGCGATAAGTACCTGCCATTTAGCTGGCGCGGATTTTACGACTTCGGCTCCGGCGCGCTCGGCGACATGGCCTGTCACATTCTGGGAGCGCCCAACATGGCGCTGAGGCTCGGCGCTCCGACCAGCGTCGAATGCATTAAACAGGAAGGCCATAGCGACTACTATTACCCGACAAAGGCGGTCATTCGGTTTGATTTCCCGGCGCGCGGAGCCATGCCGCCGGTGAAGATTTTCTGGCACAGCGGCATGATGGAGCAGCCCGATATTCCGGGCGTGCCGAAGGGCGAAATCCTCGGCGACTTGCGAAAGAACCAGCGAGGCGCGATGGATCAGGATCCCATCGAGCACCTGCCGGAAATACAGGGCGGGATATTCACCCAGGCCTACTTTCAGCCCGGGCCTGAGGTGCCGGAAACCGAGCAGCCGAAGCCCCAGCCGCAACCAAGCGATGCCAACGCGAAACTCGATCAAAAAGTAGGCCGCTTGATATCCGAAGGCAGCAACGGCAGTCTATTTATCGGCGACAAGGGCATGATTACGACAGGAACGTACGGGGAATACACACGCTTCGTCCCCGTCGAAAAGATGCGCGACTATCATTTTCCACCGGAGTTTCTGGAACGCTCGCCGGGGCACTATCGCGACTGGATTCGCGCGTGCAAAGGCGGACGTCCGGCATGTTCCGAATTCAGCGTCTCCGCGCCGTTCACAAAGTGGATCAATCTCGGGGTGCTCGCCGTGCGTTTCCAGGGCAAGCTTGAATGGGATAACGAAAAGATGCGCATCACGAACAATTCAGAGGCGGACAAATTCATCAAACCCTCGTTCCGCAAAGGCTGGAGCATAAGCTAGCAGCTTCGAACCCTGAAAAGCGCGAGGCCCCACGATACCGGAAGGAAACCCCGTTCCCGGCATTGTGGGGCATTGCTCATCTGTCCAAGTAATAATCTTCCTCTCGCACCTTACTCTTCCGTTTTTCCCATCCGCCGTGTTATTGTTGCTTTTCGTTGAGGGCACGGATCCGGCCCATCAAGCTGGAGACGGCTTAGTTTTGCAATTTTTCGTGCATGACGTATATCACCGAACTTGTCGACAGGAGGATCACGAACCAGTGCTTTTGCCACCTTACGCCGCGGCAAATGAGCCGCGGAAGCTCGCACAGCAGCCCATACCGAAGCTTCTCCGCCGGCTCACCGGCAGTACGCCTAGGCCGCACCTAGCTAATATCCTGGCCACAGCGCGGTTAGTCCGGGTTATTTTCTTTTCAGTTCTGTTTCTACTGCTCCCGACGCTCTCATGGGCTCAAGCTCCAACAAAAACCAGCGGCGAGGCAAATCTCATCGTGCCCGACCTTCACCAGGCAAGGTTTTTCGGGGGCGCCATCGACGGATGGAATCTGCTGGCGTATAGCTTCATCATTGTTATTCTTGGCCTTTTGTTCGGCCTCATGGTGTACCACCAGCTCAAGAATCTGCCGGTACATGAGTCGATGCTGGAGATCTCGGAGCTGATCTATGAAACCTGCAAAACGTATCTGGTCACCCAAGTCAAGTTCCTGGTGATCCTCGAAATTTTTATCGGGATTATCATCGTCGTCTATTTCGGAATGCTCCAGCACTTAGGTGCGCTGAAGGTGTTCATCATCCTGCTGTTCAGCGTTGTAGGTATATGCGGAAGTTCCGGGGTAGCGTGGTTCGGCATTCGCGTGAATACTTTTGCCAATTCACGCACTGCATTCGCCAGTCTGCGCGGGAAACCGTTCCCGTGCCACGAAATCCCGCTCAAGGCGGGCATGAGCATCGGTATGCTGCTGGTGAGCGTCGAGCTCATTTTGATGCTCATTATTCTGCTTTTCGTCCCCTCCGACTATTCCGGGCCTTGCTTTATCGGCTTTGCCATCGGCGAATCGCTCGGCGCGGCGGTGCTGCGTATTGCGGGCGGAATCTTCACGAAAATTGCCGATATTGGCGCGGATCTGATGAAGATTGTCTTCAAAATTAAGGAAGACGACGCACGGAATCCTGGAGTCATCGCCGACTGCACGGGTGATAATGCGGGCGACTCGGTGGGCCCGAGCGCGGATGGCTTCGAAACCTATGGCGTCACCGGGGTCGCGCTTATCACGTTTATCGTGCTTGCCGTGCAGAGTCCGCTCGTGCAAAGCCAGCTTCTCGTCTGGATTTTCGCCATGCGCGTCATGATGGTCGTCACGTCCGGCGGGTCCTATTGGCTGAACGCGGCGATGGCCAAGCGCCGGTACGGCAATGCGGACAAGATGAATTTTGAAGCGCCGCTGACGAGCCTGGTTTGGATCACGTCACTCGTTTCAATTGCCGGGACGTACAT
>JAICLJ010000271.1 GCA_025927575.1 Bryobacteraceae bacterium | reverse complement strand
GTCCGCTTTACCAAAGCAATTTCAGACCGAACTGGATTTGCCTTGACGTAGTCGCCGTCGAGCTAATCACTCCTGCCGTGCTCAACGGAGCCGAAGATCCCTGAGCAAAGACCACGGGATTCGGAGATCCGAAATTTGTGTGGTTCAGGACGTTGAAGAATTCGGCGCGGAACTGAAGTTTTGTTCTCTCGGATAGGAAAGTATCCTTCGCAAGCGATAGATCCAGCTCCGAAAGGCCCGGCCCGATCAGAGTATCGCGCCCTACGTTTCCGTATGTGCCGTTTGGCGGTATGGCAAACGCAGTTGGATCGAAATATTTGTTCGGGCCACCGAGAATCACATTTCCGCTGTATGCCGGATTCCACGAAGGCCGCACCGGATTGCGCGAATCGCCGTCGTTCGACGGATTGAAGCCCAGGATCGGCGTGAAGGGGAATCCGGATTGCATCGTGGCGATGCCGCTCAACATCCAGCCACCAATCACTTTTTGATGCCAGCCGCTGCTATTTCCCAGAAACGCCTTCCCTGCCCCGAACGGCAGCTCATAGCTGGCGTTGATCACGCCAAGATGCCGCACGTCATACGTCGAGAGTCCCCAATCGATTCCGGGATTCGGAGGGTACATCACGAAGCCCGGCGCATTACTGCCGACGCTGCTGTTGATGGCTGCCCCGTTATCGAGGCTCTTGCCCAACGTATAGGCTCCGCGGAACTGCAGCCCTTGATGGAATCGCCTGTTCACGTCCACCTGGAGCGCATTATAAGAGCTGTTGCCATTTGAGAACCAGCTTGTCGTGTTGGCAAGCTCCGGATTCGTAAGAGGCGCGCCGGACGGAAAATAAATGGTTCCAGCGCCAAGACTCGACGGGCATGGCCAGTCCGGGCAGATTGTGGGAACGGGCAAATTCGCGTCAACGGAAAGAATCTGGTGATATCCGTGAGACCCGATATAAGCCATGCCCAGCGATGTAACGGCGTCGAGCCGCTGTTCGATTTTCAGAGACCAGGACTGAACCGTCGGCGTCTGCATATCGGGCTGTACGCCGCCCGGCGAGATTTTGCCTCCGCCCGGTAGAGCGGCGCCGGGTGTAATCTGCAAGCTCGAAAGGGGTACGTTTTTTAGCGAGAGTGTCGTATTGTACGGCGCGTTTTGATCCAGCCGGTAGCTCAAATTATCGAGCAACGAATAGAACGTGCCGAATCCCGCTCGAATCACTGTGCGGTTCTGGCCGAAGGGAGCCCAGGCAATGCCAACTCGGGGCGCAGGCAGGAATTTAGCATTATTTACGTTGAACGCGGAATTGCCGACGAAAGGATGCGTTTGGATCACGCCGTTGACAAAATCATAATTCGAAGCCCTTCCGTGCGCCTCGTTCCAACCGTTTGTAAATTCATCACGAAAACCCAGGCTCAGCTCCAGGTTCGGCGTTAGCTTCATCGTGTCCTGCACGTAAAATGCGCCTTCAAGAGATCGCCATCCTAACGGCGTCGGAGTGGGCACGGCCGTGAAGTTCGTCACTTGCCCTTGTAACAACCCCGCAACGCTGCTGAAGGTGGCTTGTCCGTTTTGGGCCTGCGCCATCAAGTCGTTCGATTACATCCGCTGCAGCCAGACGCCCACCTGCCAGTGATGAATGGACCGCGTAATATCCACGTTGTCCTCATACGTGAAGAGGTTTCGAACAACACGAAGATTGTTGCCGACATTCGTTCCAGCTAGGCTCAACTGAGTGGCCCCGTTCGAAGCCGTGCTGCCGCCGATGACCACCGCGCCAATAGGCGCGCCGGCAATCCACCCCGGTACATCGACGGACGTTTCTCCCGTAAAGAAGAACGCTCCGCGCGAAAAGCCAACGCGGGCGATGTTCAGTGCGGAGGCCGAGAATACATGCGTTTCCTGTAGACTCACGACCTGTTCCCGCAGCGTTTCAAAAATACTGCTGAACGGGTTCACCGTTGGCGTGTTGTCTTCACTGTCGTCTACCGTGTAGACGCCGAATAGCGAATCCCGGTCTGAAAACGTATGATCCAGGCGCACGGTCCCGAAATCTTCACGGATATTCTGCACCGGATGGCTGAACGCTTCGGCGATGCCGCCACCTAACTCCGGGCCATTTTGTACCGGCCACAAGGAAAGCAGATGCTCCACACCGGGCGCAACGCCAACGTGTACAAGCTTGCCGCTCGCATCGGGCAAATAGCCGAGGCGCGCGTTGTTGTCGGGCACGAGCGTTACATCGCTCAACCCAAGATTCTGGCGGAAGCCTTCGTAATTGCCGAAGAGGAACGTCTTGTTCTTCTGGATAGGGCCGCCAAGCGCAGCGCCAAACTCGTTGCGCTGGAACTGGGGAGCGGCCCCCTGATCGAAGAAATTGCGCGCGTCGAGATCGTTATTGCGCAGAAACTCATATACGCTGCCGTGCACTTCGTTTCCACCCGAGGCGGTCACGATACTCACCTGAGCCCCCGCACGCTTCCCATATTGCGCGCCGTAAGTGTCGGAAATTACGTTGAATTCACGAACGGCGTCGACACCGAGCAATTGGCCGCTGGCGCCGCCTGGCGTCAGGTTGATTTCGGAGGCGCTTGTATATTCGATCCCGTTCAACAGGAACAAATTCTCTTGCGGCTTTCTACCGGCAACCGCGAACATATTGCCGACAGCCGAGTTCGACGCCCCAACGCCTCCGGAGCGCTCCGAGGTGTAATTCACAATACCTGGATTCAGGGCGATCAGTTCGTCGTAGCTGCGTCCGTTGAGCGGCAACTGCTTTACCTGACGCTCACCCACGAGCCCGGAGGTCTGCTCCGTCGACACGCTCACCACATCCGGATGCTCTTCGACCGTCACACTCTGCTGCAGCCCGCCGACCATAAGGGTCAAATTCACGGCGGCCTGTTGTCCCACAACCAGGCTAATTCCGGTCTTTACCTCGGATGTGAAACCTGTTTTCTCAGCGGTGATTTCGTAGCCTCCGATCGTGATAGATGGAGCGTTATACCGCCCGCCGCCGTCCGTTACAAGTTTGCGCGTAGCGCCGGTTTCCGTGTTCTTCACCGTCACCGAAACTCCGGCAATGGGAGCCCCAGTGGCGTCGGCGATGACACCGGAAATGGACCCTTCCGCTTGCGCCCACACCAAGCTGGCGAACATCACAACAGCCACAGTTGCGGAGCAGCAGCGGCCAAGATTCCGCGACGTACGGTAGCGGGAATGTTGGGTTGCGGGCATAGCTATTATTCGCTCCTAAGCTAATGTGTACTTAGTCTATTGGTATAGTATACATTCTGTCAAGAGAATACCCTTCTTTTCCGATCAAGTTAATAGGTTATGTGGCTTAGCACACATCTTGTGAATCGACGCATGTCGATTGCGCGTCAGCCCGGCTCCAGGCAGGCTTCAATTCGCAAGCCAAAGCAAGCCGTCGGATAGTCGTAGTTCGCTACTAGAGCCGTTATGAGGCGTTGATGAAAGTGGCACCTCAGAGGCGGCATCTGCGAAGAGGTCCACTGGAGTCGAAGAATCGATTGACTTGCGCCAAGCGCGGCGGGAAAAGCGACGGCAAATAACCGGAACACCTTTGATTTAAACTGACAGCAAACCTTTACAATGTACGTTGTAAACAGGACAACGCAAATGTTCGTCCTGAATCACAATTGAGTTTCTGCTCCAGGAGGTGGCTGTGTGTCTGAGGAGAGTCCTGCTTGCTCTCACGACGGTTGTTCTTGTGTCGATCTTCTTTATCCCGGCCGCGGCGGCTCGCGATGGAGACAAAACCGACGCCGGCAAAACCACGGAGAAGAAGCCGGATGACCCCATTTACGCGATTGGCGGGGACGTGAAGCCTCCCAAGCTGGTACACGTGGTCGAGCCTGAATTCAGCGCACACTCTGATCAAGCGTTCGTCAGCGGCGTAGTGAAGATTCAGATGGTCGTCACGTCGGAGGGCCTGCCGAAAGAACCCAGAGTCTTGTCAGGGCTTGGCGACCTCCAGGATAAGAAAGCCGTGGAAGCGGTGCAGCAGTGGCGTTTCAAACCCGCGACAAAAGAAGACAAACCGGTGAACGTGCGGGTGACGGTAGAAGTAAATTTCCATTTGCTATAAACGCACCCTATCTCCCCGAAAGCTGGGTTTCGAGCGCATCGGCGGCAACGACAGTGCCTCTTTCCGCTCGTACCATTTCCCCAACTTCTCTCGCTCGAGTCTTTACTGCCGCATCCGAAAGTAATCGCCGCAGGCGGCCGGCAACCTCGCCAGCAGTATATTTCCGCCGGCTGATCATATCACCCACGCCAAGCCGCGTAATTCGCATTCCGTTGTCGGGCTGGTCGTGGCTATACGGCATAATGAGGGTCGGCCGCCCGGACAACATGGCCTGGGCGGTGCTTCCGACGCCGCCGGAATGGACCGTCGCGGCGCTACGTGAAAACAGTCGGGAATAAGGAGCGTATTCGGCGACAAGGATGCGCTCGCTGGAGCGGATGCCGATTCGCGCTTCATAGTCCGGCCCCGCCAACAGGATGGCGCGGCGTCCTAATTTGCGGACCGCTTCCGCGCTACTCTCATAAAATCTTCGGGGATCGAAGACCGCCGAGGAGCCGAGCGTAAAAATGACAGGCGGATCACCCGCATTCAGGAAATTTTCGATCTCAGGAGCAAGCCCTCCGGCGTCCGCGTTCAACTTATCGTAGATTGCGAACCCGGTGACCGCCACCTTGGCGGGCCAATCCGGCTGTGGAGCTGCCAGAAGCGGTGAAAAACATGCGAGCGTGCCCCAAGGCGAGAACTGATCGCCGAAAACGGGCGAGCGTGAGGGTGGCAGGCCCAACTCCCGGCGCAGCATCTGAACCGGGCGTATCCACCTGGCGGTGATGCCGCGCACCATCGCGAAGATGGAGCGCGCGATCACGGGCGAAATCCGCGGGAGAGGTCCGAACGGCGGGAAATAGGGCGGATCCGTCGCTGAAAAGAAGATCGCCGGCTGCAATGCAATTGAGATCCAACGCTTCTTTAATAACTCAGCGGCGATAGGCGTCGCGAACATGGCGATGTGGCCGACCAATAAATCGGCGTCTTCAACCGCGCTCATCACGTC
>JAICLJ010000051.1 GCA_025927575.1 Bryobacteraceae bacterium | reverse complement strand
TCGACAACAGTCAGGCGTCGGAAGGAGGCCCCGGCGCCGGAACTGTTCCAGAAGGAAAACACGGCTCCGTATTGTTGGGCAGCTTCGCTGTAGCAATCGTCGAATACAAGGCGCCCGCCGACTGCACTTCCTGATGGTGGGTCGTCGGTGCCGAAAAAGCTGCTGCCGCCCGAGCCTTTGTCACGATGGCGTTCAATGGTGACAGTTACGGGCGGATTGTCACGGGTAACGCGGGTGAGCACTACGCGGATGCCATCCCCTTCACTATTAGTGGTCGCGTCATCTTCGAGGCGGATGTTGTCAAGGCGGGCTTCTGGTCCGCTCGGACTCAATTCAATCCCGGGGACTTTGTCCGCCGCTGACCTTTGGATGCCTTTCGTTTCAGATCCGTGGCTACCAATGAAATGGCTCCGGCGAATGGAGAGATTGCGGGCCGATACGAGCTCCAAGCCGGCGCTCAAGCTATTTTCAACTCGTATATCCTCCAGCGTGACGTCTTCGCTGAATGGTTGATGGTCGCTGCCGCCGACATACACGCCATTGCCGCCGGGGCTCAGACAGGTAATGCCTTTGATGGATACCAATTTGGACCCGTTGATAGAAAGGCAATGTCGATATTGCCCGGACTTGTATTCGGCGCGATTCATTTTCAGAATGGCGCCATAGCCGACGATCTGAACGGCGGTCGCATCGACGATATTGAAAAGCTTTTTACCGTCGGCGTAGCCAGGTAGCGCCTGGATGATGACACCCGAATCGAGCAGCAAGGTGGTTTTGGACGGAAGATAGAGCGGCGCGATGCGGTACGGGGCCCGCATCGCGGGGACTTCGAGGGCTTGACCTTTTCGGATCGCCTCAGCGAGAGCTCGCCGGAATATTGGGGTATCGTCACCCTTCAGACCGGTTTTGCCGAACTCCTGGAGGTTAAGTACCGTCGATTTGGGTAGGGGACGGGTTTTGACCGATTCATGTTCGCTCGCGGCAGTTACATCCTGACGCGTCGGAACAAACAAGAGAAATAATAAGATGGCACTGAGAAGGGGAAACAAAGTGGCTAAATTCATGTGTGTTCTTTTGCTATAACGTCAGCGGGCGCTTGAACGGAATTGATTCTGAACGAGAGGCGGCGGCGAGCACGGGCGGCTTTGGGAGACCGTTCGGCCACGCAGACTTGGAGTGAGATTAGCCCAAAGATGAGCCAGATAGGTTTGCGGTATTCCCAGGTCAGAGAAAAAATTCCGATGCTCATGGTCATCAGCATGGCGAGCCAGAGAGCCCTCTCATACCGGGGCATGTAGAGGCAGGATCGTATGGAATAGATCAGCAAAGCGAGGAACAAGCTGAAGCCTATTAAACCTTGCTCGACCAGAATTGAAAGAAAGGTGTTGTGCGCCACGTAGGAGATACCGGTTGAGTTGTGTACAACCGCGCTGAAGGCTCCAGCACCGACCCCTATTATAGGGTTCTGGCGAAAGACTCCAAGGCCAGCCTCCCAGATTATCGTTCTATCGTTAAAGGTTCCTGATTCGACCTGGGTGCCGATTGTTCCAAGCCGCTTCCAGGAAGCAGCGGGAACGAGAGACAGGACAACGGCGGCGCCGATGACCGCAACGGCCACTAGCGCGGCCTTCTGTTTTTCGCCGGAACGAAAGAAAACCGCCGGCAGAAACAGAAGCAATCCGGAAGCTGCCAGCACGGGTCCTCGTGAAGCAGTCAGGAACACCGCGGCAGCGGCGAGCATCAATTGTACCCGGTAGAGCCAGACCAGCAGTTGACGGCGAGTCGAACTGGCGAGATAGAGGCTCAATGGGAAGCTTAAAACCAACATTAAGGCAAGTTCGTTGGGATCAAAGCCGGTAGCCGTGAAACGAGACTGATAAGCCGGGTTTCCGCCGATCAAATATTGATGAATGGTGTCGAAGGCGGAGACAAGAGTTCCGAGCACATAGGCCTGCATCACAGCCAGAAGCCGTTTCCGCGAGAAGGCGAGCTGATGAAGCAGCCAGACCATCGCAACCATCTGAATGATTGTTTGAATTTCGATCAGAGTGGCTTCTGGAGCGGCCGTCCAGAGGAAACTGAGGCATCTCCAGAATGCGAATGCCGCGATGAGGAGAAAGCTGCCGGTGGTGCGGTTCAGGCGCCCCCGGTCGATCACGGCGAGCAAGCCGATCCCCAACGCCAGATAACCAACCAAATGGGCAACCGTGCCTAGGTTGGGAATAACGATCAGATTTTCCCAAGGAATAGTAAAGATTAAACACCAAAAGAAAAAAAATGCAAAACGGGCAAGCGCCGGTTCCCTCCGACCTCGCGAAAATTTCCGGGAACGCGAAGTCAGAGTCGCGGGAGCAATAGCCGTGGTTCTGTAGGAAGAGATCATTTAAGGCTCTGTTACAAATAGCACGAGCGCGTATCCGCTCAGAGGCGCCGTCGGTCGCGCAACGAAATCGCGTACCCGAGTGGCAACGACACCAGCAGCAGAAGACGAGCGACTTTCGGGTCGATTTGGCTGAACTGCCGAACCGGCCCGTTGCCTAGGTCAAAAGAATACCGGCTAAAGTTGATCGCCGACCTCGCCAGTTCCAGCGGAGCCCGAGGAAACCAGTCGATGAGATCGTTCAATATCGCACGATGGCGCGCCGCGCGCCCGTGCACCACTTCCTTGCGCAGCGTCGTCAAATGGTCGCTGGCGCCATCATCGATCCAGTAAATACGCAATCGTTCATTGACAAAACGGGTTTGATATCGGCGTGCGATAGCCAGCCAGACCACGCTTTCGGGTACGAATTTGTGCTCAGCATCGACGGGAAAAAGAAATTGCTTCAGCACATCGGTGCGCTGAAAACCCCACTTTTCGCCCTTTACTTTGTATTTGTAGATAAGCTCGATCGAATTAGAGTCAAGGACGTCTCTCGGATACGGCGTGCCAACAAGCTTCCCATGCTGATCTTGGCATAAGGCAGTTACCGCGCTAAACTGCGACTGAACATCAAGAGGGATATTGTTCCAGTGGTGCAGGAAGCGTTCCAATGCGTCGGATGTACAGCCGTCATCTGAATCCAGGATCAAAAAGAATTGTCCAGATGCTTCATTTATTCCTAGGTTGCAGGCCGTGGGCTTTCCAGAATTATTCTGGTATATATAACGAATCGGAAAATCAGCTTCTCGCTGCCATGTCTCGACCAGGCTCCGCGTCTGGTCGGTTGACCCATCATCGACGATGAGCCATTCGAAGTCGCGGATGCTCTGAGCGCATAATGAGAGATATGGCCGGTGCAGTGTATCGGCGCGGTTGTAAGTTGGTGTAAATACCGTGAACGTGAGTGGGTGTTGCATGAGCCGACCCAGCGCAAACGTACCAAGTATGCTTATGGAGGTAATCTGAAATGGATAAACGGCCGTGCCATTTAGAAGAAGGCCGATCTGTAGTGCAACTCAATAGTCTAGTTTGTCCCGTATTGGACAGCCTCATAGGATCTGCTCGCTTGCCCGGGGAGAACACATAGAGGGCGGTGGAAGGGCCGCAGTGTAGAGACTTTCATAGCCGGCAACCATATGAGTGACGTCAAAATTTTTAAGGGCGCGCTCAGCACTTGCCGCACCCATGTTGGAGCGGATCGCTTCATCGGCAAGCAGTATATCCATAGCTTTCGCAAAATCGCTGGGTTCTGGCGTGGCTACAAGAATACCTTCAATGCCGTCCGTCACCAGTTCAGGGATGCCCCCAACGCGCGATGCGACCACGGGGAGGCCGGCGGCCATGGCTTCCATGATGCAGAGTGGATTGCCTTCGTATTGTGAAGCGAGGACGAACACATCCGAAGCGGCAAGGAGATCCGGGATATCGTTGCGGCTACCTAGGAAGTGGACGCGATCGCCGATGCCGAGGTCGTCAGCGAGCTTTCGGAATTTTGTCTGATCGCCGTTGCCTGCGAGTAGAAGATGGCCACTACGCCTGTGGGCGGAGATTCCGGCGAAAGCCTCAAGCAATAGACCGTGGTTTTTTTCCGGACGCAGACCAGCCACACAAGTCAGCAGAACGGATTCTGGCGCAAAACCTTCCCGGGCGCGCCATTCATCGCGCGGGACTTTCGGATGGCGGTAATGCTGAACGGGTAAGCAGTTTGGAACGACTGCTGGCTCGCAGATCCCGTATAGCCGGGCGAGGCTTCGAGAGACTTCCCGGGCAACCGCAACGGGCACTACGCCATCCCGGAAGGCGAGGCGCTGGATCCAGCGGGCGCGTGGTTCCACTTCGAATTCAGCCAAGCTGTGCACTGTGTGAACCATGACCGGCCTTTTGTGCAAGAAGTGGCTGTAACCTATATAGGGCAAAATATAGCGCAGGACATGGACGTGGGAATGGAGAATGTCAGGTGCTGCTTTTCGGATTGCGCAATGCACGGCGGCATACATGCGGGCGTCAAAGCCCGTTTTTTTCCCCAGAAATTGGACGGGAATGCCGGCCTGGTCGAGCATCTGTTCGAGGTCGGACCCGGTGCGTCTGGAAAGGCAAATGCCTGAAACCTCGAATCGCGAAGGATCGAGGTGAGTCATGATATGGACCAGAACCCGCTCGGCCCCTCCTCCTCCAGGTTTGAGGTGTGGAAAAATGTGTACGACTCGCATGATAAAAAAGGCGAACAATAATCTTCTTAGGAACTGACAAACACAGCTGCCGGCTTAGGAAATTCGGGCGCGACAGTCGGAATTTCGGGTACTTCTGGGAATTTGGACTGAAGCGCCTGTTGCACGGTTTTGAGAAAACCCATGCCGGGCAGCATGTCGCCCCTCTCGGATGTGCGATGGAGGACCAGGCGAATCTCCGAGTTGATGGCAACTTCAAGGCGCCACACTGCGAGCGCCTCCGTCACGGATGTCGTCGCAGGCGGCCTGGAGTCTCCAAAATCTTGTGAGGGCGAGAACAGGCCAACGGAGTGGAATTTCATTTCGTAGCAGAGATCGCGAATAATGGGCCAGCATTCTTCTAGCGTGGCGGCGCCGGCAATACGGCTTTGGAACTTGCGGAGGCAGAGTTCTTCACCTACGGCACGGCGGAATCCGTGAGCGCCAGCAAGGCGCCGTGCGACAGCGAACTCATCGTAGCCGAGGAAGTGTATGCCCATCCAGGCGAGGACGCAGACTATCACCACGACGACGCCGCCAACCGTTTGAGAAAGTAGAGAATCGAGCAGCGAGAGAACTGCGGCGCCGCCGCATGCGGTGTAAAGCAGCAGGGTAACGGTGCGCGGATGGAACCCGCGCGCCAACAGGCGATGGTGGATATGGCGACCGTCACCGGCAAAAATGGGGCGGTTGCTTACGAATCGACGAGCAATCGAAACGCCAACATCCGTTAGCGGAACAAGTAGTGAGATCAGTGGGGCGGCCATGCCCAGTACAGTGGCCGACTTTTGGCACCAGATGACGGAAAAGCAGCCAAGTAAAAACCCTACCGTGAGGCTGCCACTGTCGCCCAGAAATACTGATGCTGGATTGAAGTTGTAACGTAAGAAGCCAAGTAGAGATCCGGCCAACGGAGCGGTGGCAAGCGCCAGACCCACGTTACCTTCGACACACGCCACGGTAAATGCGGTCAGCGTGGCAAACAGGCTAACACCAGTGGCCAACCCGTCGAGTCCGTCAATGAGATTAAGAGCATTGGTGCAAGCGACGATCCAGAATAGTGTGAGCGGCACGCCTAGCCAGAGAGGAATAGGATAGTCGACAATCGTCGCTATGCGAACTCCACCCCAACAGGCAAGCCCGGCGGCCACCAGTTGCATGATCAGCTTGGGAACCGGTTTCAAACCAACCGCGTCATCCACAAGGCCGGTGGTGAGAATGACAGCAGCTGCCGCAAACAACCATCCGAAGATGGGCGTGTGATGGCTGGCGAGGTGCGGTCCCTCCGGAAGGATCATTATCGCCGCTGCGATCGCTCCTCCATAGCTGAGCGCGATCGGCAAGCCGCCTGCGCGGGGCACGGGCCTGCCGTGCAGTTTCCGATCGCCATCCGGATAGTCAACAATATCGAGGGCGAAGAACAGCCGGCTAACTACGGGCGTCAGAAGAAACGACAGGACGCAAGCGATCACGCCGAGAAAGAGTAAAACAAACATGGCCGTAGAAGAGTGCTGGAACTCAGGCGTCTGGTTATGATTTGGGGGCGAGGACGGCGTCGGAGCATTTACGCCGGATAAGCGTGTTCTCGATAAACAGGTAGTCGATCCCGGTGCGCAGATAGGTTTCGATCGCTTCGTTGGGGGTATTTACGATCGGCTGCCCTTTGACGTTGAAGCTGGTATTCAACACCATTCGGCGGCCTGTGGCGCGGCCGACCGCTTCGAGAAGAGTATGAAAGTCACCGTTGTCCGTCGCCGAAACGGTCTGGACACGAGCGCTCCCATTGACGTGTGTAATGGCGGGCAGTTCGGCACGATACGGCTCGCGCACGTCGACAATCGTGATCATGTAGGGGAGTTCGGCGCCCGGCGGGACGTCGAACCAATGGTGCACTTCTTCGATGGCAACGGCCGGCGCAAAGGGCCGGAAGGCTTCACGCATCTTCACCATCGCGTTGATTCGGTCGCGCATTTCGGGGCGGCTGGGATCGGCCAGAATGCTGCGATGGCCTAGTGCTCGGGGGCCAAACTCCATGCGCCCGCGGTACCAGGCAATGACCTTGCCCTCTTGAATGAAGCGAGCGGCTTCGAGACACGTTTCCTCGAATGTCGAAAACGGCACAACCTCAATCTGATTCGCGTGATGGCGCAAAGCAGACGCAATGTTGCCATCCTGATAGGACGGCCCAAGGAACGGCACTTTCTGGCGCTTGTTCACAATCGAGCCTGCCATGGCGGAGCGGTGAAGAGCTGCTCCGAGAGCTACACCGTCATCGCCGGCCGCCGGCTGGATATAGATTTCATCGAAATGGCCAGACTGAAGCAGTTTGCCATTAGCCGTGCAATTGAGAGCGACCCCGCCCGCGAGCGCCAATTTTCGCATACCGGTGCAGGAACCGAAGTAACCGCAGACGTAAAGCAGGGTATTTTCGAGAACTTCTTGCAGGGCGGCGGCCACGTCGCGATGCTCGTCCGTGATCTCCTCGTCCGGTTGGCGTTCCTTAATGAGGCTTCCAGCTAGCAATTCCCGTGTAGCGTGATAGGTGTTCTCGTTGCCGTCCGACTGCATCCGGAGAATCGGAATACGAATCGAGCCGTTATCGCCAAATGTCACAACTTGATTGAAGAACGAGCGGAATCTAGCCGGGTCGCCATAGGGCGCGAGGCCCATAATCTTGTATTCGTCGGCGTTGAAGTCGAATCCGAGGTGAAGAGTGATAAGAGAATAGAGAATGCCGATCGAATCAGTCGCTGGAATTCGATGAATCCGTTCAAGGTGGCCGTCGCGCGCGAGATACACCGACACACTATCTACTTCGCCCATGCCGTCTAAGACGATCACCAGGCACTCATTCCAGCCCGAGGTGTAGTAGGCGCTGGCGGCATGGGCGAGATGGTGATTGACCTGGGTAATGCGTTCTGATGGAAACTGCGGGAAGTGACGTTGTACGGCGCCCACCAGAGCTTCGCGCGAGTAGACGATCTTATATTGGCACGCTGAAATGGGATCGAGACGGAAGATGCTCTTATAAGGGGAGTAATCGAAACCGTGAGCGATCTCGTCAATGTCGTCAATGCTGAGGCCAGCCTCTTTGAGACAAAAGTTGATTGCGCCGGCGGGGAATTCGCCGCTATGCTTTCGACGGCTAAACCGTTCTTCGGCGGCCGCGTAGGCACATTGTCCATCTAACACCAGGGCAGCCGCGGAATCTTGTCCCTGGGCAATCCGGTACTCCCGCTCATCAAGGCCCGGCCACTGCCGGCGCCGGAACGGAAGAGATTGATCGAGACCACTAATGCCGAGAATTTTCACGAGTTTTGCCCTGCGCCACTTGATTCCACCAAGTTGGCAATGCTTTCTATCGATCGAAACTGATCGAAATCAAGGTTATTAATATCGGGTTGAAAACCGAACTGCTGTTCCAAATTGAAGAGCAGCTCAACCAAACCCATGGAATCCAGCAGACCTGTTTCAAACAGATCGGCCTGCGGAGACTGGACGTCGCGATAGAGAACCTGGGAGAAAATATTTTGAATGCGCTCAATACACGTTGACATATGTTTAGGAAACCTCGGAATGAAGCGATTCGGAGAACTGGCTGCGAATGACCGGCTTATCAACCTTTCCGTTACCGTTTAGAGGAAGCCTCTCGAAGCGGAGCCAGCGCGAAGGTAACATGTAGTGAGGCAAGCGTTGTGAAAGACGCTGACGAAGAATCTGGGGCTCGAACGCCACGCCTCGTTCTGGCACTACGGCACAACAGATAACCGCACCCTCAAAACCAGTGCTTTCGATGGCTACAACCGCCGCTTCCCGAATGCCATTCGTCGTCTGTAGGGCTACTTCAATTTCGCCCAGTTCAATGCGGTAGCCACGGCTCTTAATCTGGGAATCGCTGCGCCCGTGCAGATATACGAGGCCATCATGCCCCAGGCTCGCCAGATCCCCGGTTTTATAGAGGCGGTGAGAAGCGGGACCGAAGGGTTCGTCGACGAAGACCGCCCGTGTCTTTTCGGGATCATTCCAATAGCCAGGGCTAAGGCCCACTCCACCGATATATAGGCTGCCCATATCGCCCACAGGCGGCGGCTGCATCTGTTCGTCGAGCACGAGAAGCGTCTCGCCCGCACAAGGAACACCGATGGGGATGGGGGCATCTTCAGCCACTGGACACTCCGGAACCTTATAAAAGCTGCTCGCGATGGTAGTTTCCGTAGGCCCGTAAAGATTCGTGAATTCGACGTGAGGCAGACGCTTCATCCAATAAATGAGAGCCGGAGTAGGGAAACGCTCTCCGCACCAGAGAAGCCGTTTTAATTTCGGAAAATCATTCTGACGAACGACGTCGAATTTTGCCATATAGGACAGCAGGGAGGGTACGGAGAACCACTGTGTCAGTTCACGATCGCGGATAAAATCTGCAATCTTGTGCGGCAGTAAGTTTAGTTTTGGGGACACCAGATGTAACTGCGCTCCGGCGGCGGACGTGCCATAAACGTCGAGAGTCGAGAGATCGAAATGCAGCGGCGGATGTCCGGAAATGTAGTCCTCTGGCGTGTAGTTGAAATGCGAGGTCGCCCAATCGATAAAGGGAATTACGTTAGCGTGAGTGATCATCACGCCTTTCGGACGGCCTGTCGAGCCGGAAGTGAACAGGAGATGAGCGACATCTTCAGAACTGCCAGTGCTTTCGGGAGGCGCTTCCGATTCTGCCGCCTGCCATCTAAATCCCGGAGTTACACCGCCGCCAAGAAATTCCGGGTGCGACGGGCTCTCGAGCCAGCCGAGGCGCGTCGTGGTAGCTGTCCCGGCTAATAACTGTTCGGCTAGTGAGGCGGAAGAGCCCACGGCGAGAAGAAAGCGGCTACCTGATGATCCAAGAATGAGATCCAGACGATCACGCGGGCTATCGACATCCATCGGAACATAGATACAGCCGGCCTTCAGAACCGCGAACATGCTGACAATCGCAACAGCCGACTTGGGCAGCAACAGCGCGATGCGATCCCCTTTTTGGCAGCCAGCCTCGCGCAATGTCCAGGCAAGGCTGTTCGATTGCCGGTCAAGCTCCGCGTATGTTAACCGCCGATCCCCATCTACAATGGCTACCGCACGGGGACGCGCTTGGGCTTGCCGGATGAGATAGTCTTGCAATAATCTAACGGTCACGCTTCCACCTCGTACTCTGTGAGTGTCGTGGCTTGCTGGAATACGGTTCGAATGTGCCCTAGTTCTTCTGCCGAGGGCGGAATGTCAAGGATGAAAGTCCGATGCCCGAGCCGCATATACCGGCGCAAGTCTTTGGCGACGTCCCTGTACGCGCCCACTAGATAAGGACAATTGGATTTCGACACTTCAAAGGGCCCGAGCCAGTAAGTGCCGGCAGGAACTTCCTCTTTCGATAGCGTCGAAAGTCTCTTGTGCCAGGAAGAATCGGATACGCGCATTGCCATCTCGTGCGTGATCTGCCCTTTGCGGTCAAACGGAAAACGTTCGCCCGCGACTTCCCACGCTTCACCAGCGGTCCGGCGGGCGATAATGCCAACACGCACACCTGTGTGTGAATTCGGCGTAGATCCCGTCAACTCTTTCGTCGGTGGTTCGGGGTACTTGATAGCGACGGCGTCAGTGGCGGCGGCGGCGGCGAGACCAGCTTCGGATGAGCCGGACATGAAGAACTGCGGCCGCAATTCGGCTGGGAGTTCAGGCTTTAGAACAGCGTTCGTGAGCTGATAAAACTCGCCCGTGTAGGTAACCGGAAGAGCGCTGCACAACAACAGTTGCATTGCTTTGACGTATTCAACCAGCCGATCGTAACGTCTGTCGTGGGGAGTCTGATCGCCCAGAGAGAGGAGGTCATTTTTAAAACCGCCCGCGACCATGTTGAGAATCACGCGGCGTCCGTAGAGGTAGCCGAGCGAAGTGACCATCTTGGCAGCCGCATAAGGATGCATGTAAATAGGTTGGAGCGCCACCAGCGGAACGAGAGTTTGGGTGTTCGCGAGAATAGCTTGGGCCACAAGCCACGGATCAACGATCGAATTATCCGTATAGACAAGAGTTCCGGCGCAGCCCGCGGCTTCCGACCACTGGGCCACGTCAACAACATTCCGGAGGTACGTTTCGGGACGCGAGCCTAGCGATTGCGGGCTAGTGGCAAAAAGTTGGACGGCGCCAATATCGGATGAGATGATCTGCGACTGCTGTTGTGGTTGTATCTGAGAAGACATGGCTAAGTTACCTCCCTGCAAATGTGGCCTGATGCTTTACACTGTCGTTGTGTCTATCGCTATTGAGCCGCTGAGCAAGCTCCCTATTAGTGCTGTCCAATCTTTTTTAATGAGCTACGATCACGACCCAGCGACTATTGCTTGGAAATACTACGACCCGTCCTTTAATGGAAGGAGAGAGCGTGCTTTCGCATGTATCGACGATCAAGGCAAAGTCGTTTCGTTCCTGGGCTTAATTCCGTTTACGGTAATGCATAACGGGAAACGTATCGATGCCGCATGGAGCTGTGACTGGTATCGCGATCCCGATGCAAGCGGGCCGCTCGGGATTATGTTGATTCGCCACAGTTTGAAAACCTATCCGCTGATCTATTCATTCGGCGGAAGCGAGATAACGAGGGCCATTATGGGGCGGCTTTCGAAGGTAACCATTCCAACCGCGGGCCTTGAATTGTACAAACCTCTGCGTGCCGGTGGAGTACTCTATGTTTTGCAAAAAGCAGGGCCGGTAAAACATTTGCCATCGTTTGCGGCTGTCAACAACATTAGGTTGCCGCTCAAAAACTACAGAAACAACAAAGAGCTCACCGTGAATTTACTTGCCGCTCTGCCAGCCGCCCTCGGCGATGTGCTCAGCGATCGGTTGACCGATGGCCATGTGGCGGCTTATGATCTGCCATACTTGCAGTGGCTCTTAGAACGTTGCCCGGCGGTCACCGGAGGAGTTTACCTGGTGTCTCGCGGTGAAGAAGCGCTGGGCGCCATTTTGTTCTGGCGTCCGGTTACAGACCGGAGATTCTGGAGGATTGCTCTGCTTCCTCGCCGCCGTCATTATGAAGCGCTTGAGGTGGGTTTACGAAGAGTGGCCCACCATATACGGGATAATGGCGGATGGCTAGTTTCACTATTGGCCTCACGCCTGGATAAAGACCTATTGGAATTAGCTAGCCGAAATGGCTTTCATCGGTCGAACTCACGACGGCCGTTGTACATCTTAACGCGAGAACCGGACGCCGCCGTCCAGGAGTTGGAACAACTGAGTTACCTCGATACCGATTATGCATACCGCTTTCCAGTATGGAATAGACCTTAAAGAGCTGCTGCTACAGGAGTCGAAGCCGCAAGTTTAGGAGCCTCGGAAAAGGCAGCCATCACCTTCTCGTCAAGTTCATCCTGGTCGGTCGGACAACCGGCAATCGACAGAAATTTTTGGTTACTATATTGATAGCTGCTGTAGTCCAGGATGGATCGTGAAGCGAAGGCGGCCTGGATCTCGGTGACGCCGTAAGCCAAGTTCTTGGTGCACTCAAAACCCAAGCGAGTTCGAATTTTGTCGAAACAGACGCGGTAGTCGCGTCGGTCTGTGGTGGGTGTCGTTTCGACTGTGGCGTTTGGAAATCGTTGGCCTATAACGGATGCAAGATCCGTCAGGGTATAGTTTAGCTTGCTGTCCCCGAGGTTAAAGATTTCTCCTCCAACCTGCTCGATCGGAGCATCGAGGGCCATCATGAATCCGCGGACGACATCGCTCACGTGGATAAAGGGCCTCCACTGATCGCCATTGAAGATCGTGATCGGGTGCCCAACCGAGGCCTTCGCGGTTAAGAGATTCACAACCAAGTCAAAGCGTGGGCGGGGCGATAGCCCGAATACTGTCGCAAGGCGCAGAATCGTGGGGCGGAAAGACGTGTCACAAGCGTCGAGCAGCGCCTTTTCGGAATCGATTTTGGTCTGGCCGTAAAGTGAAATCGGGCGGGTGGGGGACGTTTCGGTCATTAGATCCGCGGAAGCTCCGTAGACGCTGCAACTTGAGGCGAACAGAAACCGCGAGACTCCCTGGCCCTTGGCAACTTCCACTAGCATCCGTGTGGCGGCATAATTTGTCTCGAGGGCCACTTGATGGTCCTGCTCGCAAGCGGGATCTCCGACGATCGCAGCCAGATGCACGATTGAGTCGACGCCGCGAACGGCGCGAATGGCAGTCTGGAGGTTGCGGCAGTCGCCGACGATCAGTTCGAGATGGGGATCTTGGACAACGTTGCGGAGCGCGCCGTCGCCGTACAGCAAGCTGTCGAGAACGCGCACTTTACGCCCGGATCGAAGCAGTTCGGCGACAAGCATCGATCCTATATAGCCGGCTCCGCCTACTACGAGCACCGGGCGGCCGGAGTGGAGGTGATCTTGGCGGGCAACACGTTTCCGAACGCCGGCGAACAGCGCCCACTCGCCAGTGCGAGCAGAGAACAACGTGATTGCCATCAAAGCGCCAAAGATCATGAGGCTTCGCGATCCGAGGCTGCTGGCAGGAAGCAGAGCGAGTGAAATCGAGGTGAACACGACCAGCCCCGCCGCGAGTCCGCACAAGAGGGCTGTCGCCCGCCGTCTGAGTGACCAACCCGTGTGGTCGCGGTAAATCCCGCTGAGCAGAAAAGCCGCCGGGAAGATGAGCGACAACGGCAGGAATAGATGCAGGTATTGATCAACCGCCGCTTGCGCTTCGGCGAACAGGACACTTTCCGAAGCTGCATGCGTCCCCCGAATCCATGACGCCACCAACGCCGCCACGAGACTTGTGTGAACCATCAAAAAATCGGCAAAAATACGAGAGAAAAGATAGGGCCGGGAGAGCTTCTCAAACGAGGAAAACATAAATACCTCCGCTTTTTGGGGAAAACAACTGAAGACGCTGGTTACGAGTTCGGATCGGTTTGGAACGTGCGCTGACCGGCGAAAGACTGAATACGCCGAACACAGTCGATAATACGGGCGACAGTCGAATCAGGAAGCGTTTCATAAATGGGGAGACTCAGTACGTTATCGGCGATGTAATCGGTGTTCGGCAGCGCGGCTTTGTCGAACTGCCGGTACAGCGTTTGCTTGTGTAACGGCGGATAGAAATATTTCTTTGTTTCGATATTTTCACTCAGCAGGGCTTCGGCGAGCTGGTCGCGGGTGCACCCGAACAATTCGCTATCAACATGGATGGAATAGTCTTTGTAAGTATTTTGATCGCCTGCTTCGACTTTTTGAAAAGAAACTCCCGGCAAATCGGCGAGTCCTTCTGAATACATGCAGGCGACTTGATTGCGGCGCCTCACTTTTCCGTCCACAAGCCGAAGGCCGCGTAGGCCAAGGGCAGCATTGAACTCACTCATGCGCGCGTTCTGGCCCAGGAATTGTGGATCGTAAGAGCCGTCGTCCCCGTAATTGCGCATGAGGCGGATTGCCCGAGCCAACGCTTGATCGGAGGTGGCGACCAGGCCGCCTTCCCCGGCGACAAGTAGTTTTGTCGGTGACAAGGAAAACACTTCAGCATCGCCGAACCGGCCGACCGGAACGCCGGAGCGCCGGCTGCCGAAAGCATGCGCGGCGTCGAAAATCAACTTGAGATTGTGTTGGCGAGCCAGTTTGGTGAGTGCGTCCACGTTGGCGGGGTTGCCGTACATATGCACCGCGACGATTGCCGAGGTATGCGCTGTGATCTTACGTTCCACATCGAGGGGATCGACGTTCCAGGTTTCGCGATCGCAGTCGGCAAAAACAGGCGTAAGTCCGTTCCAGCGAATGGCATGAGCGGTCGCGAAGAAGGTAAAACTAGGGACAATTACCTCTCCTGAGAGTTCCAGGGCGCGCATCACCAAGGTGAGTCCGCTAGTACAACTGGAAACGCCAATGCAATCAGAGGCGCCAAGATAAGCGGCCGATTGCTCCTCGAAACTCCGCACACAGGCGGCATTGGTGACCACCCCGGTTTCGTAGACGGCGCGATAGTCCTCTAAAACCTCATCCAAAGGCGGAAGAAGAGGGGAAATGAAACGGAAACGCTCCTTAAAGGCAGGAGTTCCGCCCCAATAGGCTGGGGCTTCAATCGACTCAAGAACAGATTTCATATTTTCACCAGATCTTTGTAGCGAAGTACTTTAGCCGTGCCGCGGAGTTCATTGGGCACGTGTTGCGGTTGGAATAGTTTTCGTGCGGTCTCGAGAAGGATCTTGAGGTCTAACCAGAAGCTTCGGTCGCGGTAATACTTCATTTGCAGTGAAAGCTTAGTAGGTCGAATCAATTCCTCATAAGCAGCTTCCGGATCCGAACTGCCTTCGAGGACTTCTCCTTCATTCGAATTCCAGATGGACGCCCAATCGGTGATTCCCGGACGGAGCTTGAGTATCACGCGCTGTTCGCCTACGAGAAGGTCGGTATATTTCCGCACCTCAGGCCTCGGGCCAACCAAACTCATCTCACCCGTGAGGACGTTGAGCAACTGCGGTAGCTCATCAAACTTGTAGCGCCGGAGAAATCGCCCGATCGGCGTGATACGGGCGTCGTCGTTGGCAGTAGCGGATCCCCCCATTCGTTCTGCGCCAACAACCATGCTGCGGAACTTCAACATATAGAAGGTCGTGTTTTTGCGGCCTGTGCGGGCGCCCCGATAAAACACAGGCCCCGGCGACGTGGCTTTGATGACGAGAGCTATGAGTGCGAAGAATGGGCTGGTAGCGAGAAGACCGAGCCCGGAAATAGCTACATCGAGCAGCCGTTTGGCTATTTTGTAACCACGATGTCCAGTTTCGTCGGCAGCACAGTCAAGGACGTCGTGGTAGGTCTCGATAGTTTCAGCAATCACCCGATCAAGAGAAAAGTTTGCTACGGCGGCATGCCGGCCCCGCCGACTCATGCGAGCGCGTGTGCTGGGGCTGGCGAGGAGAAAATCGATGGCTTCTGTGAGGTTTTTCGAATCGCGCGGCGGGACGAGCAATCCGTTCTGCCCGTGGCGAACAACTTCCCGGCAGCCGGGGACGTCCGTAGTGACGATGACTCGTCCGGCGGCCGCGGCTTCGATGAGGACCTTGGGGACGCCTTCGCGATAGGACGGGAGACAGACGATATTCGCTTGTTCGAGTACCTGCCGCATGTCTTCGCGATAACCCCACCACTCAACCAGCCCTGAATCGTGCCAGCCTTGAAGTTCCGCCGCAGGAACGGCCGTGGGATTACCCGAGTCGCTGTCGCCAACCAAAACAAAACGTGCGTTGGCGCCTCGGGCCTTAAATGTTTTAGCGGCTTCGACAAATTCTAGGACGCCCTTATCGCGGAGCATGCGCCCGACCAGCATAACTACGGGCGGGCCGGACGGCTCGGGAGTCAGCACAAATTGTGAAATGTCAACACCTGAGCCGCGAATGAGAACGCTCTTGTCCTTGCGCAACACTTTGGAGTTGACGAACACGGCCAGATCGTCCGGATTTTGAAAAATCACTCTTAGATTTTTATGTCGAAAGGCGATGCCACAGCCTGCGAGCGTTATCACGCGAAGGAAGAGAGCTTTTCGTGTCTGCGCGGTGAAGACATGACCAAGTCCCGTGGGCATGCTGATTTCCGCAGGAACTCGCGCCGCGTAGGCCGCCAAACCTCCATAAAGAACCGGCTTTAAACGAAGATGATGGACGAGGTCCGGTTTGATGCGCCTGTATAGCGAGTACAAATGGATTACGCAACCCAACTCTCCGATCCCCATACCACTCCGAGTCATGGGCAAGGGATGGAACGTAAAGCCAGCATCCCGGATGATGCTTTCGCAGCGGCCGGGTGGAGTGGCAACGTGAATGTCGAAACCGGCCTGACGCGCGGCTATCGCCAGCGGCATCCGGTACGAGTAGAAAGTATCGACAGAGTTGTCTACGAAGAGCAACTTGAGTCGCGACGGCATGGTGCTTCCTTTGAGATCAGGGTATGGATCGAGATAATGTACTGAGCTAATTGAGCATCGCCCGGGTATAAAGTTCCTGGTAATGAGCGACGACAGAATCGAGGCTGAATCGTTCTTGGATTCGGCGGCGTGCCGCGGCGCCTAGATCATTCCGTAAAGTCGGTCCTCCAGCAAGTAGCTTTTCGACGGCGGCAGCAAGCGCCGCGCTATCGCCTGAAGGGACGGTGATCCCGGTCGCGCCGACCAGAAGCGCCGAATCGCCGACGTTAGTAACTACACAGGGAACGCCGCAAGCCATGCTTTCTCCGACTGCAAGCGGAAAAGCTTCTGTGCGGGAAGAAGAGACAACAACGTCCATAGCGGCAAAGAATCTCTGAGCATTTGGAATGGCGTCAAGCAAACGGACTCGGTCGCGCAGTTCGAACTGACGAAGCAGTAACGTGAAGTCTGGGTTGCGCCAGTGAACGCCGCGTCCACAGAGCACGAACAGCGCGTTTGGGTGTTGGGCGAGAAGCGTTTCGGCCGCTTTCAGAAAACTTCCATGGTCCTTATCGGGATGAAAACGCGCGGCTAATCCGACTAGCTGGTCCTCTTCGCTGGCCCCCAGTTCATCTCGCATCGCCTTACGAGCTTGCGCATCGGGTCGAAAAAGTTCCGTGTCGAAGCCATTCGGAATGAGTTCCGTCTTGGCATCTTGATATCCAAAAGCGGTATGTGCCTCTCGCGCCGCTTCAGAACAGCACACGATACGCAATGGCACGGCGCCGGAAAGCAGCGCACAGGTCTTGGCCGTCGCCAAAGTCAGAAATTTGTTCGTTGCGAAACCCAGGTTCGAGTGATGAATCCCCCAAAACACACGGTGTAGACCGGCCCACTGCGCGATCACGCCACCCATCAAATCCGCGTGGTACATCCAGGTCTGCACCACGTCTGGCGGAGATTGACGAAAAAGGCGTCTCATGCGTAGCAATGCGGCAAAGGTGGCTGGATTCTTGGAAAGGCCCAGTGCGCGCACGGGAATGCCGGCGGCCTGCAACTTTGTCCCAAGGTCGCCCAGTGTGCTCAGCGAAATCACTTCATTTGTGAAGCGCTCGCTATCCATGCGAGTGACGAGATTGAGCATCATGCGCTCAGCTCCATCGGCGGCGAGACCGGTGATGACGTGAACGATACGGATCATGTCAGGCTCAGGTGTAGGAATGTACGCTCGTGGCGGGCGCGTTGGAAACCATTTCGGGTACCTGCGCGTGATTCTGCGCCGCGGATGCGGCTGCCGCCATGGATAGGGACTGGAACTCAAAGCGGTCGCGGCATTGGGTAAATACCGTCAACAAGTAGCGCAACCCGGAGAGATTCAGCTCTGTGTTCAGACCGAAATTATGCGGATGCCACCAGAGGTGCAAGATCTTTCCGCTCGCCGCGGCCCGTTCCATGCAACTCGCGACGCGGCGGAGACGCAACGCGTTCAGCCGCGGATGGGTCGAGAGGCAAGGACGAAGAAACAGACTACCACGCACGTTCGTCAGTTTTGGGTCTTCCCCAAGTTCCTTCCAATCCACCAAGCGAGCGGGAGAGGCGCGATGCTGATCGAGGAAGCGGCCAACCCGTCGATGAAGCTGACTACGCGAGCCCGGCCGCGCGTCGTACATCCATCCCTGTTCTCCGCCACGGTACGCATTGAACCCAAGCGAAGGAAGGACCGAAAGAGCTGTGGACGAGACTTGGTTTCGGGGGAACACGAACGATGTTAGTCGTAGATCGCGGCGGCGGGCCAGCAGCACCGCACTCTCCAGGTCCGTTTTAAACCCATCGACGCCGGCGTCGGGTTCGAGACAATAGTAATGCGAGAAGGTATGACATCCGATTTCCTGTAATGGCCGCCGTCGAATTTGGTCGATCAAGCTTGGAGCGAAGTGCAGCGGGTCGTCCTCTTCCGAATGCCCGATCTCCTCGAGATAAGAATGGAGATCCTCATTTCGATACGAGGGATGATCCTTTGGGGCGAAACGTAACAATTCGTCGCGAGATTCAGCGAAAAGCGCGCCAACCGTGGCCCAAGTAGCTGCAACCCCGAATTCCTCGAAAAGATCGAGCAGTTGCGGGATGGCCCGTCGGCTTCCGAGAAGGTTAGCGCGGTAAGGCGAATCGGACGGGCAATGATCGCGAACCCCCCACAGTAATTCAAAGTCGAGTGAAATAACCAGTGCACCTCGCCGATCGCGATCGTCGCGAGCTCGTATCCGAAAATGTGACATGTTCAAGACGCCGCCCCGCTGCCAAGTGCTCCGTGGCGCAGGCGCTTCGATAAACGAAACGCTCCAGCCCAAGCTTTGCTCAATGCATAATTATGGTTCATGACATAGCGGCGTTTTACTTGAGGCACGTCCGTAATAAAACGCCGGAAGTTAACTATATTGCGGCCGAAGGATCGTACATTGCTGTGCACGGGATCGTCGATGTGAACGCCGACCGTCCAGAGCCCTGTCGGGAAGTAATGAAATTTACCTAATTGCTGCGGAATCCAATATGTACCGTCCGCATCGATATGCGGATAAAGACCGAAGCCGTCGCTGATGTCTGTGATCGCCAGCGCGCGGAGAGCTTTCAGCGTCTGAGAATCAAAGGTGTGTGCGGGCGCGACCCACAATTCAGGATGGACACTCTCCGCATCGAGAATCTGCAATCCGGCTGCAAGTTTACGATACTGCTCCTCGTAATCGAGGCCCGCGAATTCGCTGTACTGATTCAGCCCAACGAGCCCGCGCGAGCGGGTGACGTATCGATGCTGATATCCATGAATGGCGATGGTCCAGCCCCGGTCCTGCCAACCTCGCACACGGTCCCAGAAATTTGGATCGGGCGGCTCCTTCTGTAATTCGGGATCTTGATTATCGGGAACGACCGCCACTATCGGCTTTACATCGTTAACAACCAGGATATGCTCGATCTCATTCCATATAGACCAAGACATCGTTGGGCAGATATCATCGATGCGGATCAGATACTCTGGGCCACGTCCAACTTGCAGAGCCACTTAACACCCCTAATTAAAGCCGTTAACTGGGCGATCCCGAAATCACTAATTCATCAGCGGACTGAAAAACAGTATGGCGTCGATTCCAGCGCGTCTTTGCGTACCAAATAAGAAGAAAGCTGAAGCCGGCAATCTGCACTAGAGTCGAACCCACGATGGCGGTGATGGCGCCGGCTGCTCCGTGCCCGGGTACGAACAGATAGCAGAATCCGGTGAGGCTAGAGGCGACGACTAGGAACAATGCGATCTGCGGTTTGAATATACGGGCGGCGGTGACGGCACAGCCGATGAATTGACAGCAGTAACCAAGGGCCGCCGCGACCATCAGATAGGTAAGCAGATCGGCCCGCGCCGCATACTCATGCCGGAACAACAGCTCTAACACCTGCTTCCCAGCGAACCAGGCAACCAGTATGCCAAGTATGCCTAGCACTCCTCCGAGAGTGAGAAGCCGCAGCACTAGCGGGAAAAAGCCGCGCATGTCAGCGCGCGCATAGCTGGTCGCTAAACGCCCAAACGCAGCTTGTCCCATTGCCCCAATCACCATATTGCCGCTCGACTGAAAAAAACAGAGCGCCGCAAAAATGCCCAATTCTCGTGAGCCTGAGGACCATTGAATAAAATAGCGAGGAATACTCGTGTTCAGAGCGACCAAAACAGAAACTAGACCTATCGGCAGTGTGGTCATGAGCAGCATCTTCTGTGTGGAGAAGATCCACCGGGGCCGAGCGATTTCATCGCACGGACGCACCGGCACGGGATACAGCGTGCGATTAATGCGAGTATCGAAGAAAAACAGGACCAGCATCCGTGTGAACGCCATCGCGAGAACGCCAAGCAAAACACTCGCGGTCAGTATCACAACACCCACCAGGGCTAGGGTGGAAAGAACGCCACGTATGATCATCGATTTGGCGATGCTGTCCATACGTTCATGCACCTGCATCCGTCCGTAATAGACGTCGCTCACTGCTTCCACGGCGAGTGTAAAACCTAACGCCTCCACAAGTCCGGTCATGGAAGCGGAGTAGCGCAACCCGAAACAGAGCACGGTTAGAACGACCATGGCGATTGTCATGCTGAGCAAACGAAATCCAAGATAATCGGAAAACTCGTGCTCGCCATGCACATCCGTCACCTGCACTGCGCGCAACTGAAATGAGGCAAACGTAATCAGCGGGCTTGCAACAGCCATTGCGAATGAATACGCGCCTACCACTTCCGGGCTGCTCCACTTTGCCAGTAAGACGATAACGGCCCATTGCGAAGCGGCGTAGATCCCGTTCCCGAACAGCGTCCAAATAAAATCACCGCGCAGCGAAGGGCTGTGCGCTTCGGTTGTCGCGCTATTCGCTTGACTGCGCTCCACTTGTTCGCTGGCCCTACTTACTTCCGGCATACGTGTAACGATGCATCTTCGATGGTTCCCAGCTATTCAAGATGGTGCCTAGAACGGTGCTACCGTCATCGGCTAGTCGCTGACGAGCAACAATAGCGCTTTCACGTGCCGTCTGACCCGCTCGCATTACGAGAATCATTCCATCGGCAAAGCGCCCCAGCAGGCGACCGTCTGGAACCTGCAGCACCGGCGGGCTATCGATGATGACGGTGTCAAATTCTTGCCGCAGAAGTCGTAGCAATTCAGGTAGCCGCCGCGAATAGAACAAGCTGGACGAGTCATCTTTTTCCGTTCCACTGGTTAGGGTAAAGAGGCCCGGCAAACCCGTATCCTGAATCGCAACTTCGATATCCGAAATCTTTAACGGCTCGTTCGCACTGAGCAGATCCGCAAGACCCAATTCGTTTTGAACGCCGAACCTGCTATGCAGCCGAGATTTTCTTAAATCGCCATCAACCACCAGTACCCGGTGGGTAATTTCGGCGATCGCGACTGCCAGATTGGCGGCTACTGTTGTCTTTCCCTCGCCCGCGTTGGGGCTGGTGACAACGATGATGCGCGGCCGGAGTGCATTAGGCTGCCCAAAGAGAATCGATGGAAGAGTGGCTCGGAACGACTCTGCTAATAGCGAAGATTTGCCGTTGCGGCCCGTGAAACCCAAGTCGTCATTTCCATTTGTCCGCATCAAGCTTAATTCCGGCGCGCTCTGGAGCGCCTTACGAGCCCTAAACGGTTGCCGTATATCAGGGATAGCTCCGAGGTCTGGCAAGTTGAGCTGCACGGAGAGCTCACCCGGTTCGCGAACGCTCCGGTTGACTTGCTTGCGGAAAAAGACAAAGCCAATCCCGACGAACATGCCACCAGCAAACCCGATCGCTGCATTGAAAGGTAGATTAGGTTTATAGGGAAGCGCCGGGCGCCGGGCTGGGTCGACAATTAGAACATTGCTTGACCGCATGGCTGAGGCGACCCCGGCTTCTTTCACGCGTTGCAACAAGATTTCGTAAAGTTGCCGGCTCGTGTCGACCTCGTGCTTCATCATGTTGTATTCCACGGCCTTGTGAGAAGCTTGAGCGACCTGCTTTAATTGTTCGGCGCACGCCTGCTGTAACAGATTGACATGGCGTTGGGAAGCCTCGTATTCATTGCGCATGCGGGTGAGCAAATTGGTTCGTGCCAGATTCAGCGCCTTGGTAATTTCCGTAATCTGCTGCACCACCTGCTGCACGCGATAGTGCGCCGGTGTTAAGCTCGCGCTCAACTCTGCCAGTTCACGGCGTAAGTCGGTCAATTTTAAGTTGTAATCACGAATAGTGGGATCATCCAAAATCTCCGGCAACGATTCGACGCTGACCTGCCCAACCAATTCAAGCTTCGATTGGCGGCTGAGCCGGTCGGCCTGTGCCTTTAACAGCTCGTCTTCGAGTGTGCGCAGCTTCTCCTCTTCGATGCTGTCTTTACCGGAATCGATTACCATGCCGGAGCCCCTGGCCATGTTTTGCAGTTCAGCGTCCGACTTTTCCAGTTTGACTCGCATATCCGCCAGTTGACGCGTCAGCCACTCGCCGGCTCGCTGAGCCGACCGCCAGCGTACCTCCTGGCTCTGGTTAATGAATTCCGCCACAACGTCATTGGCGACGTCGGCAGCCAGCGCCGGGTCCGGCGATTCGTAAAGGACCTCGACAACGTGAGTAAGTCCGGACACCCGAACGGTTAGATTCTGGCTCATCTGTCGAATCAGCCTGTCCGATTCCGAGAGAGGTGTTTGTTGGCGAAGGCCCAGCCAATCGCGCCATTTTGATCGTTGGTTTGCGTTTGCCGGATCATGCAGATTCAATTTGGCCGCAACCCTCCGGAGCAGCGACTCGCTCCGAAGCAGGCGAATTTGGGTCTGAAAATAAGTTTCCGCGGCATCGCTATTGCCCGGACTAGGATTGTCGAAACCTTTGTTGAGAAAGTTTTCGCTGGGATCTTCGATTTCGACTGTCACCTGAGCGCGGTACAACGGCTTCTGTGGAAGGCTAATGCCAAGCGTGAGGACCATGCCCATCACCGCAAAGGCAAGTAGCAGCCCTTTATGCCAGTAAAGAGTTAAAACGTATTCAAGTAGCTTGCCTGAATCGTCTGCCTCAAACGTCGAGGCGCGCTCCGCTTCAGGATAATACCGAGTGTTGACCACGGGCGCTAAGGCTGTTGAGGGTAGCTCCCGTTTTGGATCGTCCAAATAGTGAAAGGAATTCATTCTGGTTCCGCTTACGACTTTCGTGAGGGTGCGTGGAAAGATCTTTTGGGCTAACGGACGCCCCAAATCGCGAGTCCGGAGCCGGTGGTAATGGCGGTCTCCAGTGCCTTGATCGCGACTTTTTTTCCGGTGCTCCCCGGTACGTACAAAATATCGTCCGCTCGCAAGTTGATATCTGGCGACTTACCGACAAGGATCTTATGTAAATCGCAAACGATCTCTTCGCGTTTGCCTGGCTCTTCGGCATTCCGGATGATCCGGGCGTGTTTCGTGTCGGCGGTATGCGCATACCCCTGGGCCATGGAAAGGGCCTGTACAACGGTCACGGCGTCACCATCGCCAATGGGAAAGGCGCCGGCTTTATTCACTTCTCCAATTACATACACAGTGCTAGCTCTCGAAATCGTCAGAACGTCGTGGGGCATGACAAAGATGTTTTCGCCGGGGCGGCGTCCAGAAGTAATATCGCGTAACGACAGGGTGGCAGTCGAGTAGCGCCCGGTGGGGTCGAGATGTTCATTGGGGAGAGGCAGCGGGCCGTATTCGAGAGAGCGCGTTAAAGTTACGGTAGAACCTGCGTCTACACGCGGGCCGCCGGCGAGTGAAATCATCTCGATGATGGTTTTGCGGCCTTGAATCTGGTGAATGCCTGGGTTGTTCACGGCGCCCACCACCGATACCGGCTGGCTCTCATACTGGCTTACGCTAACTATCAACTGCGGGTTCTTCACGAACACGCTGAGACGTTCGTTCAATAACTTCTCGAGTTTGGGGATCGTTAGGCCGCCGGCGTGTACGGTGCCAATCAATGGGAGGGTCAAATTGCCTTTGGCATCGATACGCATCGGTTTTCCGACAATATCCTCAGCATTCAGGCCGTTGACGACGATCACGTCTCCGGGCCCGAGAACATAAAGTTGTTTTCGATTAAGCGAAGAGCCGGCCTGGATAGTGTCTTCGGGATGGGAAAGCTCCGATCCAGGCAGCGGAGAGCCAGCCAGCAGGGCGAACGCCAAAAAGAATGTTGCCGTAGCTGATGCTGACATAAGATAGGTTACCTTTCAGATTGTGTGTGAAGAAAGTGTGTTACGCGTCGACGCTCGTTGATAAGGAGGCGATACTCTTTGCCGAATCAGAGTCGAGCAGGTCTAAGATGCGAGCAACATCAGCCTTGAGTTTGGCAAAATCGGTACTCAGTCCAAGAAGCCATTGACTTACTTGAACACGGTTGACGATTTCGCCGCGCGCACGGCTGAGGACGATGTCGCGTGCAAACTCTGAGACGCTCCGTGAGCCTTCAGCGTGACAAGCGAACACAATGCTTTCATACTCCGAATCACTGAGACGGAAGTTGATAACGCGAGCTCTTGAGTTTTTATGATACACAGGAAGTGGCGGCCCATGCGGACCGGGATCTGTCGGGCCGGAGTGCCAACGGGTTCCGGTTTACTGGTGTGACGGCGTATTGTGGGACTTCAACCTTGATCGAGCGTTGAATAAGAGAAACTGAGAGCACTACACGGCAAGAAGATCTCTGCTGGAGCAAAATACCTCGCATGCCAGTTAGTGACCCTGCAGTTACCTGAACTTGATCCCCAATCTCAAGATAAGGACAAGGCTCTACTGGCTCGCCCGATTGGAGCACCAAACGAATCGCGGCGATCTCGTTCTCGTCGAGCGGAATCGGAACTTTGCCGCAGCCGACGATGGCCTGCACGCCGGGCGTGACAAGGATCGGCATTCGATAAAGCGCGTCGAACCGGCTGAAGATATATCCTGGAAAAAGCGCTCTGGACTGGCTGTAACCGGCTTTGCGCATTATGGACGCTGTTGGAAGCGTCGCGGGTAGTGCCTCAAAGCCTTTATCCAGCAAAATAGAAGCGATTTTGTCTTCGTAGCGGCACTTGACCTGGATTGCAAACCATTCCAGGCCTCTCGATGCCTCGGTGGCGCGCTGTGGGCTGATGGCTACGCTGTTGCCCTGAGGTTGCTTATGCACAGTTCTCCTCCGAAAAGCTGTCTGAAAAGCGAGTTGATAAACGCGAGAGAGTTATAGAGTGCTCTGATGTTATCGGTCAGAGGCTAAATACAAACCATCTAATCAGCAGGCAAGTCTAGCAAGTAACGAATTCTGAGCGCGAGAGACACCCAAGACATAGCTACCGCAATAAACTGCCACTCGTTCCCTTGAACTTATCTGCTGAAATTAGTATGCTCCGTCAGGATACGTCCTTGTCTTACAGGTGTCAATCGGTTTTGGACGGGCACTGTGATGGAGCGGTCCTAGTACCGGTAACTCTACGCTGAGTGACAACTGCCGTCGGAAAGAGTGAGGTTTGGGCTGTACTGTAGGACCGGAGAAGATGAATGTCTGAAAGGTTAAATTTGGGAAAAGGCGCTGCCTGGACGACACGGCGGTTCGACCAAGACTTCGAGCGCCTGTGTCGACGAACGGTGCAAACACGCTGCTTTAACGGTATCCGGTTGTCTGGAGCCGTGGAGTGTCCGGCGGAGGAATGAATAGAGGCGCAAGGCCTAATCGCAAAGGCGGCGTCGTAAGCCTAACCGAATGTCCGCGCGAGAACAGATCACAAATTGTGTCCGGCGAGGCCTGAAGGCTTTTGACTATCTCTGTGAAGCTTGATACTCGCCTCGGGCTGCCTCCCCCTCCGGAATCTGGGCCCTGGCCGAGGCCTGTGCCGCTTCCTTGGCGAGATTGGCGCTGTAGCGGATTCCCTCTTCTCTTCCGGACAGGCGCAACCGGGCATGCTGCATTCCGCAACTAGTTGTTCCAGAGAGCCTCGATAGCCCAGGGTGGTCCAAAGTCGCACAAAGGGATGGAGAAAGAGCCCGATTGAAGTAACGGTACGAAGTCAATCAAATTGCGGACGGAGCGCTGGCGCCGCCGCCGTGGGCTCCGTCGGCACCCCCAATGAACGCGCATATGCTCACCAGGGGCCAATACGTGCGTGGCTTGGCCAACTGTGAATGCGCTCCTCTTGCGAGCGCGTTGCTCGGAAGCACCGGTCTTTACGCGGGGGCGATTGGCTCCCGGGCGGGTTGACGTTCTAATGGAGGGAGATACTTTGCTTTCTGAAAGTCTTTGGGGGGGTGAACTCTTGGGCGACTAATACGAAATCCCAGGGGAACCGCCGCCATCTGAACTCGTGCCGTCGGGTTTGGGCGAATCAGCTTCGCAAGATTCTGCCGACTTCGATTGGCGTTGGAAGGCATGGTGGCAACGATTTTGGATACGCTAGACAGGTTGAGAATTCAAGTACCCATTTACGCTGACTTCGAGCAGCCCGACTGACTAGTGAACGCAGGGCTGCGAATTTTCTCATTAACGCCAAGATATGGGACATGCAACGACCACGAATTTACCGGTTAATGCCAGTTTTGGAACTCTATTTCGCCGGCGTCATGGACCCTCCGGAGCGTGGCTTTATCGGCATAAGGTCTTTTGGCTGCGCAAATTCAGAGTGAAATTGCGGCTTGACAACCCAGTTGCAATGGTTTTCGGTAAAGAAATGGCATGGCCAGAGGTGGCAGAGAGCGGAAGAACCGGCAATCGAGTTTTCGGGCGATACCGGACAATACGGAAGCTCCGCTGCACATCAACGGGCATGATCACAGATTCCGTGAAGCCAGTGGAAGTTATCGGGCAATCTACAATCGCGTTGGCTCAGCGAAACTGAAGGGCCTGACTCCCGAGGCCCTATTTGTGCGACGTACTCGCATGCATCAGCCGATTATCCACTAATCGGATCGCAGAACTGCTTCCATGGAATCTGGAACTTGCTACCCGGCGCATACAGATCCTCGCCGACAATCGTGTGACATATTGAAGTGGTGTCATGTTACGGTTTGCTAATGAGCGCGAGGCCAAGCAGTTCGCAGTCAAGTTAATTCGGTCGGAAGCAGAGAGGCAAGGAATTCTGCTCTCTGAACTCGAGCGCAAGATGCTGTACTTCTCCGAGACGGGGAGGACCCTCCCTGACATGACAGAAGCGGCCCAAACCTTCGAGAACGAATGTAACTCGACGGAATTCGAGAAGAAAATCAGGACGCTGACTGAGAGATTGCGAAAGCGGCTGGAGTCGGAGGATCGACAGACGCTAAAGGCATGGTCAGATGCCCTGCGCAAGCTGAGCGAAGGCGATCATTATCTGCTGGTTCTTACGGAAGCTAGCGCTTGGTCCAGACGGCCACCTCACGATATTTTAAAGCTCTTGATAACAGCCTTGGCCGTCGTTTTGATCGGCGGAGCCTTCCTGGCGTTTTTTTCAGAATACTCAGGAGGCTGGCTCCCCCGAGAGAAAGCAGCGTTCACGATCTGGATCGTTGCCGCAATCGCCGCGGCAGCTTTCCTTCTGCTCTTACTCGTCGTCGGACGACAAAGAGCTAATGACTTACTTGATATATTGCTAGCAAACATATTTGGAGATCGGACAGCCAAACACAGATAATACACCACGTCCATGGCAACACGGTCGTGAACGTGCGCTTACGCCTCTGGTGCTATTCAGCAGCGTGCAAGTCATCTCCGGCAGCCCGATCAAAGAAGAGAAGCCGATTCAATAGATAGCCAATTCATTCATTGGTTCATCGAAGATGAAGCGATCTATCCATCGGCAAGGCCAGAAAGATGGAGTGCGCCGAGAACTTACTTGCGCTCTAACCGGCCAGGATCCGTTCCGGCATCGCCTAGTCGCCCGCTGAGGATATAGCAGGAGCCGAGGACACGGAAACGGGTGGAGTTCAGGGCATCCAGTTTTTCGTCAATTCGCATATTCATGCGAGACATCATGGCACAGAAAGGAGCAGGAAGAAGCGAGAAGTGGAGATACCTGTCCTCAAGAATGCGGAAACCATGTTGTGTCATCGCCGACCGTGCGGCTGCCGGTCGATGTTTGCGCGGCAAAAAATCGAACGCCATCGCGCCCTGTTTTCCGCCTACAAGAAGCGAGCGGAGCCACGAGGCAAATACCTGAGCACAAGGCAGCCGTTTCAAATAATAAATTGGAGTTGATAGACTGACTGTGTAGCCAAACTTGTTCGTAAAGCAAAACAGGAACCGACC
>JAICLJ010000095.1 GCA_025927575.1 Bryobacteraceae bacterium | reverse complement strand
CTGGTCTGCCTGAAGGCCGGGCAGAAAGTGCCGGAGCATGCTGTTCCCGTAAAAGTGATTGTGCAAACGCTGTCCGGTCGAGCCAAATTTTACGATGCCGGCGCGCCGTTTGAGATGAGTACAGGGTCGCTCCTTCGGCTGGATGCAGGACGTCCACACGCGGTTGAAGCAATTGAGGACACGGTCTTGATGGCGACAATTCTCGGTCCAGGCGTCGAAGCGACCGCGGACGGGGAGTTGGATCTGCGTCATGTGCCTCGCGGCCAACGGCATCCGCTTGTGTTTGGCAAATTCGATAGCTTGGTGCTCGGAGAAGATCTGGTGCTGGTCAACGATCATGACCCGGTGCCTCTGCATCTTCAATTCGACAAACTCCGCCCCGGCGAAGCTGAATGGCACTATGTTGACCGGGGACCGGACGTTTTCCGCATCCGTATCGTCCGGGTTGGCTTTGCACCACCGAGTGTGGGCGCCCCGGAATTACGCGGCCCGTTCTTATCGTAAAAACGCGTTGGCCATTCGACCCAGGCAACACCCGGTCGAATGGCAGCCCGCCTCTTGACACCCACTGCGGCGATTAGCAAGGCCGCTAAGCTACTTACTTGACAACCATCTTCCGACTGTGACAGCATCCGAGTGTTGTTCTTGCCGTTTCCGGACAAATTCTGGGATTTCGCCACCTATGTGTTTGTTTTCTTGCGAATTCCAGGATGACCAGCGACCGGCAGGATGACGCTGTACCGCGAACTTGTTGCGGGGTTGCTGTCATGCGGGCGATCCTGCGTGACCCGTGGACTTGCCCAAAGACTTCGGTGATGGGCAAAAATAACCGGCGAGGGTAACCTCGGCGCGCAGCGCGGTCGTCATCTTACAATCTTCGGCTCAAACTTGATCTCGAATAAAACGAAACCAAGGCGTCGGCGCCTGCTGCTGTGGAGCGGGTTAGTAGGGCTGTCCGGAATGATGGCGCTCCCGGCCTTGCCTGCGTCTCCCAAGGCCGCGCCCGATTCTTCGCGGGCAGCATTCGATCAAAACGTTGGCCGTTTCGTGAAGCAGAACTGCGCGCTCTGCCACAACGACCAGCTTAAAACCGCGGGGTTGATCCTGACCAGGTATCACGACGCGGCTTCCGTTCTGCACGACCGCGCGATCTGGGAAAAGGTTGTTGCCCGGGTGCGCGGCGGCGAAATGCCGCCCAAGGGTTTGCCGCGTCCGAAGCCCGAGGATGTCGCCGCGATGACCGCGTGGGTGGAGGCTCAGTTCACCGAGTTCGACAAGTCGTCAAAACCCGACCCTGGTCATTTGACCGCTCATCGCCTGAACCGGGTGGAATACAACAACACGGTGCGGGATCTGCTCGGCGTGACGTTTAAGCCGGCCGCCGATTTTCCGGCCGACGATTCGGGCTATGGCTTCGACAATATCGGCGATGTGCTCTCGGTATCACCTGTCCTGATGGAGAAGTATTTGGGAGCGGCGAAAAAGATCGCGGGGCAAGCGATTCCTTCCGGGGCGCTGCCGAAGCCGACGCGCACACGCTTCTCGCCTGAGCATGATGCGAACGACGACGGCACGCTGCTCGAACACGCTTTCGATCTGCCCGCGGAAGGCGATTACGATCTGCGCGCTACGGTGTCCGGCCGGAAAGATGCGTTCCGTATCCGGCTCGAACTCGACGGCAAGGAAATTCAGACAAGCGATGTCGTTATAGATAAGGACAAGCCACGATCCTATGAACTGCGCATGCACGTACCCTATGGCCGGCACATTTTCAGGGCGGTGCTGACAACCCGCGAGCCGACACCCGGCGAGATTGAAATAGCTCAGGAGCTTGCCGATTCCGAAAAGAAACAATTTGCAAAGCAGGTGGCGGCGCATCCGGAGGATGAAGCGGAGATACGGAAGCAGCATCAACTGTCGCATCCGCCGACCTATTTGGATGCTCTCGATATCCAGGGACCGTTTCATCCGCTGCCGCCGCCGTTGCCCGAGGCCTATCGGCGCGTCTTCATTTGCGGCCACGCGCCCGGCCAGCATACGGGAGAATGCGCGCGAACGAATCTGGCGCATCTGGCGCGGCTCGCCTATCGCCGTCCGGTTGACGATGCGGAAGTTTCAAAACTGACAGCGTTGGTTGCCCTGGGACAAAAGAACGGATTGAGTCTCGACCAGTCCATGCGTCTGGGTGTCGAAGCGATTCTTGTTTCACCGAATTTCTTGTACCGTATTGAACACGATCCAGATCCTGGCGATCCTGCCGCCGTCCATCCGGTAAACGGATATGAACTCGCCTCGCGCCTCTCCTATTTCTTATGGAGCAGCATGCCGGACGAGGAATTGTTCCAAGCGGCCGGCGAAGGGCGCCTCTGCCAACCGGAAGAATTGCATGCTCAAGTGCGGCGCATGCTGAAGGACCCGAAAGCGGAAGCGCTGGTCGATAACTTTGCGGGGCAGTGGCTCGAACTGCGGAATCTGGAGAGCGTGCGGCCCGATCCCGATCAGTTCCCGCAATTCAATAAACAACTGCGCGAGGCGATGTACACCGAAACGCGGATGTTCGTCACTTCGATCATTCATGACGATCGCAGCATTCTCGATTTCATCGACGGCAAATACACATTTGTGAACCAGCGGCTGGCCAAGTTCTATGGCATTCCGGGCGTCGTGGGCGACAACTTCCGACGGGTTTCGCTGAAGGGAACGGAGCGGAGCGGCGTTCTGACACAGGCAAGCGTCCTCACGGTGACTTCCTACCCGACGCGGACCTCGCCCGTGCTGCGCGGCAAGTGGATATTGGAGAACGTGCTGAACCAGCCGCCGCCACCGCCGCCGCCGGGAGTTGGCTCGATCGACGCCAAAGGCGGACCGGTCCACGGAACCATGCGCCAGCAGATGGAAGCGCATCGCGCGAATCCGATGTGCGCCGCGTGCCATACACGTATGGACCCGCTCGGTTTCTCGCTGGAGAATTACAATGCCATCGGACAATGGCGCACGCACGACGGCAACCTGCCGATTGATGCGACTGGCGCTCTGCCTGGCGGCAAGACATTCGATGGTCCGGCCGAGATGAAGCAGGTTTTGGCTTCGTCGCGCGATGCCTTCTCCGAGTGCCTGACCGAAAAACTGATGATTTATGCCTTAGGTCGCGGCCTGGAGTCGTATGACCGGCCTGCCACGAAAAAAATTGCCGCGGCTCTGGCGGCCAATGACTACCGGTTTTCAATCCTGATTGACGGAATTGTGGATAGTGTGCCTTTTCAGATGGGAAGGGCAGATGGAGGAAGCGCGCAATGATCATTACAGGAAAGCACGTCTCGCGGCGGGCCTTGCTTCGCGGTGTAGGAGCGGCCGTTGCACTCCCCATGCTCGATGCGATGGTTCCGGCGCTGAAAGCCTCGGGAACGACCGCCGGCAAATTGTCGCCGAACCGGATGATGTTCGTTTACGTTCCGAATGGAATTGACATGCGGAACTGGACTCCCGCGGCCAACGGCAGAACGTTCGCGTTTCCGAAAATACTGGAGCCGCTTGCGCCGCTGCAGGACGACTTGCTGGTGTTGACAGGACTGATGGATCACAACGCGATGGCGCTCGGGGATGGCCCCGGCGATCACGCGCGCGCCTCCGCCAGTTTTCTAACCGGCGTGCATCCGAAGAAGACAGCGGGTTCGGATGTCTCAACCGGGATTTCTGTCGACCAGGTCGCGGCGCGAAAAGTTGGCGTGGCGACCCGGCTGGCCTCCCTCGAGTTGGGGTGCGAAGACGGCCACCTCGCGGGCAACTGCGATTCCGGATATAGCTGCGCCTATGTGAATAGCATTTCGTGGCGCACGCCGACCGTTCCGAATCCGCCCGAGATAAATCCGCGCTCGGTATTCGAGCGATTATTCGGAAGCGATGAGGATGCGGGCGATCCAGCGGCGCGAGCGCGGAATGCGCGTCTGGATCAGAGCATCCTCGATATGGTTTCGGATGACACGAAGCGGCTGGAAGGCGGCCTGGGCTCGACGGACCGCCGGAAGCTTGATGAATATCTGACCGCCATTCGTGAAGTAGAACGGCAAGTACAGATGGCGGAGAAACAGGCCGCCGAAAATACGCTGGCCACGCCGACCATGGCGAAGCCGGAAGGCATTCCGCTCGAGTTTTCAGAACATGCCCAGCTCATGTTCAACCTGATGACGCTTGCGCTCCAGACGGACATTACGCGTATTGGCACCTTTATGCTGGCCCGGGAAGGAAGCAATCGCGCTTATCGGGAGATCGGCGTGCCGGAAGGGCATCACGGGCTTTCGCATCATCGCAACGATCCCGTATTGATGGACAAAGTTGCGAAAATCAATCGCTATCATATGGAGCAATTCGCGTATTTTCTGCGCAAGTTGAAAGCCACTCGTGACGGCGAGGGATCGCTGCTTGACCATACGATGATCGTTTACGGTAGCGGCATCAGCGACGGGAATCGCCACAATCACAACGATCTGCCTGTACTGCTCGCCGGAGGAAGCCGCGTGTTCCGCACGGGCCGGCATGTAAAGTTCACACAGGACACGCCGGTATCAAACCTTTACCTCAGTATGCTGGACGCGATGAATGTGCCGACCGAGAAACTGGGTGACAGCCAGGGCCGATTGAACTATCTCGCCGATCTGGCATAAAATTTCCGCGAACGAGACCAATAATTATCATGGGACGAATCACGACGATAGCGCTGTGCGCGCTGCTGCCGGCGCTTGCCCTAGCCCAGGTTCATCCGCTCGAGCGGTTGATTGATGTCTCGCGCGGAGGCGCTGCTTCACCGGGATTGGCCGATTTGGTCACTAAGACGTTGTCGCCACACGGCGGGACCGCGGTATGGGGGCAGGATTTTCTGTTCGTCACGGACCTGGCGCCCGCGCCGAAAAGCGAGCCTGTTTCCGCCACGCAAGCCGGTGTTTCCATAGATGGGCAGGCGCCGCTTGCGATGCAGAAGATCGAAGGCTCGAATCTCTGGATGCGCCTCGTGAAAATGCGTACGGGCGTAACGCACGCGTATCAATATTATGCGGATGAAAAGCTTATCGGCAAACGTTCGGACGTGCCCGGCTACAATCCGGATTCATATCCCAAAGCCGGTGTGCCGCAAGGCAAGCTCAGCGCGAAACAGACGATCACAAGCAAGATCTACGACGGGATGAAGGCGGACTTCTGGTACTACGCTTCGCCCGGTGTCGATCCAAACGTTCCGGCACCGCTCATGGTGTGGCAGGACGGCCAGGGATTGATTGCGGGAGATTTGTCGCATCTGCGATTGTTCACGGTCACCGAGAACCTGGTGTCGCAGAAGCTGATTCCGCCGATGGTGCACGTTATGATCGCGCCGGGCTTTTCACCTGAGGGCAAGGCGATGCGGTCCATCGAGTATGACACGGTCAGCGATCGCTATGACCGATTTCTTATGGAAGAAGTGCTGCCCGAAGTAGAGAAAGTATATAAACTCCGGCAGGACGGCTATAGCCGCGGCATCGCGGGCGAATCGTCGGGCGGCATTTGTTCGCTGAACGCGGCCTGGTTCATGCCGGACAAGTTTGCACGCGTGCATTCGACTATTGGAAGCTACACGTCGATTCAGTGGCGCCCGGAGGAAAAGCTCGACGGCGGCAACCTGTACCCGTTCATGGTGCGCAAGATGCCGAAGCGCAACATCCGGGTATGGATGAGCGACGGAACGGACGATCTTGAAAATACGCATGGATCATGGCCGCTGCAAGCCATCCAACTTGCGAATTCACTGAAGATGCGCGAGTACGATTTTCATTTCCGCTTCGGCCTGGCCACGCATGATTCCGCGCAAGCGGCGATTGATCTGCCGGAATCGCTGATGTGGCTGTGGCGCGGGTACGACCCGGCTAAAACGTCGGAAGAGTTTACGATGGACCCGGCCGAAAAAGACAAGCCATATTACCGCGTCACGATCAGCAACCGGGACTCGTGGTAGAAGCGGCTGATATTTTATCGTCAATGAAATGTTCCAGTTCCGGCGTCAACGATATGTTCATTTGCGGCTCCTTACGGGGATCTTAACGTGAATAGCAATTTATAGCGATTATTGCTAAGATCTGAAGGCCTCAGTTCGAATGCGCCAGCGTGCCCGCGGCCCACACGCGATGCACCCGGAACTGAGCGTCGAACTCCACAAAATCCGCGGCTTTGCCTTGCTGGATTTCGCCGCATTTGTGTTCGATACCCAGCAGCTTTGCCGGCGTGTGCGTCGCCATTCTAACCGCATCCACCAAGGGAACGTCCACAGCGGACGTCATGATGCGCACCTGATCGATGGGGCAAGTCGCGCTTCCGGCAAGCGCCGATCCGTCGGCGAGCAGGCAGTAGCCGGGACCCATCTTGCACCGCAATTTTCCCAGCATAAATTGTGAGCCTTCTGGTAATCCCGTTCCCGCCAAGGCATCGCTGATGAGGGCCAGCTTGCCCGGTCCCTTGGCGCCATACGCGAGCTTCATCAGAGTCGGGTGGACGTGGAAGCTATCGCCGATCAGCTCGCAAGATAACCTGTCTTCAACGAGCGCGTATTCCGCGAGCCCCGGTTTGCGGAACAGGCCGCTTTTCGCCGCGTAGGTCATGGCGTTGAACTGATGGGTGACTTTCGTCAGACCACGCTCGATCGCCGCCTGCGCCTCCGGCTGCCTTGCCTCACTATGACCCGCGCTCAGTACGATGCCCGCCTTCGCCGCCCGCTCAATCAGAGAGAGCCCGTTTAGTAACTCCGGCGCGCATGTCATCTGTGAAATTCCGGCGGCATGCTCCACCAGCCAGGAAATGTTCTCGTCCGTAGCGGCGCGAATCAAAGCGGGGTCTTGCGCCCCCGCTTTACTCGTTGCAAGATGCGGTCCTTCCAGGTGCAGCGGAAGCAGATGTGCCGTGGATGTGCTGCGCACGTGTTCCCACGCGCCGAGTACATCTTTCATTCGCTCGTAGGTCGTAGTCGCCAACGTGGGACAGAGACTCGTTGTACCCCGCGACAAATGATAGTTCGCGATTGTCAGAAAAGCTTCCGGTGTGCCATCGAGAAAATCCGAGCCATTACCTCCGTGAACGTGAATATCGATGAATCCTGGCGCTAGATATCTGTTTGCGCCGTCGAACGACTCGACCGAGTCGGGCGGTTTCCCTTGTCCGAAATCTTCAATTCTTCCTGCATCGAACCTGATCCATGCATTCTCAAGAATGCGGTCGAGGAGCACAAGTTGGGCGGAGTGGATACATTGCATTTCTGATAACGACCTATGTGAGCGAGGATATCAACACGTTCGGTTCTTCCACGGCAGCGGGGCGCTCGAGCTAATTAAATAACACTACGATGCGAGCGCATGCGCCGCCCCTGCAAATCCTTACGCCGGGGGCCTCCATTTCGCAACTTGCGTACCAACCACAGCGTCCAATCACTAGAGTTTGGAGGATAAAAATGAAGAGTCTACGGAGTCTTGCTTTTGCCGGCGTACTTGCCCTAGTGGCTCCGCTGTTTTTGAGCGCGACAACGACGCCATCCGTGAATCGTGCCATGGATGCGGAGAACCGCATCACCAAGAAGGTTGGCCACGAATTGCTGATGCTGCCTTATTGTTCGATTTTTGACGATCTAAGTTACACGGTTAACGGCAACACCGTAACACTATATGGAGATGTCGTGAGGCCAGTACTGAAATCGGACGCTCAGAACGTGGTGAAACGCATCGAGGGCGTGGAGCAGGTGATCAACCAGATCCAGGTGCTACCGCTGTCGAGCTTCGATAATTCCATCCGCTGGCGCACAGTGCGAGCCATCTATGGATATCCGATGCTGCAACGGTATGGCATGGGGGCTCACCCGTCCATTCACATCATCGTGGATAACGGCCACGTTACGCTGAAAGGCGTTGTCGACAGTCAGGCCGACAAGAATGTGGCTTATCTGAGGGCCAACGGCGTATTCGGGGTGTTCTCAGTAACCAACGATCTGCAAGTAGCGAATACCCGCAGTTAACCGGAGGGCAGGAAGAATTGTAGTGCCGAAGGGCTGCCGGTTTCCGGCGGCCCTTTTTATTCGCCTTCGAGCCGAAACATTGCCCGTTATAATTGTTCAGGCCAATCATGGGTACGCTATCCGGCATCGACTGGTTCCCGTTGTGGTTAAGCCTGCGCGTGGCGGCTCTCGCGACCGTGGCGGTTCTGGTCGTTGGAACTTGGATCGCGTACATGCTCTCGCACAAGAGCTTCCGCGGAAAAGACTTGATCGATTCGCTGATTACGCTGCCCCTGGTGCTTCCGCCAACGGTTCTCGGCTACTACCTGCTTGTTCTGCTGAGCCGCTCGTCGCCGCTGGGCCACGCGTATGAATCGGTTTTCGGACAGCCGCTTGTCTTTACCTGGAAGGCTGCTGTCGTTGCCGCGTTCCTGCACTCGGCGCCGCTCTTCATCAAGGCTGTGCGCGCCGCGCTCGAGAGCATCGACCACCGTTACGAACTGGCGGCGCACAGCCTCGGCGCCTCGGAGTTGCGCACATTCTTCTTTGTCACGCTGCCGCTTGCGAGAAACAGCCTGTCCGCTCTCGCCGCGCTGTGTTTTGCGCGGGCGCTGGGAGATTTCGGAGTCACCATCATGCTGGCCGGCAATATCCCCGGCCGGACGCAAACGCTCTCAGTCGCGATCTACGACGCGGTGGAATCGGGCAATGGCGAGCTCGCGCGTGTGCTTGTCGTCATCGTCTCTCTCGCGGCAATCGCCATCCTTTGGCCTGCGAACTGGCTCGCCAGGCGAACCAAACCGGGAATAGCGGGCTAGCGCATCGGTATCTATGATCGATGCGCGAATCATCAAACGACTGCCTGCGACGCAAGGCAGCGAGCCGTTCGAGCTAAATATTCATCTGCGATCCGAGTCTGCGGTCACGGTGTTACTCGGCGCGAGCGGCGCCGGGAAAACGTTGACGCTCAATTGCCTTGCCGGTTTCGCTCATCCCGACGAAGGCCGCATTCTAGTGCAGGACCAACTCTTTTTCGATGCAGCCGCGGGAGTGCATCTTGCGCCGCAGAAGCGGCGATGTGGATACATTTTCCAGGATCATGCGCTGTTTCCCCATATGACGGTGCGTCAAAACCTTAGTTTTGCGATCCAGTCGTCGCCGCCTCCGCGTCCAGGGCGGCTCGATCGCCATCGCCATATTCAAGAGATGCTGGAAGCCTTCGAACTGGCAGATTTATCCAGCCGGCAGCCGCATGAGCTTTCGGGGGGCCAAAAACAGCGCGCTTCCATCGCGAGAGCTCTCGTCATCCAGCCGCGCCTGCTGCTGCTGGATGAGCCGACGCGAGGCCTGGATGCGCGGCTTCGAGCGAGTTTCTACCAAATCCTGCTGAGCACAAAGGCCAAGTTAAAAGTCCCAATGATTATAGTGACGCACGCTCTCGATGAATGCTTTGAGCTTGCCGATACAGTGTGCGTCATCGACCGTGGCCGGTTGCTGCAGACCGGGCCCAAGGAACAGGTCCTGGCGCGCCCGGGTTCAATCGAACTAGCTCGCCTGCTTGGCATTTATAATTTGCTGCCTGCCGAGATTACGCACCTCGATCCGGGCCGGAAGCTGAGCCGCCTGCGCCTGGGAAGCCAGGAGATCGAAGGTCCTTATCTGCCGGCTACTCTGCGTGGAGATTCCGGATGGCTCTGCATTCCGCGGCACGAACTGAAAGTGCTGCCGTATCCGCCGCGGGCCGGCGACAACCAGCTTGTGCTGGAGGTGGCGGACAGTTCAGTCACGGCGCGCGGCGTTCAGCTTGAATTCGCGAACGGCATGATCGCAGAAGTGAGCCAGTCCGATTACGAGGAACTGCGTGGGAGTCGTGAACTTCGCGTGGCCATTCCTCGCGGCGCCGTTCATTTCCTGGCTCGATGAAGAATCCTTCCTGGTTTTGATAAAATCCGCCGAGATGAGTAAACGTTTTCTGCTGGCATTTGTGCCGGCGATTTTGATCGCGGGCGTTTCAATTCCCGTTATGAAGTGGAAGCCGAACGACCGCAGCCGTCCCTTGCCGCCTGTTATTACGCCAGGCACGGCAAGCATCCAGGGCGAGGCCGGCAAGCCGCCATCCGATGCGGTCGTGCTCTTCGATGGAAAGGATTTGTCGGCCTGGGTTGGCAAAAATGGGCAGGCAGCTCCTTGGAAAGTCGAGGATGGTTATTTCGAAGTTGTGCCCGGGTCGGGAGACATTCACACGAAGCAATCGTTCGGGGACGCGCAGTTTCACGTTGAGTGGGCGACGCCGAGTCCGGCGACAGGGACGGACCAGGCCCGTGGGAACAGCGGCATCCGTTTGATGACTCTCTACGAACTGCAAGTATTGGATTCCTATCACGCGAATACCTATGCGGACGGCCAAGCCGGCGCTATTTACAGTGAATACCCTCCCCTGGTCAACGCGTGCCGCCCGCCCGGCGAGTGGCAGACATACGATATCGTTTTTCACGGACCGCATTTCTCCCCCAGCGGAGAACTCACACAGCTCGCTACCGCAACGGTGTTTCAGAACGGCGTGCTGGTTCAGGATCACGTCTCACTCACGGGGCCCACGTCCGGCAGAAAGCCATACAAGGCGCATTCGCCGAAGATGCCGCTGAATTTACAGGATCACCATCATCCGGTGCGCTATCGGAACATCTGGTTACGCGAACTGCACGAGCCTGCACTTTAGGAACGCTTGGACGGTTTTATATTCGGCTAGGTCCCCGCATTTCCTTACGACCCAGCGTCTCAAGGTTTCGTTGCCGGCGCGGCCGCTCGAAATCGCGCAATTCGCCGCCAATATGCCTGCGCCCGGCCCACGTCCTTCAAAATCTGCGTCTTCAACTCCTGAGGATTTGGGAACTGTCGTTCTTCGCGCAAAAAATGTCTGAAGTAAATCCGCAGACGGTTCGGAGCTCGACCATCAAACGGCGACAACAGGAACGTTTCGACGGTCATGTCGTGACCGCCGAATGTAGGGCGAACGCCGGCATTAGTAATTGACTGCCACCGGCGGCCATCTTCCAGATCTTCCGCCTCGGTGATGTAGACGCCTTTCCGCGGCATCACTTCCGGCCCGGGCTTCAGGTTTAAGGTCGGCACGGTCTGCTTCGACCCAACGCCATGGCCGGAAACAACTTCACCTTCCAGGGAGAAACAGCGCCCAAGTAATCTCGCGGCATTCGTTACCCGGCCGTGGCGAACGTGGCTGCGGATTGCCGTGCTCGAAACAATTTCTCCACGGCAGATCACCGGGGCAATGAAGTGAGTATCGAAACCCAACCGGTCGCCGAGTTCCTCCATCACTTCTGTATTTCCAGCCTGTTTGCAGCCAAAACGGAAGCTTTGCCCAACGAGCACGGCGCGGGCATCCAGACCGTCAACCAGCACTTCAACCACGAACTCTTCAGGAGACATCTTGGCTACCTCCGGTACGAACGGAAGCACCAGAATTTCTTCGGCTCCCGCTTGCTCCAAAAGGCGCAGCCGCTCTTCCAGTGAGCAGATAAGACGCGGCGCCCGCTTGGGCGCCACGACGACGGCCGGGTGCGGGTCAAAAGTTAGTACGGCCGTTTTCCAGCCGTTAGACGCCGCTACCTCGCGGGTCTGGCGTATCAGCGTTCGGTGTCCGAGATGGACGCCATCGAAATTGCCGATCGCAAGCGCGCAAGGGCCGAACCGGTCCTTCGCGTCGGCTAGCGATCGATAAACCGCCTTCATGGTCGCGCGGCCTTGCCGATCGGGATATCGAGGCCATCGTAGGCGAGGTGTACATTCTCAGGCAGCCTGGTCTCCACTGTCGCATGGAGGAGGTCGTGCGAAATATGAGTAAAGAAAGCCCTTCTGGGCCGAAGCTGCTCAACTGTCCGAATCGATTGCTCAACCGTTTGATGGGTGGGATGCGGGTTGTAGCGGAGCGCATCCAGGAACAGAACATCCAGATTTTGCAGACGTTTCATCGATTCTTCGGGAATCGCACTGTGATCGGTGAGGTAGGCGCAATCGCCGAACTTGAACCCGTACGCCGTCCCTATTCCGTGGCACAGTTTGATCGTTTCGAAATCCATTCCGAATAAAGGAATTCGTTCACCGTCAGCGAAGGTATGGGGCACCAGTTTGGGCTTGCTCGATTGCGTCGCGACGCCGTTGAATACATACGGGAAGGTGCTCTTGATCGTATCGAGAGCTTCCGGCGAGCCGAAGATGGGTATTTCGCTCTTTTGCATGAAATTGAATGGTCTTAGATCATCCAGTCCCATAATGTGGTCGGCATGCGAGTGGGTATAAAGAACCGCATCGATGCGCTCAATAGGGGCTCGGAGGGCCTGCAGGCGAAAATCGGGCGCGGTGTCGATCAGTACCCGGTGCTCGTCCAGTTTGATAAGCACGCTGGGGCGAAGGCGTTTGTCGCGTGGGTCGGTGGAGGTGCACGTCTTGCAATGGCAACCGACCATCGGAATGCCCATGCTGGTGCCCGATCCGAGTACCACGATCGATGCCCGCTCGAAATCCTCGAGCATCTAGGCGGATTTGGTCCCTTTCCCACCGTCCGGTGTGATGATGAGCGGTGGTTCATTGCCGGTCTGGGAAGCGCTCGCTTGGGCGCTCGAGGTTTTCTTCAACTCGTCCATAACCTGGATATAGCGGAAACGGAGTTCGGTGAGCCCGTTCTCCAGCAGTCTCTGCTCCTCGACGGAGAGGTTGCCCTTTGTTTTCTCGTCCAGCACGCCAAGGAGATCCAGTGAATGTTTAGCTCTGGGAAGATTGGGCTGCGTTTGATCCTCTCCCTCGCCGAGTTGAAGGAGTCCCATGTCGACTTGCGCCTGGAACATGAGCGAACTCACGAGGAACGGGAAATCAGCGGGCGGAAGCGGCATTTCGAAATCCTGGTTGTCGTCAATCTGGTCAGCCATAGGTCGTCTTCCCATTCTACGGCGAAACGTGTGCTGACACGGCCGGATCGCCGTCTGAACCGCGGAAGGTCGCGCCCACGCGGAATGGCTCTATCCCGAAATCAAGCTGAGCAGCTTTTGCCGGAGCGCGTGCGCGGTGTCTAAATCCGGCGTGATGATTAGCACTGTATCGTCGCCGGCAAGTGTGCCCACCACTTCATCGAGCCCTGCCCGATCGAGCACCACGGCGAGCGAATTCGCATTTCCCGGGGAAGTCTTCAAAATGATCTGGTTCTGAGCAATGCGAATATCCTGCAGGAATTCGTTCACAACGTCTTCGAGTGTAGGGCCGGCCGATTCCACGGGCATCGGACGATACCCGCCAGCGGTCTTTGCCAGACCCAGTTCACGGATGTCCCGCGAAAGGGTGACCTGTGTTGCCGGGATGCCGAGCGCCTGCAGTTCGCGCGCGAGTTCCTCTTGCGTGTAGATCTCCTTCGAGCGTATGATCTTGAGAATCTGGCCCTGCCGGAAACTCTTATTCATCTTGAGAGAGCTTAGCAGCCTCGTTTCTTTCGATTGAACTGCCCGCAGTCGTTCTACACTAGGGACAGTATCCCGCGTGGTCCGCACTCTGCTGCTTCAGCACGGCTATTGGTTTCTTTTCCTGTACATTTTCGCCGTACAGGCTGGCGTGCCTATTCCTGCTGATCCGCTGCTCCTGATTATGGGCGCGCTTGCCGGAGATCATTTTTACACACTTGCGGGCGCTTTAGCCGTGGTTCTGGCGGCTTCCCTGATTGTCGACTGCTGCTGGTATGAAGTGGGGCGGCGCGGAGGCCGATCCGTTCTGGCGCTCCTTTGCAAGCTCTCACTCGAGCCGGACACCTGCATCCGAAAAACCGAGAGCACGTTCAGTCAGCGCGGTCCCTGGGCACTGCTATTCACAAAGTTTGTGCCTGGGATGGGGCTCGTCGCCATGCCGCTTTCCGGGCTCATTCGAATGCCGCGCTGGCGCTTTTTGCTGGCGGATGCCGGCGGCACGCTGCTCTGGAGCGCGACTTATCTTACAGCCGGGTTTATATTCCACAGGCAGGTCAGCGCAATTATCGAAGCTCTCGGTCTGTTAGGACGGAAAGCCGGAATTGTTGCGTTTTCGCTGATCGGGCTTTACCTGGCATTCAAATACGGGCAGCGCCGGCGGCTGCTGCGGCAGCTCCGTATCGACAAGATTACGCCCGAAGAATTGCGCCGGTCCCTCGATGAGGGCAAAAGCCTTACGGTCGTCGATCTGCGTCACCCGTCCGAAGTCGAGCGTGAAGGCTTGAAGCTTGCGGGAGCGGTGGTGATTCGCCCCGACGATCTGCGCTCGGCCGTTCAGAATATTCCGCGTGACCGGGAAATCATTCTCTACTGCACTTGTCCGAACGAAGCCACAAGCGCCCGCTTAGCGCTGCAACTCAAGAAGGCCGGCATCCGCAAAGTGCGTCCGCTGGCTGGAGGGCTGGACGCCTGGCGGGAAAAGGGCTATCCGATGGAACAAGTTCCTGCGCCCCCAAGTGGTGATGGCCGCGAGGCCGGTCTATCCGCGAAAGCTGCTCCAGAAGCGTGAAAGAGATTCGGAAGGCCCTAATACAATGAAGTCTGAGGGCGATGGCAACCAAAACTACTTTGAGCCTGCAAGAGTTCCTCCGGCTGCCGCGCGAACAGCCCGACGGCGCGCACTATGAACTCGATGAAGGAGAGCTGATCAGGTTGTCTCCCGCGGGAAGGACACACGCGGCCATAGTGATCCGGATTGCAAGTTACCTGGATGCGCTACTCGATCCCACCCAGTTCACCGTTCTCGGAGGCGAAGCAGGTGTCATTCTCAGCGATGTCGATGACAGAGGAATCGTGCGAGGGGCGGACGTTGCAGTTGAAAGGGCCTCCGAACTGGATGAGGGCTATGCTCGAGAGCCGTTTGTGGTCGCGGTCGAAGTGGTTTCGAAGGGCCAGGATCCTGAAGACTTGGAGCGTAAAAAAAATCAATATGTTCGGGCTGGAACCGAGACATGGCTGGTATATCCGAGAGCAGGCACAATCCACGTCTGTAATGGCTCTCAACTCGCCGTACGCCGGCGCGGCGATCGTTTTCATTCAATTGCGCTAAATTGCGAGATCGACACCGGCAAGTTCTTCGTCCGATAGACTGCGTCTTTTCGACGCAATTCGTGGGGAAGATGGATCACGCGGGCTGGCTGCCCGATCCAGGATTGATAGATATGCACGATAGATATGCGCGGAGGCAAGCCTGAGCGAGCTTAGAACCACCGCGCTACCGCAGCCGAATCAGAACACGATATTCCCGGTCTTAGCGGCAATTAGCTTCTGCCATCTTCTGAATGACATGATGCAGTCGCTGCTGCCGGCGATCTATCCCATTCTGAAGAGTTCGTTTCGCCTGGATTTCGGGCAGGTGGGGCTCATCACGCTGACCTACCAGCTCACAGCGTCCCTCTTGCAACCGCTTGTCGGTTCTTACACGGATCGCCGGCCGCAGCCCTATTCGCTGCCGGTTGGGATGGGATTCACCCTCACCGGCCTTATTCTCCTGGCGATCGCTCCGCGTTTCGAAATCCTTCTCTGCGCAGCAGCGTTAATGGGGATGGGGTCGTCCGTGTTTCATCCGGAGTCGTCCCGAGTCGCGCGGATGGCTTCGGGCGGTCAGTTGGGGCTGGCTCAATCGGTCTTTCAGGTTGGCGGAAATTTAGGCTCCTCGCTCGGCCCTCTACTGGCCGCGTTCATCGTACTTCCGCTGGGCCAGTCGAGCGTCGCTTGGTTCTCGATAGCCGCTTTGCTTGGGATGTTTGTCTTGACGAATGTCGGGCGATGGTATAAAGGCCATGAACTACGTAAGAGCCGCACGAAACAGTTACACGAGCAGGCTCTGCTGCCTCGGCGGAAGATCGTGATCTCGCTCGCGGTCTTGATTTCCCTGATATTTTCAAAGTACTTTTATCTGGCGAGCTTCACCAGCTACTACACTTTTTATCTGATGAGCACCTTCCATGTAACAGTGCAAAGCGCTCAGATTCACCTCTTCGTGTTCTTGGGCGCGGTCGCGGCTGGAACCGTTATTGGCGGCCCGGTTGGCGACCGCCTCGGGCGGAAGCTTGTTATCTGGTGCTCGATTCTGGGCGTGCTTCCGTTTACCATTGCGCTACCCTACGCAAATCTCTTCTGGACAGCGGTATTGAGCGTGGTGATCGGCATGATTCTCGCTTCAGCGTTCTCGGCCATTTTGGTCTATGCCCAGGAGCTACTTCCCGGCAAAGTAGGGATGATCTCGGGTCTTTTTTTCGGATTCGCTTTCGGCATGGCGGGCATCGGCGCCGCAGTCCTTGGAGAACTGGCGGATTTTACAAACATCCATTTTGTGTACGTTGTCTGTTCTTTTCTTCCGCTGATCGGCCTGTTGACTGGATTCCTGCCGGATCTAAGAACGGCTCGCGTCCGTCCATCTCCGCTGGAAGCCGGCGCGAAGCCGTGAGCGGAACTTCGTGCGATCGAGAACCAAGGGTGGAGGATTGAAATGACGAAACAGAAAGTCGCACTAGTAACCGGAGCCGGCAGCGGCATTGGCCGTGCTGTTGCTCTTGCGTTCGAAGGCGCCGGCTATTCGGTCGTGCTTGCGGGGCGGCGGGCGGCGGCGCTTGAGGCGACAGCGGCGGCAGGCCAGAGCGCGGAGATGCTCTCCGTGCCAACGGACGTCGGCAACCCAGATGCGGTACGCGCGCTGTTCGCGAAAATCAAAGATGCTTTCGGACGGCTGGATGTTCTCTTCAATAACGCCGGTATCAACGCGCCGGGCATCCCCATGGAGGATCTTGCGTATCAACAATGGAACGCCGTCGTTCGCGTGAACCTTACGGGCGCGTTCCTTTGCGCCCAGGAAGCAATCAAACTGATGAAGGCACAGGAACCGCGCGGCGGGCGAATCATCAATAACGGTTCGATTTCCGCGCATGCGCCGAGGCCCGATTCAGCTCCATACACGGCGACGAAACACGCAATTACCGGGCTCACGAAGAGCATCTCGCTCGACGGCCGCAAGCACGATATCGCCTGCGGGCAAATTGATATTGGCAATGCCGCCACGGAGATGAGCCAGCGTATGACTGAAGGCGTGCGCCAGGCAAACGGCGCCGTCATGATCGAGCCGCGCATGGACGTGCGGCATGTGGCGGACGCGGTGCTTTACATGGCAAATCTACCTTTGGATGCCAACGTGGAGTTTATGACCGTGATGGCTACCAAGATGCCGTTCATCGGCCGCGGGTAGATTTGCTGCCGGACCTTCAAAACCCCAGGCGCGCGAGCAATCGGGGTTGGCGAAATCCCCGCAGCATCCACAGATTCGACGTATCTTGTTCCATCGTGTAAGCGATGCTGTTTCCATCGGGTGCAAGGCTGAAGCGGATACCGGGATTGAAGTGGCTCCTGGGCTCCATCTTTTTGTCGAGCTCACCGATAGTCTTTATCCGCAGCGTTGTGAGATCGATGGAGAACAACACGGATTTGTCGCCTTCGGGACGAACGCCGAACAACATTTTCCCGTTCCTCGCAAAGACCAGGTACTCGGCCGGAATTCTTCCTAAATGCCGAACGTCCTTGCCCTCGGGAGTGATCACGTCCCATTCGCCGCGCTGGTCTTCAAAGGCGATCCCATTTCCGGCGGGGGACCAGTCCGGAAGTTTGGCGGAGACTCCTTTGCGAATGGCAACCGGCCTTTCGGTGCTCCCAATTTTTGCGATCGCGAGCGACGTGGCCGATCCTTTCACAACGAGGAATACAAATCTGTCGCCGTTCGGAGACCACGACCCACTGTATTCAGCATCGTTGCGGGAATCGTCAAGAGGCTGCGGCGCGCCGCCGGACAAAGACATGATCCAGTTGCGGATTCTGGCATCCCCCGATTGGCGCGTAAAGATGACTTTCTGTCCGTTAGGAGAGAGCGATGGGTTCGCAAGCAGAATCGTCGGACTGGCGCCAAAGTCCTTTTGCGTCACGAGCGGTTTTTCCGTACCATCGCGGGCTTTCATCCAAATTTCCGGGGGACCGTTTCTATCTGTGACGTATGCCAGTTCTCCGCTCTTGGCGGCCCATGACGGCATGCTCTCGTTACGATCGGTTTCAATCAATCTGTTTGGTCTTGCATCGTTGAGCGAAACCGAAATGATATTCAAATCGTTCGATACCGACGAGTAGACGATGCTCTTGCCATCCGGCGAAACCGCCACGTCATTCTCCGAAGAAATGCCGCCAGTGATCTGGTAGGCATGTTTCGAAGCGGTGTCGGCGATCCAGAGATGTCCTTCGCGCCGGCCGCCTCCGAAATCCATCGAGACCGCGATATGACGGCTGTCGGGCATCCACGAAAAATCCCGGGTGAATCTCCGATCCGGAAGAGCTTCGAGCGTGCGCCGGGGCGTCTGCTGGTTTGGAGGGAAGGGCAACAGCCATGCTTCCTCCTCGCGGCCGTCCGGGCTGCGGATCAGAAGTAAATGTTCACCGTCAGGCGAGAATTTTAAACGCGGATGTCTGTAGAAGTGATTTTCTGCAAACGGGTCCGGTTCATACTGCCGCAGCGGCGAGCCTAATGGCGATGAGATCAGAATCGTAGCCTTTGCGCCGTTGAACCGCCCAAAGACCGATACGGCCAGCGCCTGATTATTCGGAGATACGTCTAAAGAAGCGTTCGGGTAGCCGGGAACTTCACTAATCCGCTCCGGATCGCCTCCGACGATGGCCACGGAATAGAGAGCGGCGGCTCCATTACCCTTTGAAGAGTCGTTTGCCGGTCCCACAAAGTAAATACGATTGCTATCTTTGGACCAACGTACCGGGCGTGCCCAACCAAGACCAGCATCCAGAGTTGTCGCAAGCGGAGAATTGAGATAGCGGACGAGAATTCGCGGTATTCCCCGCACAATGCCTGTGTAGGCGACAGCCTTTCCGTCCGGCGACCAGACAGGACCGTACTGGCCTTCGGGACGCATGGCGAATGGCGTGTAGGTATCGGTTGTCAGATTCTGGCCTGCATCGCGGCCCAGCAGAATCACGATGACCATGGCGATCGCTGCCGCGAATAATGCCCACGGCAGAACAGCGGCCACAGTCAACACACGCGGGCGTTTCACCGCGGCGATGGTTGGTACGGGCAGGGCAGCCGACACATACGCATCCGACAAATGGTCGCGGACGGCTTGCAGTTGGCTGCATAGATCGCGCGTGGATTCGTAACGCTGCGGAGGGTCTTTTGCCAAACACCGCTCTATGATCCAGAGCAGGGGCGCAGGCAATTTTGCATCGATCGGCGCGGGCTCGTCCCGTACGATGGACGCGAGAGTTTCGACCGTGCTGGCTCTTTCGAATGGAGGCTTGCCGGAGGCGAGCTCATAGATAATCAGCCCGAATGAGAACTGGTCGGAGCGGTAATCCACAATTTCACCGCGCGCCTGCTCCGGGCTCATATAGCTCGCTGTTCCCAAAATTGTGCCGGGAGCGGTGTGGTGAACGGCCAACGTGCTGTCGTCAGCACCCAGCGGGCCGCGTGGCGGATCGATCCAACGCGCGATTCCGAAATCCAAAATCTTCACGCGGCCTTCCGCGGTCAGCATGATGTTTTCCGGTTTCAGGTCGCGATGGGCGATGCCGAGCGCATGAGCGGCCGCGAGGCCGTCGGCGATCTGTACCGCCATATCCAGCAGTTTCCGAATTGGAACTGGGCCGCGTTTCACGAGCGACCGCAGCGATTCTCCGTCGATGAGTTCGCTGACCATGTAGTCGACGCCATTGGCTTCGCCAAAATCGAAGATGGAAACGATGTTCGGGTGGTTCAGCGCCGCAATCGCCTTGGCCTCAATCGCGAAGCGTGTCCGGCCGTCCGCCTGGCTCGAAAGATCCTCGCGAAGAACCTTCACTGCGACTTCGCGACCCAAGCGCGGATCGCGCGCGCGGTAGACTTCGCCCATTCCGCCGGCGCCCAGGGGCGTGAGTATCTCGTAAGGTCCCAGAAGGCTGTTGGCGCCAAGACTCACGAGCGTTGCTCCATGGACACACCTCCAGATAGCTCAAACGTCGCGGCGACACGAATGGGCCCAGGCCCGGACGCTTGGATGCGATGTAGTGTATCAGGGCGTCCGGAGCTTTCGCCAGCCCCAGACCCCCCCCTCTGTCAAGCTGTAGGGGAGCGATGCGAATCGTTTTCACGACATTTGGCTCGCTGGGCGACCTGCACCCCTATCTGGCGATCGCTATTGAGATGAAACGGCGCGGTTACGAAGCCGTCATCGCGACGAGCAGGCTCTATCGCGAAAAAGTGGAAAGCGAAGGCATCCGCTTCGCGCCGGTCCGGCCGGATTTCGAAAACTTCGAAGACCGGTCGGACATGGTGGCGAAAGTGATGGACGCGCACCGCGGACCGGAGTTCCTGTTTCGTGAGATGTTAATGCCGGCTCTTCGTGATTCTTTTCAAGACGTGATGAGCGCGGTTGAAGACGCCGATTTATTGGTCGGCCACATCGCCATGTTCGCGACGCCTATCGCCGCTGAGTTATTAAAGAAGCGTTGGATCTCAATTGCATTGCAGCCGGCGATCTTCTTTTCAGCGACGGAT
>JAICLJ010000173.1 GCA_025927575.1 Bryobacteraceae bacterium | reverse complement strand
GGCCACCTCCTCAATCCGTATTCCGAACAATGGACTTTTGCTGTTGAACGCAGCCTCGGCAAAGGTTGGGTGGCACGCGCAGATTACGTTGGATCACACACGCTACGCATCAATCGTCCGCTTGACATCGATGCGCCAGCGCCTTTCGTTCGCACCGCGCCCGGCCAGATTCGCGCGGCGCACGCGGCTAATTGCACACGTCTCTATTGGATCTGGTGGTACGCGCAGAACGGATTAACCTGCGACCCACAGAAGGTGACAAATGCAGAGCCGCCGTACTCCGTCATTCAGACGGACGTCGCGGACGGTTACTCCATCTATCATTCGCTTCAGATCAACGTTACTGGCCGCCTTGCGCATATGACCGTGCTCGCTAGCTATACCTGGTCGCACGCCATCAATAATGTAGACCCGGACGTCCCCAGTCAGAATCCAAATGACGCGAATTTTACTGGCAATGCCGAACGCGCCAGCGCCATCTTCGATCAGCGCCAGCGGTTGGTCCTAAGCGGAGCTCGATCCAGTTTTTGGGGGCTGCACATCGGCGCGGTCGTCACTCTTGCGTCCGGCTTGCCCTTCAACTATGTCACCGGCGTGAATAATTCAGGCGATACCGGGGCCACGACGGATCGTCCTGTCGTGAACGGCTCCGTGATCGGTCGAAATGCGGGGCGCGGCGCTCCTATTTACGAGGTATCGTCGCTCGTGGAGCGGCCGATTACGTTCAATGAACATTTCCGCATCGAGCCACGCATCGAGGTCTTCAACGTTTTTAATCACCCCAATTTCGTCGGCTATAGCGGCACTTACGGCAACGGCGCTGCACCCGGCCCCGGCTTTGGCGCTCCGCTGGTGGGCGTTACCAACCAGTTGGCCGCCCGCTTCATTCAATTCCAAATGAAGGTTCTTTTCTAACCTGGCGAATCACAAGAGTGACTGCGCTGGCGGCAGTCTTTTTTGAAATGATTGCCGGCTATCCGCGTCAACCGCCGAAGGGGTTCTTATCCGGACGCCAGGATCCATCCGCGGTTCCGTACGGACTGGCGACAACTACGAGATAGCCGTCTGGATCCCGCATCCAGCACTCCCAATGATTCGGCCCGCCGTCACCATCGGGCGGATTTCGATGCCGTGGCAGGACGATCTCGACGCTCATCTCAGAGGCACGCCTCACAACTGCGTCAAAGTCGTCAACTTCAAACCACAGCAAAACGCCGTTTCCATAAGGCTTGTCGTCCCGATCGCCGATGGGGCCGTGATGGTGTTCTACTTCGAAGCTGTGCAACTGAAGCACAAGTTCGCCATTCGAAACCAACTGTTCATAGGCGCTGCCGCCATGATTGCTCCGGCACCCGAGCAGACGTTGGTACCATCTGCTGCTCGCTTCCACATCTGTTACAGCGATTAGCGGTTGAGGGCGCATTCAAGGATAGTATCAATTCCAGATGAGGCGTCAAGGGTTCTCGTACCCGAGTCCTCGCCAATCCTTCCATTATTAAATTGCGTGAGGACGAGGTGTAATAACTCTAGCCGAATCCCTAAGGCACAACTTCTTTCACGCGTTCTTTACGGACAATGGGTACGGAGGCATCGCGGCTGCCTGATCGCCCACGGAATCCATTCATCTCCAGCCCATCTATGTCGCGCAGAACCAGTGCGCTACCCCAGGAAGGCTCTGCCGGCCGATCATCCCAGTCCACTTTGACATCTCGCAAGGTCAGACCATCGACACGTTCAATGACAATGGCGTCGGTGGCGCGTTTGTCCGGTTGGTTCTCAGCCAGCATCTTTATGCGGAGCCCTTCGATGGTGATGTTTTTCAGGGGACGATCCACGTGGCCGGCAACAAGGGATGTGCCGCGTGCGGTGCCTTGAGCTCCATCGATTGTGATGTTCTCGATCCGGCCGAGCGGCGATTCGGGCGTGCGCTTCTTCAGAACGAACTTGAAGACTTCGGCGCTGCCCCACCAGTTCCAATGGCGGCGGTTCAATTCAAAAGTTACGTTTTCGAAGCGGACGTCGCTTACCGTGCCGCCGTCCTGCACATTAATGCCGAACGCCCGGTTAGAATTCCGCACCACAATATTGGAGAAGAGTACGTGCCGGATGTCGGCGTACGTTTCCGTGCCGATCACCATCGCAGTGGACGATGAAGAAAGAATGCTATTGCTGACGGTCACGTTTTCGGTCGGCCGTACAGGCCGGCTCGTGTTTGCCCCGCTTCTGTTTCTCATGGCTTCGCTCTTCAGGCAGATAGCATCATCGGCGGTAGTAATGATGGAATCCGAAATCAGAACATTGGATGAGGAGACGATATCGATGCCGTCGGCATTAACGCCTTTCTCCAGATCTGAATACACGTAAACACCGCGAACCCATACCTGATCGCAGTCCTGGAGGCGTATCGTCCAGAGGGGCGAATTGATGAGGCGGACGCCTTCGAGACGAACCTCACTCGAATCCTGGAGCACAAGGAGATATTTCTGCACGCCGGTCCGGTAGTAGCGTTTCATTTCGACGCCGGCCTTTCGGGCGTTCTCGATCTCCTCCTTAATTTCAGGATCCACACCGCGCATCGGGGCGTATTCATATCGTGCGTTGCCATCGATCGTTCCGCGCCCGGTGATGGCGATGTTCTTCGCCCCGCGGGAGTTAACGAGGGCGCGTGAGCCCTCGGGCCAATCGGCCGGATTTTGGCTGAGTGAAATAGTGGCGCCTGCTTCCAGCCGAAGTTCGACATTATCCTTCAGCCAGAGAGGCCCAGTGGTGTATTGCCCAGGCGGGAGATACGCAACTCCGCCGCCTCTTGTCGAGCACGCATCGATAGCGGCCTGAATTCCCTGAGTCGTCGGCTTTTCGACTACACAGCGGGATTGGGCCAGCAGCGCCGACGTGAACAGAGACAACAAGAGCGCAAATTTCATGCGATAAGCATATCGATTTGAGGCGACGATCCGCATGCCTCACCGGTTGGACCGGAGGGCCACGTCCTCCATTTGGCGCTCGGTTGCCTTCACTCCGATGAACCGATGTTATGATTTCCGCGGACTGCATGACCTCTGAAAACGTCATTTTGTTCATCACCTATACGATGAACAACCCGATCGTGGGCGGAGCCTTCATGCGGGCCTTCCGCCTTGCGACCGAAATGTCGCGCCGGGGATGGCGTCCCATCATTTGCAACTCCGGGCCCATGCTGGCGGACCCGAAGATCGCCGCCGCCGAGGAATCGATCAAGTTCATCCGGCTGGTTCGCGAGCGGCCTGAACTCACCGTGGATGTGGCGGCTGCGGAATTCGCGGCGATGAATCCCGACATTATTGTGATGGGCGAGGGGCCGATTTCTCCCATGCGGCTGTATTACGATGCCGCCCGCCGTCTTCCACAACCTTTCATCGTTCTCGATCAGTTCTATAATGACCGGCTTCTTCCCGAGAAAGCCGGAGTTGATCTGGTGCTGCTCTATGCGCTGTCGACTTTCTGGAGAAATGATCTCCTCCTGCGGTCTCCGTATGAAGTCACTCCTCCTTTTATTGAAACGGTGGTTTCTAAACAGGACTTACCGATACCCATCGAGTGGCGGGATGTCCCTTGGCTTACGTTCGTCGCGTATGACACCTACGTATTAAAGAAGGGGCTTGACTTGCTTGCCCGCCTCGCTCAACCCGATCTCGTGAAGATCGTGATGTGCCGTAATCCTGCTGTTTGCCTGCGTGAAGCGGGAGCCATGGGAATCGCAATGGAGAAGTTCGTGTGCCTTCCGCTTCAGCTAGACCCCGTGGTGTTTGGCTTCTTCTCGGCAAGCGCGGTCAGTCTGGTCTCAAACGGTTTTCTCCAGATTATGGATTGTCTCGCCCTGGGCAGCCCAGTGATTGCTCTTCAGCGAAGCGCGAGCGTCGGCATGAACGAACTGAATATCGACAGCCGGTTCTTCTCTTATGTCTCATTCGGTGAATCTGTGGAAAGGCAGTTGGAGCGGATAAACGATTGGCTGGGATCAGACGTTTTCTCTCCCAGCATGAGGATGAGCTTGACTACGGAGCGTCACGGGGCGGTTCACTGCGCCAACCGCGTGGAGGCTATCCATCGCCGCTACTTGTGGCGGCAGTCTAGACGGCTCCGTTGGGCGCGGTCGACAAAAGGCGCTTGGGGATTTCTTTCGGGTTCGATCCGCGGTCTGGTCCAGGGCGCGCGGCGAGCGATCCGGCCGGAATGATCTAGCTTGGTGAATTCCAATTTCTCGAGTGTGTTGCGTTCCGCTGCCTGGAACACGCGGGCCGGCATAATTGACACAGAACACTTACAATTTACAAGCTATATGTGCGTACAATATCCACTGGGCCACGCGAGACGATCCACCCTCTATGTGGCGTTTCGATTGCTCGAGAAGCAGAAAGTTGGTGGAATTCAATGAGCGCTCTTGAAAACTTTCCTCGCATTACTCCATTTCTCTGGTTCGACTCGAACGCCGAAGAGGCTGTGGGTTTTTACCTGACGGTGTTCAAAAACTCGCGTCACCTCAGTGAATTGCGCACTGCCGACGACAGCCGCGGACCCAAGGGCAGCATCCTCACTGTTGCGTTTGAGCTCGATGGCCAGAAGTTTACCGCGATTAACGGCGGCCCCATGTTCAAATTCACGGAAGCAATCTCGTTTGTGGTGCGATGCGACTCGCAGCAGGAGGTGGACGACTATTGGTCGAAGCTGTCCGCTGGAGGCAGCGAGGGGCAGTGCGGGTGGCTGAAGGATAAGTTCGGCCTCTCGTGGCAGATCGTGCCCGCGCGCCTGCCTGAACTCATCGCCAATCCTAAGTCGATGGAGGCCATGCTTCGGATGAAGAAACTCGACATCGCGGAACTTGAACGCGCCGCGCAAGCGTGACACGTTAGCCGGGCAAACGCTGTGATGAAATCAGTTCATGGCTCGAGATGCTTCTTCCTTGCGATTCGCTTCGATCGCGATGACAGTGGTTGCCCTGTGCGCGTCCTCGTTTGCCGCCCACGCTGCCGAACCGCATAACACGCTCTCCGCGAAAGAACGCGCCGAAGGCTGGCAGTTGCTGTTCGACGGGAAGACCATGACCCACTGGATCAACCCCGCCGATGAAAATCCTCGCGGAGATGCGTGGAGCATCGACGATGGATGCCTGAAGGCCACTCCGCATCCGCACATTACGGAGGACTTGGTTTCCCAGCAGAAATATCACGATTTCGAGCTCGAATGGGATTGGAAGGTGGCGCTCGGCGGCAACAGTGGCGTGAAATATCGCATCCAGCGTTTTGTTGTTCTCTCAAAGCAAACAGTGCCGGCTAGCGCCAAACGGTTCGAGGATAAGGTCGCTTACGCCATTAGCCACAGCACCGAAGCCGATCGGCCGAAAATTGGACCCATCGAGCGGGCGCAGGTTTACGTGGTCGGTTTCGAATATCAGATGATCGACAATGCCCGCCATCCCGACGCCCGGCGCGGCCCTCTGTACCAAACTGGAGCGCTCTACAGCATCATGGGCCCATCACAGTCTGTCTCAAAACCTGCGGGTGAATTCAATCACTCACTGCTGATCGTGAAGGGTGAACATGTCGAACACTGGCTGAACGGCGTCAAGGTGGTCGACACAATGCTGAACATGGAACAGATGAAAAAGGATCTGGCGAAGCGATGGGGCGCGAACTCGGAAGTGTATCGCCTGCTTGTCGATCAGCCCGTAGAAGACTGCCCGATCAGTTTGCAGAATCACGATAACGATGCCTGGTTCCGGGATATCAAGATCAAGCCGCTTCCATAGGAAGGAAAAGCCATGGGGCTGGTAGGTTACAGAATGGGAGCTCTGGAGCCGGCGACCTCTTTGCATGGAATTTACTGAGTAAGGTTCCGACACTAGCTAAAGCGGCAAAGCTTCCCCCCCAAGCGCATTACCAGATCCTGGTGCATCACCGAATCAGCCGCTTCAGCACCGAGCAAGCGGTAGGTATTCTGAGAGAATCATCTTTTTCAACTTGCGCCTGGCGCGGCAGAAGCCGCCAGCGAGCCTATTCTCTTCCTACTGCCGGATTACTCTGCTCGATGAACAGGTGCGCGATGTAGAACGTCGAGTTGCGCGGCTTCGGAAAGAGCTACCGGAAATGCAAACGACGATGCCAAACCACGTGATATCGATCTTCTCCTCTCACTGCCCGTGGACCGGCCATCGCGTCCACCATTCTTTCCGAAGCAGCGCGTCCCATTCGCGAGAGAGATGGTCCAGTCGAGAGATGAACCGCCTCGCGGCGATGAACTAAATCGGACTTTCGTTCGCAGCTTCAGTCGCTCACGCCTCCACCACCTCGACCATAAACTCGTATGCACGCCTGAGGAGAACACTTTCCGAATCGCTACCCGAGATTCAGCCGGAGCGGACGCCACCGGGCTCAGCGTGTCCGACAAAACTGACACGCCTGCCGGAGCGCAGCAATCCGATCCCTTTTCGTCGTGCGACTTGCACTGCCTGGACGTGATTGAAGTTGATATAAAATTCGACGCATTAGATCTGTTATTGTACTAATATGTCACCGGCCGACAATCTGATACCACTATCGCCGGTCGTGTTCCACATTCTGCTCTCGCTCGGCGAAGGCGACCGCCATGGTTACGCGTTGAAGCGCGAAATTGCGAAGCGCACGAATGGAAAGCTCAAACTCGGACCGGGCGTGTTGTACGGATCGATCTCTAAGATGCTGGACCTCGGATTGATTGAGGAATCGGATGAGCGGCCGGATCCGCATCTCGACGACGAGCGGCGACGGTATTACAGGGTTACGAGCTTGGGGAGGCAAGTCGCGCGGGCGGAGGCAGCGCGCATGCGGGAACTCGCAGAAATGGCGGTGGCAACTTTCGGGAGAGCCAGACATGCTTAAGCTCTATCGGATTCTGTTATACCTCTACCCCACAGCATTTCGCGAGGAGTACGCGAAAGCCATGGAGCATGAGTTTCAGGATGAACTAGCCGACGCGCAATCGGGGTTTCCAGTTGTCTGGCTTTGGATGCGTTTACTGTTCGACTTCACGATTTCTCTTCCCGTTCAACTTGCGATCGAGATCGGACGCGATAGCCGGCACGCGTTGCGGTTTTGGGCGAAACGTCCTTGGCAGACGGGCTTTGCGGTTATAGCGCTGGGCGTCGCCATCGGCGCGAATACTGGCGTCTTCAGCGTTGTTAACGCACTGTTGTTGCGATCCTTGCCTTTCCGGGATCCGGCCGGGTTGGCGGCATTAGTTCATTTCCTGCCTCCGCATGATAGTGCGGCGCAATTCGATTCCTGGCGTCGGCATTCGAATTACCTCCAGGATGCCGCGCTGTTTGAAGACGGCGACTTGAATATCGGCGATCCGCAACATATGTTGCGGGCGCACATTGCAATGACTTCGCGCAATTTCTTTTCTTTGCTGGGTTCGCTACCGATAATCGGAAGAACATTTGCGTCGGGAGATCATGGAGTCGCGGTCATCAGCTATGGGCTGTGGCAAGAATTGTATGCCGGCAGCGACAAAGTCCTCGGGAAGACGATCCGCGTCTACGGATTGCAACCGCATCCGGACGAGCCGTTGAGGATTATCGGGGTGATGCCGACGAATTTCGATTATCCGGCAAGCACGGTTTTGTGGAAATCGCCCGAGTATACGCGTGGTAACAACGGATGGGCGGCGATCGGCCGTCTGGAACCCGGCATCGGTTGGACAAAAGCTCGGGCAGCATTCGCGGCCGATGTGCATCACCTCGAGCCGCATCGCAGGTTTCGGGCTGATTGGATTCCGATGATGATGCCTCTTGCGGACGAACTGGCGGGGCACGTCAAAAACGCCTCGCTTCTCCTGATGGGTGTTGCGGTATTGATTTTGCTGATTGCCTGCGCCAATCTCGCGAATCTGATGCTGGCGCGGACGGCCGATCGGCAGCACGAACTTTCCGTCCGTTCGGCCCTGGGCGCAAGCCGGCCGCGTCTCATCCAGCAAATACTTACGGAATGTCTGCTGCTGGCGATCGTTTCGGCTGGGCTTGGCTTGATCGTTGCGGTCTGGGCAACTTCATTGGCGAGCAAAGTGCAACCGGCCCCTTTGCCGTCGCAGACCTACACCATTCTTGATGTGAGAGTACTCGCATTTATGGTCGGGGTCGCGGTGCTCAGCGCAGTGCTTTTCGGACTGTTGCCTGCGCTGAGCGTTGGCCGAATACACTTGTTCGCGGCCCGAGGGTCTACCGAATTGCGCAGCTCGCGGATCGTGCGAGATGTGCTGGTTGCGGCACAGGTAACGCTAACAATTGTTTTACTTACGGCTTCAGTATCGGTTATTCAAGCAGTTTCCCAAGAGCTTCATATCGACCGTGGATTTAGGGCCGACGGTGTCGTTACCGGGAGCGTCGCGCTTGATGGCACGGTCCGCGACAAGCCTGGGCTACGGCTGCATTATTTCGAAGAGGTGCTGGATCGTCTGCGGCGCCTGCCGGAAGTGCGAAATGCAAGCTCCACCGAGTTCTTGCCTCTCTTGTCTGGAAAGTTCATAGGTGGTCCGTACGCGTTTGACGGTCATCCATCGGCGCAGGGCACGGCCGCCGATGTCATTCCAATCATGGCCGATTACTTTGCAACGACAGGCGGGCATGTTCTTTATGGGCGCGAGTTTACCGATGCGGAAGTCCGATCTAACGCCAAGGTCGTGCTCGTCAACGAAACATTCGCGAGGCTTTGGCTTGCGGCCGGCCGATGCCGTCGCACACATGGTCACAGGTCCGGATGGGACCGTGCGAAGGATCGTCGGCGTCGTCCGAAACCTTGATTTTATGGGCCAGTACATCTCGGATGTTTTCGATGTGGATCCGCCAGAGACTTTCATTCCTGCGCACAACCCCGGAGGATTTGACTCGACGTTCGTCGTGAAGGTCAAAGGTCGGCCCGAAGACCATGTAGCCGCGATCCAGGCCGCTTTGCAGTCGGTTGATACTGGCGTTCCGGTGTACGGCGTCGAAACGATGCGGCAACGGATGGATCGGGCCTTTGCCCGTCCGAAGTTCTATCGAACGGCGCTGGCCTTTTTTGCAAGCTTTGCTCTGTTGCTGGCGCTTATCGGCATCTACGCAGTCGTTTCGTATGCCGTCACGCAGCGAACTCACGAGATGGGTGTAAGGCTGGCGCTAGGGACAACGCCCACGCGCTTGCGCACGAGGCTTGTCCGCCACGGTTTAGCGACTGTTGTCGTTGGCGCTCTCGGCGGAATTGCATGTGCTGCAAGTACCGGAAAGCTGTTGGGTGGTCTGATTGAAGGAGCAAAAGGCTTCGACGTTGCGACCTATGTTCTCGCGACGATCTCCGTGTGTCTGGTTGCGGCGGCGAGCATCTGGGTTGCTACTCGCCGTATTGCCAACATGGATGTGGTGGAGATTCTTTGTGCAGAGTAGGTTGGCGCGAAAGCACCTGGTCCGTGGTTCACCGCGACCAATGAGCTTGCCTGCAGGCCCCCGGCGCCCAGCATTTGTCTGTCAGTTCCATAGCGTGGAGTGGTTATTTAGGCTGTTCGTGAACTTGCCGGATTGCTTCGAGAATTGCTTGTCCGTTCGGAGATCCCAACCCTGTGCAGGCGTCCCAACCCTGCTTCGCCGGATACCCGCGGTTTGTGCCGGTGACGATGTCGTTCAGCGCTTTGTGCTGCAACACCGTCCCGTATAGCAGGGGGTTCAGAAAGCCGGCGCGATATCCCAGTTCCTCATTTATCAACGCGGTCAGCCCTGCCCATAACGGGGCCACCGCGCTGGTTCCACCCATTACTCCCGCGATTCCATCGACGATGACAAAATATCCGCTTTGCGGGTCGCCGCATGCGGCAATATCGGGAACTCCGCGACCCGCGAAATTCGGCCGAACGGTCGACTTGGGGACGCCCGCTTGAGCCTGATAATCGGGAGCCGGGAAAAACGTACTGATGCCGCCGCCGGTTGCGCTCTGCGCTCCATCGTTCCACGAGGTTTCGCGGGCAATTTAGCCAGGCCCTGCCGCCAGCGACGTGCCGCCGCAAGCCACTACCAAAGGGCTTGACGCAGATTCCTTCGGCGATCGTGCCGGAGACCTGGAATTGGATGCTGAACCCGAGTTATGGAGATGCCTCAACTATAACGATCGAAGGGAGCTTCCCGCTTGCTTTGGACCCGCGGCTCGTCCGCTAGAACTCGGCTGCTGG
>JAICLJ010000318.1 GCA_025927575.1 Bryobacteraceae bacterium | reverse complement strand
TCCTGACCTCGGCCCATCTTCCCTCGGCTTCGAATCATTCCTTCTGGCCTGAGATCTATGCAAACATGCCGATTGTGCTTGGGAGCGAGCCGTCTCCGTATAGGGACACGCCGAATCCGAAGTGTTTTGGGACAGTAAGCCCGCTGGATCCACAGCTCTTTTCCACGATCGTGGAGCACGCCGCCGATCTTCTAGCCGGCCGCGCCAATGCCAAATATTCTCCGATCGAGGTGGCGCAATGGCTCGAGGATTGTGCTGCCGCAGCCTTACAAGCTCTGGCGAAAGCTGGGAAAGAGATGGGTTCAAATGTCTCACCTGAGTTCCGGCGAATACAAGAGGATGTTCTCATCCAGAACGGCTTGGGACAGTTCTTTTCCGCAAAGCTGCGCAGCGGAGTGCTTTACGAGATTTATCAGCAAACCGGTGATCCTGAGGCAGGAAAGCTGGCTCTCGAGCAGTATCGCAAAGCCCGTGATTACTGGGCCGCTATGGCGAAACGCGCGCAGACGATCTACCGATCGAATATCACATACGGCGATGTCCCGATTCGGCAGGGCCACTGGATAACCCGCCTCCCGGACATCGACAAAGATGTGAACGCGATGAAGGCGGCTTTGCAGAGCAAGTCGAACCCAAAAGGCTCATCACCGGAAAAAGCGCAACCGGCCGTTCATTCTGCCATACAGAGGACCCACCGTCCTTTCGTCCGTTGCAGTCACACGCCGCAGTCCGCGTTCCAGCCGGGCCAGCCACTTTCGGTGGCGCTGAACATGTCTGACCTGTCGGCGCATGAATCGCCTTCCTCGGTACTGCTGTACTACCGGCATGTGAACCAGGGCGAGCGGTGGCGATCGATCGAGATGGAGCGCGCAGCAGGTATGTTTGGGTCTTCGATTCCGGGCGAGTACACAAATTCGGCTTTCCCTCTGCAGTATTGCTTCGAACTACGCCGTGGCAACTCCGAGGCTTGGTTTTACCCAGCGTTCAACGCGACGTTGTCCAATCAACCGTACTTTGCCATTTACAAGAGGAAATGGTGATGAAGAAATGCGGGGCCTCAATGGATTACGACGAGCAAGTCGGCGCTCCGCGTCGGCCATGCAGGTCTCGACCCGTTAGTGCCGGGGTTAAGGCATTAACGGCCATTTCTCAGCAGACTGACGCGAGCAATCTACAAACTTGATTCGGAAACTTAGCTTCGCGTCGCCGAGGACGCGGCCAGTTCGCGAGACCGGAGCAGATCCACTTTGCCACTCGGCAGAACGGGGATCGCGGGAACAACATGCATGTCGTCGCGCTTGGGTATCCAGAGTGGAGGCAAACCGGACTGCGAAAGCCGCCGGTAAATATCACTGGGCGTAGCTTCTGCGTTTGTATAGAGCAAGATCAAGCGCTCGCCGCGAAGTTCGTCCGGCACGCCGACGACGAATGATTGAGTCAGTTCGCAAATTGCTTCTTCGATTGGTAGATGTGGGACCATCTCTCCGCAGATTTTGCTGAACCGGGAGATGCGGTCTGTGACATAGAGGAAGCCGTCCTCATCGACGTAACCCAAGTCGCCGGTCACGTAGAACCCGTCACGAATCGCCTGGCGCGTCAGGTCCGGAGCTTGATAGTACCCCGGCATTCGGCTGGGGCCGTTGACCAGAATCATCCCTTGTTGTCCAACAGGAAGGGGCTCGAGCGTATCCGGGTCGGCGATACGGATTTCTATCCCGTCGAGTGGGCGGCCAACACTCCCCGGCCTGGATTC
>JAICLJ010000007.1 GCA_025927575.1 Bryobacteraceae bacterium | reverse complement strand
TGCGGCGCAGGTGCATGCCGAGGCACGATCAACCTGATCGAGTGACTTTGCACGAGGGCGACCCGTGCGCCCGCGCGGAGGACGGGCATGCCCGTCCTCTACAAGAAATGCATAGTCTGTTGTAGGGTCGAGGCACGCCCCGACTATCTTAGCTACGCGCTGAGGCCCAGGAATCTCGCGGCGTTGTCTCGATAGACCTTTTGCAAAATGCTTTCCGGCAGGCCGATGCCGGAAATCCGCCAGCGGCCCTGCGGTGGAACTCGCGCCGGGGCATAGTCGAAGTATTCATCCTCGGTTTCGAGAAAGCGGTAATAAATTTCGTAAAGGCCATCCAGGAACACCTGCTGGGGAGTGTTGTAGCCCTTCGGAACCGCATCGGTCCCGAAAACGATGCGGTCCTGATATTTATCGAAGAATTTTCGCGAGGCTCGAGGCTGCCGTCCCAATTCGCTAATACGCGCGGCGATATCCACGGCCATGTTGGGCAGCTCGTCCATGCATTCACTGACATACGCGAGATTTTCGGAATCCGCGACATGCAGGCAAACGAACTGTGTTTTGGGATGCCTCCGCATCACGCGCCGGCGCGCTTCCTGGAGCTCCATGTTGCTTGGGAAGTCTTTGCCATGGAAGGACCAATCGGGATGCGCGTGCAGCTCTTCCCAGCGCTCGTTGAATCGGTCTATCGGCAGGAAGAACGCCTCCGGATCCGAGATATGCATCGCCACCGGCATCTTCATCGCGCCGGCCGCTTCCCACATCGGATCGAAGCGCCGGTCGTCAATCGCAACCAGCTTCCCTGTCTTGACGTGCTCCCGTAAATACAAGCCGAGGATTTTGAGAACCTTGATGCCTTTCGCGCCGGCTTTGTGCGCAGCCTCGATCTGATCCGCTTGAAACTTCGGATAGTTCGGGTCTTCAATTTTGCTCCACCATGGCTCTGTGAACACGATGAACCGGCCTGGGTGGGCCTGCTGGAGCAGGCGGATCGCGTCGTTCAACCCGTTGGCATAGCCACCCGTGAGATCTACCATCGTGTGGATGTTCTTACGATCCATCACAGGAAGAAGCGCTTCCGGTTTTTCGATGAGCTTTACCTCGTCTTTGCCGCTCAGTTCACCGCTCCACGTGAGGTGAGTATGGAAATCGATCAGGGGGAAACGCGCGCGCGGAACGTGGGTTTCGACGGTATGCAGCATGCTCTTCGGCTCATACTGTTCGAGCGGCAGCACGCCCTCTTTCGGCGAGTTCTTTGGGGACTGACCCATCGCCGGCTTCATACTGATTCCGGCAACCGCAGCCGGAACGGTTTTCATAAGTTGTCTACGATTCATTATTTCTCCGAGTGCAGAGTATTGCGAGATTTAGAAACGCGAGCATCCACCAGGGCTCCATGCGCTTCGATGGTTCCGACGAGCGGCGCCGCGTAGCCGTGAAACTGAGGTAAAACATCGTTGCCGTCCTGGTTGCGCCATTCGGCCGGGAACGGTCGCTCGAAGAAGGCGACGCGATCGAGGCTTGTAAGACCCGTCTCAGCCGCGTACTCTGCCCCGCTGCCCCGTAAAAGCGTGACCATCTTGCCCCTTTCGCCCTCGATGGCAGCGGCGACCGCCGCTTGGCCGCAGTGGCGCGCCTCGTTCCAGTCGGTATCCGAGATGCACGCCGTGCAAGCGCGGCCGAGGAGTCCGGGCTTCTCGCTTCGGGCACGAATCTTCAGACGCTCCATCACGAGCAGAGCGAGACGGTGCGCCAGGTTCATCGCGAGATTTCCACGCGATCCCGAACGAACGTCCGCGCCGAACGGCTCGCCGTTTTCGTCTAGCTGTCCCTCGCAAACCGAAACCACGCAGCGATTCAAACGCCGGAATACACGCTCCACATCCGAGAGCAATTTGTCCACGGGCAAGCGCTGTTCGGGGAAGTAAATGAGATGCGGTGCATCGTCATGTCGCGCGCGAGCGAGCGAAGTGGCTGCCGCAAGCCAGCCAACATTACGGCCCAGGATTTCAATGAACTCCACCTGGCCTGGCAGCGCCCGATTATCGGCGCCGATATCGCGAACCGCGGATGCGAAAAATCGAGCCGTCGAGGCATACCCCGGAGTGTGATCGGTTTCGAGCAGATCGTTGTCGATCGTTTTCGGAATGCCGATCACCTGGAGATCGTAGCCGGCGGCATCCGCCATCGACTGAATCTGGTGCGCGGTGCCCATGGAGCCGTTTCCGCCGTTGTAAAAGAAATAACGGATATCGTACGCCCGAAACACATCGAGAGCTTGCGTGAGTTCGGCTGAACCGACTTCCCGGCGCGAAGTGCCAAGGGCCGACGACGGTGAGCGCGCAACTGCTTGCAGAGTATCGTCCGGTTGCTGGTACAGGTCGATGAAATCTTCAGAGAGGATGCCGGCAATACCGAACCGCGCTCCATACAGGGCGGTGATCTGCGAGTGGAGGCGAGCTTGTTCTACAATTCCGAGAAGGCTTGCGTTGATTACAGGTGTTGGGCCGCCGCTGTGCGCGACAACCGCCGCGCTTCTGTGGGCAATATCGTTCAGTTTTCGAGGCATTTCAGATTATCAGGCTCAACGAAAAGCAACGATGGCGGCGTTAACACTCCGGCCAGTCTCCTGAAGCGACCTTGGACTGGGAGCCTGCGCCACGAATAACATGCCCGGCAAGGGTCCAACACAGCCTCTTTTTTGGCACCCTCCTCACAGCTTCCTGGACTCGAACGCGGCGGTTCCGCCTACATGGGCGACGCAGCGCGCCGCTGCGACGAGTCCGGCCTGGCTGCTTTCTTCGATGCTTGCGCCCTTCAGGAAACGCGAAAGATATCCGGCATTAAAGCTATCGCCGGCGCCGGTCGTATCGACGACTTTCGTTTTGACCGCCGGTTTTCGAAAGGTCCCGCCATTACTGCGCACAAGAACTCCTCTTGCGCCCAACTTCACGGCAACGGTTCCGGCCCGCTCCGCCAGTTTTCTCGCGGCCGCGTCCGCCGTCTCCTCGCCGGTGAGATGCTTCGCTTCGTCCTCGTTTGGAAAGAAGATATCGGTGTGGCGAAGAACATCCCAGATGCCCGAGTCCCACTTTTCCGTCGGATCGTAATTGCAGTCGAGCGAAGTCGTCAGTCCGAGCCGCTTTGCTTTTCGAAAGAGCGCCGCCGCACCCTTGTGGAACTGCTCCAGCAAAAAGTAGTGTCCGACATGGAGGTGCCGCGCCTGTCGTAGATAATCCTCCTTGACGTCGCTTGTCCGCAGCAGCGCGATCGTGCCAATGCTTGTGATGGCGGCGCGCTGCTTTTTGCGGCTAAGCCAGATGGTTATGCCCGTCTTTTCTTTTGGATGGCGCCGCAAGCAGTCAAGATTGACACCGGCCGACGCCAGGCGCTGCGCGACAAAATCACCGAATGAATCTTGTCCGACTACTCCGATGAATCCAGTCCGGGCGCCCAATCGTGCAAGGTTAAAGACAGTAATCGCGCTCGAGCCGCCGAGAACCAGATCCATTCCCCCGGCAAGCTTCTCCGTGTTGAACTCAAGTTCCGGCGCCCCGTTCACCATGAGATCGACATTCGAATCACCGGCAACAATGCAATCGAGCATTTTGTCAGTCTTCATGAATTCGCACGCCCTTCACTACCCGCGTGATCACGCCGTTGGGGCTGGGGCTATCGGGATTCAGTCCCGCCTGCAAACTGAGATGATAGGCGAGCAATTGCGGGAATATGATTTCAAACGGCGTTCGCAAAAAATCCGGTAGGCAGGGAGCGGTCGACGGAACAAAGTCGTTGAAGAGATTTCTTGGCCAGTCGTCCGGTCCGATTCCCACGATGTAGCCCAACCCTTTGGCCTTCAACTCTGCAACGAGATCTTCTTCGTAACGCCGGAACAGCGGATTGGTGGACAGGAAACAGAGAACGAGCGCATCGGCGCGCAGGAAACTCATTGGACCATGGCGGAGGCCGAGAAATGTCTCCGGAATCGCCACGCACTTTCCCGCCGTCATCTCCAGAATTTTCAGCGACGCTTCGCGGGCGGCGCCGAATAGCGGGCGCGAGGCGAGAATGGCGATACGTGAAACCGGCCGGTCGGCGACAGTTCGCGCCTGCTCATCAAATTCCCCCAGTTTCGACCCCGCTCGATCGCAGATAGCAGGAAGATCCGAAGAAAGGCGAGGGGCATGGCCCAGGGCCAAGCCTGCCAGCACAAGATTGGAAAACGAACTGGTCATCGCCAGGCTGCGATCATTGGTTCGTGGGTCGAGAACAATCGCGCTGGCGCCAAGCGCGTTTGCCAGCTTTCCATTCGCGTTGCAAGTGATTGCAAGCTGCTTTACAGCCGGAAAGAGGCGCTGCACTTTTTCGACAACACCGATGCTTTCAGGGCTGTCGCCCGATCGCGCCAGCGAAATCAGGAGCCCACCCCTGTCATAGAAAGGCGTTGGATCGAGGAGTAGATCGGTGGTCGGTATCCCTTGCGCGTTTCTCCAGGATTCGGCAACCGCCATTGCCGCGTATGCCGATGTACCGGCGCCCGTGACGACGACCGGGCCCGGAAACGCTTCGGCAACTAACCCAGTCTGCCGTACGATGTTCAGCGTAGTAGGCCAAAGCTGCGGCTGTTGAAAAATCTCGGCGTGCGTCACGGCGCCGGGTGGCCGGACTTGAGCATCGCTAGGTGGTGTTACTTGTTGCATGAGAGATCAAGAAATCGTAGATTCGGGGCGCCGCCTCAAACTTCCGCGCATCAGCCCATAGAGCAGTCCGGCACCAAGCCAAATGCCGCCGGTGATTTTAGCTGGGTGGCTCAGGTTTAGCCAAATATAGAAGCAAACGATAAATCCCGCGCTGGGAGGAAGCCAATCGGTCCAGGCGCGCTTCCCTTCCCGGATGCAGTAGTGGATGAAGGCGGCTGCGTTCACGCCCATGAATGCTATAAACGCCCCGAAATTCAGCAACTCTGCGCCCAATTGATAGCTGAGCGTCAAGGCCCCAATTAGTGCCAGTACGCCGCTAAACAAGACGTTATTCCGTGGAATTTGCCGGACCGGATCGAGTTTGCCGAAGAATTGGCGAGGAATGACGTTGTCCCGCCCCATTCCGTAGAGCAGCCTGGCCGCTCCAAGTTGCGATCCGAAACCCGACCCGAGCGTCGCTACCAGCAGCGTGAGATTCATGATCGTAAACAGAAGCATTCCTCCTGCCCGCCCCGCGACGTAGACGAACGCCGTATCGACGTCGGGATAATGGTGGAAATCCGGCCATATCAATTGACCGGCATATACCTCGAGCGAGGCGAGTACGCCCGTAATTAGGCACGTCAACACCGTTGCCAGCAGGATGTTCCGCCGGGGATTTTCCACTTCTTCTGAAAGCGTAGAGACTCCATCGAAGCCGATGTATGTTAGCACTGCGATCGCCGTGCCGGACGAGAGAGCGCCTATGGAGAAGGTTTTCGGATCGTAGAACGGCCGTAGGAAATCGGCGCCAGTCAATGGCTGATGCAGCAGATAGGCTGCCGAATAGCCAAAAAAGATGAGGACCACGACGCCCATGGAGTAGACCAGCCATTGGTTCAGGCGCGCCGACGTTTCAATGCCGCGCAGATTCATTAATGTGAACAGTAAGGCGAACGCAACGGCAAGCACCGGGTACGGTATGAACGGAAGAAAGTTGCCGGCGGCCTTACTGCACCAGATCGTGCAGATGATGGGGTTCAACAGGTAGTCCATCGTGATGCTCCATCCGGTGAGATAGCCGAGGCTTGGATGGATCTCGTTCGTGACGTACGCATACGCGGAACCCGCGCTTGGGTAGACACGCGCCATCCGCCCATAGCTGATGGCTGTGAACAGCATGGCCACCATGGCGATCATGATAGCGGTGACAACGTGCCCGCGAGCTTGCTGGCTCACCACACCAAAGACCGGCATAGGCGCCGTTGGCTGAATGATGATGATGCCGTAGAGGACCAGGTCTTGCAGCCGCAGAACACGGCGGAAGCTTGCTGCGGGTCGCGGCGTGGCTAGACTCTCTTCGGGCATTCAAGATCAGGTCCTACGACAATAGCCGGCCATATCGATAGTGGGCCGGGCATGCCCGACCTCCATAGATTGTCCCAGCTCGTGCAGAGGCGAAGCGTACCTCACCCGTCCTTTATGGAGATCCGTCACTACTGTTTCTCTGTCACCAATCGAAGCCGGCCGAACGCCTTTGGAACGTGAAACGTGCTTGAATAGGTCGGCTGCCAGGCAACCTGTTTCCGATCCGGTGGTTTGCCTTGCATCTGATAGAAATTTGCGCGAAATTCCAGTCTGTCATGAGGCGCGGCCTTGCTGATCGACGAAAATGGAATCCGCATTTCTCCATACCAGACGCCGCCCCCAGCATCGGCCTTTGCGGCTACCTCAAAGCCCGAGTTCCACTGCCAGCCGAGTTGCGTCGAATGCGGCAAGCGGTTAATTGCCAAATCCACCCATTCGCCTTGTGGCGACACCTCGAATTCCTTATATTGTTCGATCTGCATGAAGTCATCGCCAATAAAGGCTTCCGCGACGTCCCAATTCCACAGTTCGTTCGTCTCGGTGGACTGCGAAGGATCGGGCTTTAGAAAGAGTGGGGTTTTGTGATGACAAATGAATAACAGATAGAGATCCTGCTTGGTCCACCGCGAGCGTACTTCCAGTTCATAGCCCGGCACAGGATTGCCGTACTGGTCCGCTTGAGCATGAATGCGCGGCGCCGCGGCCCAAAATGGCGCAGACGGATCTGCCGATGACGCGGGGGCATTCTCCGAGTAAAGGCTGGTCATCACTTCACTTTCCGGTGCGCCGGAAGCGAGTAGACACAGGACAGTCAGAGCTAGCAACGGAGTGGCAACTAATCGAATCAGGTGGCGCTACCTTTCACAGCGAAGATATCGTAAGCAAGCGAAAAGGTCAACGAATGGCCCGGGCGCTGACGAGCCTCCACTCATCAGGTCCCATATCGCTTGACAAACTTTCGTAATTCCCCTTACGATCGATCCTACAACGAAAGGTATCGAAAACGATCACAAATTGCATCGTAAGGCAACCGCTCGCCCGTCCCCCCTGGTCGCCAGCCGTCACGATTTATTTCGCGTCGACACGTACCCCCCAGGATAAGTCGTTGCGTATGAGTCTAGAAAGGGTTCACAGGAGAGTTAGTCTATGAAATACGCCTTTTCTCGTTCGGCTGCGCTACTGATTTTGTGCTCGTTTGCTGGTTTCGCGCAGAAGGATACAGCCTCCCTGGTGGGTCGAGTGCTCGATCCCACAGGGGCCACCGTTCCGGGCGCTGAGGTTACGGCAACGGACACCGGCACGAATTTCACGTATCGAGCGGCCAGTGATACCAGTGGCGAATGGACCATCAGCCCTGTGCGTATCGGCACATATCGGGTTTCGATCAAGGCGAAGGGTTTCAAGACCAGCGAGGTTGGCCCCCTCACACTCGACGTGCAGCAGCGCCGGCGCATCGATGTTTCGCTGCAGCCCGGCGAAGTCCGCGAAACCGTTCAGGTTCAGGAAACGGCGCCGCTGCTTGAAACCGATACTTCGGAGCGTGGGCAGGTGGTCAATAGCCGCTTGATGTCGGGCCTGCCGCTAAACGGGCGGAATGCGGTTCAGTTGGCGCAGTTGACGGCCGGTGTCACCACCAGCGAACCGGGAGCGCGCGATCAGACAGGGTTCGGCTTTAGTGCAAACGGGGCGCGGTCTTTGCAAAATAATTTTCTGCTTGACGGCGTAGATAATAACTCGAACCTGCCGGATCTTCTGAACGAAGCGAATTATGTTGTGATGCCCTCGGTTGACGCCTTGCAGGAGTTCAAGGTGCAGACCGATTCCTACGGCGCCGAGTTCGGGCGTGCGAACGGCGCGATCGTAAACGCCACGATCAAGAGCGGCACCAACGAAGTTCACGGCGTGCTGTACGAGTTCCTCCGCAACGAAAAGCTGGACGCACGGAATTTCTTCGATGCAAACAAACCGCCTTATAAGCAGAATCAATTTGGAGCCACACTCGGCGGCCCCATCATTCACGACAAGCTGTTCGCTTTTGGTGATTATGAAGGACTTCGTATCCGCCAGAGCCAGACTCTGACATCGCAAGTTCCGACGCTCGCGCAGCGGAATGGCGATTTTTCAAGCTATCTCGACACGACCTCGCCTACCGGAGTGCTGGACTGTAATGGCCGCATGACGTATGCCGGAGAAATTTTCGACACGCAGCAAACCCAAGCCAATCCGGCCAGCCCCACCGGCTTTTGCGGCATTCCATTCGCTTATGATGCCAGCGGGATCCCATCAAACGTGATTCCGGCCTCGAAAATCGATCCGCTCGGCCAGAAGGTGATGAACCTCTTCCCAACGCCCAATGTCACCGGCAATGGCGGATATAACTACCTGTCCAACCCGGTTGAAGCGCAGGATCGGAACCAGGGCGACGTGCGCGTGGACCAAGTCATCTCCAGCGCCGATTCCGCGTTTTACCGGTTCAGCGTCTCGAATCAGCCGTCTATCATTCCGGGGCCTTTTGGCGGCCTTGCGGATGGCGGCGGCTTCTTTACCGGAAACGAGCAGATCAATGGATATAACGCCGCTATCAGCGAGACTCACATTTTCAGCCCCACGAAGGTGAACGAACTGCGGCTTGGCTACAATCGCCTTCACGCGTCGCGGTTGCAGTTCAACGCCAACGAGGACGTATCCGGGCAGATTGGTTTTCCGGGCGTTCCGTACTCCGACGGCAGCAATAATGGCGGATTGCCGCAATTGACCTTTAGCGACGCGGCCACGCTGGGGAGCCCGACCTACCTGCCGTCGAACGAAATCCAGAACACCTACAGTGTGACCGATACGTTCACGCTCATTCACGGGGCGCACACCTGGAAATGGGGTGGAGATTATCGGCCGGAGGAGTTCACCATCTATCAACCCGCGGCTCCCCGGGGCGAACTCGATTTCGGCACCGTGTTCACCGATAATGCCGGAGTCCCAGGCTCGGGAGGTAGCGGTCTCGCGGCGCTGCTTGCCGGCTTACCGGACGGCGGCGACATCAACAATCTGCACAATATCGATTACACGCGCAAGAACTATTCGCTGTTCATTCAGGACGACTGGCGCGTGAACCGTAAGCTAACGCTGAACCTTGGCGTGCGGTACGAATTCTACGGCACGGTAAAGGAACGTTTCAATTCGCAAGCCAATTTCAATCCATACACCGGTCAACTCGACATTCCGACCAATAGCAATGTCTCGCTTACGCCGACATTTGCGAGCATTCTCCCTGTCAACCATACGGCATCCAACGGGCTGGTCAATCCGGACTACAACAACGTTGCGCCACGCATTGGATTTGCATACCAGGCAACCTCAAAAATTGTCTGGCGGAGCGCGGTGGGTATGTTCTACGGCGGCGCGGAAAGCGGACCCTACAGCAATCCCAGCCCAGGCTTCAATCCGCCTTATTTCGTGGGAGAAAGTTTTAATACGCCGTGCGGCCTCTCCTCGACCAACCCGGCTGTCGAAGACTGCTCCATTCCGGGATTGAGCAGCTTGCAGAATGGTTTTCCGGCAAACTCGCTCATCGACCCGAATACGCCCACGCTCTTCTCTGTTGACCCCAATCTGAAGACACCTTATGTCTGGCAGTGGCATTCGACGCTCCAATATCAGATCAACCCGAACACGCTGTTCGAGGCATCCTATGTGGGTTCTAAGGGGACGAAGCTCTACACGTTTTTCAATCTGAATCAGGCATATCCGACGGCTGACCCGTCCGCTCCGTACGCTCCACGGCGTCCTTTCCCGTATGTCGATTCAGGCATCGCGTACTTCAATTCCGCAGGGAATTCCACATATAACGCGCTACAGACCACATTTCATCGGCGATTCTCTGGGGGGGTGACCGTGCTTGTGAACTATACGTACAGCCATGCTCTGGGCAATGCCTCGAATGCAAACCTAGGGGCGCAGAATAACGACAGTTTCCGCTGGATCCAGCATCCCGAATGGGAGCACGGCAACCTGGATTTCGATGTGCGCAATCGTTTCGTGGCGAACTATATTTGGGAAGTGCCGGTTGGCCGAGGACGCCGTTTCGGTGGGGATATGTCGAGAGGGCTCGACTACGCGATCGGCCAGTGGGAGTTGTCCGGCATCACGACCCTGTCTTCGGGCACGTGGTATACGATCACCGATTCGAACGGTAATTTTTCGAATTCCGACGGCCAGCAGCGGCCCGATGCCGTATTAGGCCAGAATCCGAACGGCAGTCCCTGCGTTGCCGGCACGTTCTTCAATACCTGCGCCTTCACGGATCCGGCACTTGGATCATTCGGCAACGTAGGTCAGAACACCGTGCGCGGCCCCGGAATCCAGGAGTGGGATCTTTCGGCCGTGAAGGACTTCCCATTCGGGGAGAAACGTCACTTGCAGTTCCGCGCGGAATTCTTCAATATCGCGAACCATGCGAATTTCCTATTCGCTAAGCCGGGCCCGCAGAATTCGAACAATGCGACGGCATACGGGACGCCGAGCTTCGGCTACGTTACAGCCGCGCAAGCGCCGCGTGAAATTCAGTTTGGGCTGAAGTTTTACTATTAGTTAAAGCGGTGAAGGTAAGCAAGCAGTTTCGCGAATACAGAGCGGCCGCAACATGCGACTTCTCTAGAGCGGAATTTCGTTCGGCCTGCTGCCGCCTGGTTCCGCTTCTGCTTTTTCTGTGCGCTCCGCTCTATCCGGCCATCACGTCGGCTCGGCAACCGGATGGATCAGTTGTCGTGGAAACTTCCACGGCTAAGTTCCATATCTCGCTATCCGGATATACGATTCCCTATCTGAAGAAGAATGGGGGCGAACTGACTGTTGCCGCCACTTCGCCGTCGTTCGCCTCAGATTCCGTGGTGGTCGACAATAAACCGCTGGCCCATTTCCGTCCGAAAGCGGGAATTAAGATCGAGGGCGCAGGCGGAGGACTCGGCCAGCACGGCAAGCGGGTGAGCATCGTCAGCCAGTCCGCTGGGGTGCAGAGAACGCAAACGTTCGAGTTGTACGAAAACTTTCCGAAGGTCCTGCTGTCCACCGTTACTTATCAGAATGTAGGAAGCACGCCGCTGCGCCTCGACACCGTCATAACGCAGGAGCACCATCTGAATGCGGCCGCGGCCCAACCCGGCGCCGATGCTTATCGTCTTTGGTCGTTTCAGGGCGCGAGCATCCAATGGGGTAAAGACATCATCTTTCCGTTAAAGGTTGGCTTCCACCAGGAAAACAAAGTCGGCGCATCGCGAAAAAACGGCATCGGCGGCGGCATTCCCGTCCTCGCGTTTTGGACGCACGACGCTGGTCTTGCGATCGGCCATCTCGAAACGCTTCCCGTGACGCTAGACATGCCTGTCGAAGTTCCGGCTGACCACATTCCCGTGGCTTCGCTGCGCCTTTCACCTGAAACCACACTGGCTCCGGGCCAAAGCTATACAACACCCCTGACGTTCGTGTCGGTTTACTCGGGTGATTTCTATCAGCCGTTGCATCTTTATTCGCAAATTCTGCAGCAGCGTGGGTGGCCGATTCCGAAACCGAACGATCAGGACTACAAGATTAGTTGGTGCGGTTGGGGCTATCTTTCCGATGTCACGTCGAAGCAGATGCTCGGCATCATCCCAAAGCTGAAAGAATATGGCATCAAGTGGGCTACACTCGACGACCGCTGGTTCGATACGTATGGCGACTGGAATCCCCGCACCGAAACATTTCCCGGCAAGACACTCCAAAACATGGTTGCCGATTACCACCGGAACGGGATTAAAGTGCAGCTCTGGTGGCTTCCTATCGGTGTCGAATTGCCAGGCCCCAAACGCGACGATCACCCCTACATAGAGGCCGATATCGTCAAGAAACATCCCGACTGGTTAATTCTCGATAAGAACGGCAAACCCGCTTACATGTCCCGCCACCTGGGCGCGCTGTGTCCCGCGCTCCCTGAAGTGCAGCAGTACTATCGCGAGTTGACCACAAAATTCATTCGCGACTGGGGCTTCGATGGGCACAAGCTCGACAATGTTTTCAGTATTCCGCCCTGCTATAACCCGAAGCACCACCATAAGTCGCCGTACGATTCCGTGAAGGCCATGGGCGATGTTTACAAGGCAATTTTCGACACGACGCGCCAACTTAAGCCCGAAAGCGTCACGCAGGTATGCCCGTGCGGCACTACGCCAAATATCGCGTGGCTGCCCTATATGGACCAGGCCGTGACGGCCGATCCGGTTGGCTCCATTCAGGTACGCCGCCGCATCAAGATGTACAAGGGCTTGCTCGGGCCGGAAGCGCCCGTGTACGGCGATCACGTCGAACTGACGAAAATTCAGTTCACGAAGGAACACGAATGGGACATCGGAGAAGACTTTGCGTCCACGATCGGCGCCGGGGGAGTCGTCGGCACTAAGTTCGTGTGGCCGCAGCGCGATCCCAAATACAAGGATGTAATTCTGACGCCTGAAAAGGACCGCCTTTGGAAGAAATGGCTGGCCATCTACCAATCGAAGCTTCTGTCACGCGGCGAATTTCTGGATCTCTATGTTTACGGGTACGACGCACCGGAGGCCTATGCAATTGCCAAAGACGGCAAGATGTATTATGCCTTCTTCAATAGCGAATCTCACAGGTTCAGTGGACCAGTTGAGCTTCGGGGGCTTCGCGCCGGCAAGTACAAAATCTTTGACTACGTGAACAACCGAAATCTCGGAACGGTTACTGCAAAAGACGACCGCCTGCAGGTGAGCTTTGCGGACTGTCTGCTAGTCGAGGCGACTCCGCTGGGAGGGCATTGAACGCATGGCAAATGGGAGCGGGAAAGGCAGAGGGGTCGCATCGCAGCAGACTTCCGTCTCCGCGCTTGGCGTGCGTCCTGCTGGTTCTGGCAATCCAGCAATTTCCTCTGTTGCGTCTCGCCGGGAAAGATCCTGTCCTACACTGGGGATCAATATGCCTGCTAAGCCGCAGCGGCTGTTATCGGAAGAGCGAAGACGGGAAATTGTAAGGTTGTTGAAACATGAGGGGAGCGTCACGGTAGAGGATCTGGTGCGACGGTTTAAAGTGTCGGCCGTAACACTACGCGCCGATCTCGGCGAACTCGCTGACCAGGGGATCCTGGTCCGTTCGTATGGCGGGGCCATGTTGCCGCAGGATCCACATCAGGAATTTCCTTTCCGCATTAAGAAAACCATTCATCACGCCGAAAAAGTGAGGATCGGGCGCGCCGCGGCCAGATTAATCCAGCCATACCAGCGTGTGATTCTCGATTCGGGTACGACGGCGGCTGAAGTTGCCCGGTCTTTGAAACAGACGAATCCGGCGGGGATCACGGTGATTACGCACGCCATCAACATCGCGCAAGAATTTATCGATTGTCCGAACATATCGGTGATCATGCTGGGTGGCGTCATGCGCCACGTGTCCGGCTCGTTCGTCGGTCCACAAGCGGAACATCTCCTATCTGAGTTGCATGCCGATCATTTCTTTCTTGGCGTGGATGGTCTCGATCCGGAGTTCGGCTTATCCACACCCGATCTTTTGGAGGCTCAGCTCAATACGCTGATGATGAGCGTCTCTCAGGAGGTCAGCGTCATCGCCGATTCAAGCAAGTTCGGACGGCGCAGCCTCTCGAACATCGGGGATGTGAACCAGGTTCGCCGTCTTGTGACGGATGACGGCGCTTCGCCGGAAGTGCTGGCGGCGCTTCGCCAGAAAGGTCTCGAAGTCATCGTTGTGTAGCGGCCTTCGACACGGCCTCCGCATATGAAAAAATCCATTGGCGACAACATCATCCCCAAAGGCATGTCCTTCGAGCAAGGACTCCAGCTTGTGAAGCGCGCCGGCTACGACGGAATCGAGATGTGGTTGGGCGCCCAGCCCTGGTTCCAGATGAAGACAAGCGACGCCGAGGCCCGCGATCTCTACCGCAAAATTCAGGATGCCGGGCTTCTTGTTTCTAACGTTTCGAATTCGCTCGATTGGGATGAGAATATCTGTGCCCGAGACCCGCGTGTGCAACAGGCGGCCTTCCGCCATATCGAACGGCAACTCGAAACCGCCCGGATGTTCGAAACCGAGGCAATCCTGGTGGTTGCTGGAGTCGTTACCGAACAGGATCCATACAACGAGGTCTATGGGCGCTGCCGGGATGCGCTGCAAATGCTGGGCGGGAAAGCGGCGGGCGCGCGGGTCAAGATCGGGATCGAGAATTGTAATTCAGAGCAGCGCTTTCTTCTGAGCCCTCGTGAATTTTCGAAGTTTTTGGATGAAGTGAACAGCCCGTGGGTGGGAATTCATCTTGATGTCGGCAACATCCATGACGACGGTTTTGCCGAGCAGTGGATTGAGATCAACGGCCCGCGCATCACGCGAATCCATCTGAAAGACGTGCTGAAACACCGCGGCCGGTGTGGCAACCAGAGCGTTTATACCAACCTGTTTTTGGGCGACAATAACTGGGTGGCGATCCACAACGCCCTGCAAAAGGTGAAATACGATGGCTGGCTGATCGCGGAAATGGAATCGCGCTATCACTATGCCGCCGACCAGCAGTTCTTCGATACAGCCGTTGCTATGGACCGTGTGATCTCAGGACGCCTTTAGGAAACGTATGGTGACGCGCCGTCAAATCCTCTTTGCCGCTGCCTCCAGCCCCTTGCTGCCCTATCTGGGTTTCGCCGCGAGTGAAAACGGCCGTCAAGCTGCGCGGTGGATTGTGGTCGATCGACGCAACTCGCTGGCCCTCGAGTCGGCACGAGGATTCCAGGCTGCGTTGCGCCGAACTGGCGAACGATTCGAAATCTCGGAATCCGTGCCGGCCTGCCGTGCTGAATTGATCGTGTTGCCCTTCGCAACTACATTGCTACGGCAGCAAATCTCGCGGCTTCGCACTCAACTTGCTTCCGGCTGCTCGGTGATTTTCGAAAGCGGCACAAGCTTTGCGTCGCATGACGAAAAACTACGGCAGCGTATGATGTGGCGGCAAGCATTTGACATTCATGCCGATTTATCGCCCTCGCGGCCGGTCGGCGGCGCACTGGAGTACGTGCGATATCATTGGCCGGCGGATACGCAGATCCGCCACTTCGGCGAGTTTTTTCCGTTTCATCTTTTCGGCGCTGAAGAAATTGCTATTTATCGGGGAAGAACGGCCGCCATTCGACAGCAAATCGGCCGTGGCGAACTGTTGTTTCTTGCCTCGCCGCTAGGCCCCATCCTGGCGGCGGAAGATCATCAAGCGGCTGAACTAGCCGCCGGGATGATTCAACATTCGATGTCTGTTTGAGTGATAATCCAACAGGGGGTAACCATTGCAACCCGTTCTTGAAACTACCGGGTCTCCCGTACCGCAGGAAGCCATTCGTCTTCCGGAAGCCTCAGTTCGAAACGTCGCGATCGACGCGTACCGCGGCCTTGTCATGGTGCTGATGATGGCCGAAGTGCTGCACCTCGCACAAGTCGCCCGCGCCTTTCCAGGCAACTGGTTCTGGGCCGTGCTCGGCTACAACCAAAGCCACGTCGAGTGGGCCGGCTTCTCACTTCACGATCTCATCCAGCCCTCGTTTACATTTTTGGTGGGCGTGGCCATGCCTTATTCCATTGCCAGCCGGCTTGCAAGGGGCAAGAAATTTGGGGAGTTGTTCGGACACGCGATCTGGCGCGCTTTCCTGTTGATCATCCTCGGAATCTTTCTGAGGTCGATGACCAGCACGCAGACGAATTTCACGTTTGAAGATACGCTAACTCAGATCGGCCTTGGCTATCCCATTCTGTTCCTGTTAGGGTTCCGTTCGCCGCGCTGGGCCTGGGGCGCGTTAGGCGCCATCCTGTTCGGTTACTGGCTGGCTTGGGCGCTCTATCCGGCTCCCGGGTTGAACTTTAATTATCAGGCCGTTGGGGTTCCCGCTGATTGGACACACAATTTCGCTGGCTTCGCGTCTCATTGGAATAAGAACAGCAACCTGGGCATTGCATTCGATCAGTGGTTCTTGAATTTATTTCCACGACAGACGCCCTGGGTCTATAACGGCGGCGGTTATCTGACGCTCAGCTTTATCCCAACGCTCGGCACGATGATTCTCGGTCTGGCTGCCGGCCGTTGGCTCCGGGGATTTGCCCCGCGGATTCCGATGAAACGCTTACTCATTGCTGGCGTCATCGGCATCGCGGCCGGCGTGCTGCTGCACGTGACCGGCATCTGCCCGGTGGTGAAGCGCATCTGGACCCCGAGCTGGACTTTGTTCAGCGGCGGCATCTGCTTCCTCTTCCTGGCGGCTTTTTGCTGGATTATCGAATTGAAGGGCTACAAAAAGTGGGCTTTCCCGCTGGTTGTGGTCGGCATGAACTCAATTGCGGCTTATGTCATTGCCGATGGGTTCGGACGTTTCGTCTTGAACACGCTTCACATCCATCTGGGCCACCGCGTGTTTCAGGTATTCGGCACATCGCTCGAACCACTGACGACCGGCATCGTTATGCTGGCGATCTACTGGGCGATTCTTTACCGGATGTATCAGCGCAAGCTGTTCCTGAAGATCTGATCTCTTCTGCCGCGCTTCAACCTGGTTACCAGATCAGCTTCAGCGCGAGTTGAATCTGCCGCGACGTCGTTGTAGTGCTGGTGATCACACCCGCGGTGGTGGATGGCGGCGCGGTGGCCGACGTAAATGCGATCAGGTTGGGCGTATTGAAATTGGCCGTGTTGAAGAGGTTAAAAGCCTCGGCACGGAATTGCAGGTCGAGCCTTTCGGACAGTTTTGTATCTTTGAACAACGACAAATCCACTTCGCTGAGGCCCGGCCCGTCCAATATATTGCGGCCCAGATTGCCGAGCGTTCCATTGGGCGGCACGACAAACGCGTTTGGATCGAACCAGCCGTTAGGTGACCTCAAAATTATCTTTCCGTGAAATGCCGGATTCAACGAAGGCCGGATTGGGTTCCGCTCGTTTCCATTGTTCGAAGGATTGAAGGTCAGTTCCGGCGTGAAAGGAAAGCCGGAATGGATTGTCGCGATGGCGTTGATAGACCAGCCTGAAACCAGTTTGTCCACGGCGCCCGAAGGCTGGCCGAGGAACGTTTTACCGCGTCCGAACGGCAATTCGTAGGTGCCGTTGATGGCGGCGGCATGTTGCACATCGAATGTCGCGCGGCCCTTGTCTAATGCGAGATACCGCGAGTCCATCACGAGGCCCGGGGCATTTGCCGCGGCGCTTCCGTTCAGCGTGTCGCCGTCGTCCAGCGCCTTTGACCACGTATATACACCCCGAAGCTGCAATCCATCCTGAAACCGGTGGCTTCCATCCACCTGCAAGGCGTTATAGGAACTGACGCCTTCGGAAAACCAGGTCCATGTGCTGCCCAAATGGGGGTTGGCTCGCGGTGCTTCTGGTGGATAGTAGATCGTCCCTTGCGCCAACGATGCCGGACAAGGCGCGGCCGGGCAAATCGTAGGAAAAGGTTCGTTTGCATCGAGGCTGACGATTTCGTGATATCCATGCGATCCGACATAACCGATGCTGAGGACGGTGTCGCGCGCGATCTGCTGCTGGAATTTCAACGTGTACGAGATGACGGTCGGCGTCTCCAGATCGGCCTGAACGCCCGCCGGCGAAATAACGCTGTTTGATGGAAGCGCCTCGCCCGGCACAATGTGAAGCGCGGACACCGGTACGTTCTTTAACGTGATGGACGTGTTGAACGGAGCGTTCTGATCCAGACGATAGCTGAGGGCGTCCTGCAAAGAATTGTACATGCCGAATCCCGCACGGATCACCGTTTTTCCATGACCCGATGGGTCCCATGCGAGTCCGATGCGCGGTTGCGGAAGAAATTTGGCGTTGTTTTCAGTGAAAACGGAAGACCCGATTCGCGGCTGGGTTTCCAGGATGCCGTTCGGTCCGAAGACGAAGTTCGCCGCGCGGCCCGATACTTCATTCCAGCCGTTCGTGAACTCATCGCGCAAGCCTAGCGATAGTGTCAGTCGAGGGTGCAGCCGTATCTCATCCTGGAAGTAAAAGGCGCCCTCCAGAGAACGCCATCCCAATAAATGGGGATCCGGCACCGCCGTGAATGTTGTGATTGTGCCCTGCAGGAAACTCTGCAGACTCGCGAAGGTCGCCTGGCCGTATTGCCCCAAGGCTTCTGCATCATTTGCTTGAATACGCTGGAACCAGGCTCCGGCGCTAATCTGGTGCGCTCCCTTCACAATCGAGAGCGAGTCGTAGTAAGTGAACAGATTTCTAGTGATAAAGAGATTGCTGCCGTTGTTGCTGCCCGCGAGAGTGATGGCGCTCGGCGTGTTTGGTGTCGCATTCCCTCCAATAACAAGAGCGCTCATCGGGCGGCCCTCGACGAATCCCGGCGTGTCCACCGTGGGCTGCCCCGTATAGAAGTAGCTTGCGCGCGAAAACCCGGCGCCGGCGGTGTTCAGCACGTGCGGCGAGAACACATGAGTCTCGCGCAGGCTGGCGACTTGTTCCCGGAGCGATTCGATATCCAGGCTGTACGGGTTCTGGGTAGGCGTATAGTCGGCGCTGTCGTCGACCGTATATGTGGCGCTGAGCGTGTCGCGGTTCGAGAAAATCTGATCACTCCGAATGGTGCCGAAATCTTCTCGAATGTCTTGTACGGGGCTGTTGAATGCCTCCGCGATGCCGCCTCCCAGTTCGGGGCCGTTTGCAACCGGCCAGAAAGAGAGCAGAGGTTTCACTCCGGGCGCCAGGCCGACATTTTGCAGAGTTCCGCCCGGACCCGGCAGAAAGCCCTTACGCGCGTTATCGTCCGGCACCAGCGTCACGTTGCTCAGGCCGAGGTGCTGCCGGAAAGCCTCGTAATTACCAAAAAGAAAGGTCTTGTTCTTCTTGATCGGGCCGCCGAGCGACGCGCCAAATTGATTGCGCCCGAAATTGGGTACTGACGAGCGGTCGAAAAAGTTCCGTGCGTCGAAAACACTGTTCCGGAAGAACTCGTACATGCTTCCGTGTATGGCGTTTGTTCCGGACTCGGTTTCAACAACAACCTGCGCGCCAGGCCGCTTTCCATACCGAGCATCAGAGTTATCGCTCAGAACATTGAATTCACGAACCGCATCTACACCCAACAATTGACCGCTTGTGCCGCCCGGTTGCATGTTGATTTCCGCGGCGCCGGTGTATTCAATGCCATCGAGCAGAAATAGATTCTCCTGCGGCCGCCGCCCGGAAACCGAAAACATATTCCCCACCGCGGAATTTGAAACGCCCACGCCGCCCGTCTTCGCAGCCGTGTAGTTGACGATTCCGGGGTTCAACGTGAGCAATTGATCATAACTGCGGCCGTTTAACGGCAGGTTTTTCACGGCGCGTTCATTCACTACGCCGGAGGTCTGGCTTGTGGACATGCCGACGAGCGGCGCTTGTTCCGTCACCATCACCTGCTGTTGCAATTCGCCTAACTCCAGCGTGAAATCGATCGCCGCCTGCTGGCCGATGACTAACGTGATTCCATTCCGTACTATCGGCTGGAAGTTCCGTTTCTGAACGTGAATCGCATAGCGCCCGACCGGAAGAGAGAGGACGATATAGCGGCCGCTGTCGTCCGTCGCGGTGCGGCGCTCGACACCGGTTTCGAGATCCTCCACGACAACGGTTGCCTGCTGGATGGCTGCGCCCGACCGATCCTTCACCATCCCTCCGATGGACGCCAGATTCTGCGCCTGGCCGCTAATGGCGCAGACAAGCAGAAACAGCAAGAGCAGGCGGACGCGCGATGACATACCAGCAGATGTCGTGTATAACAGACAGTGGTGAGTATACCAGACAGAAGATACAGACAATTCGGAGGAATGCCCCTCAAGAAGGCGCTGAACAAAGCGGAGCTTTCAGATCAAAAGTTCGCCAGTGTGGGTTGCATCGTATCCCGCAATCGTCTCCAGCTTTCGCCGTAGAACCGATCGATTCAACGTATCGAGCAACGCCTTCATGGCGGGCAGTTCGAGTGAGCCTTCGGCGAGTGACAGATCGAATCGTTCAACGGCGAGCGGAATAAAGTCCAATCCGAACCTGCGCCCCGCCGATTGTGTGGCGATACAGCAATCGGCTGCGCCACTGGCGACCGCGTAAGCCGCTGCGAGATGGCCCCGCGCGATGCGTTCATAACCCTGTACAGCAGATCCGGAGACGCGCGATTCGGCAAGGCCGGAATCCAGCAAATCCCTGCTGCCCGAACCCCTCTCACGATTGACAATCGTGACGCCCTTAGCCGCTAAATCAGCGACTGTTCGAATGCTTTTAGGATTCCCACGCGGCAGCACGAGCCCTTGTTCCCAAAGGGCGAAGGTCACGACGCGCATACCGCCGCGTGGAAACAGTCTCTTGACGAACGGCACGTTGTACTCGCCGCTGTGACGGTCCCGCAAATGGGAGCCGGCCCCGTGTACGCGATGCTGTACCAGCCAGTCGAGCCCTCTTTTGCTAGAGCAGGGAACTGTAACGATATCTATGCCGGAGGGACGCACCAGCGCGTTCAAGACGGACAATGCCGGATCACATCCTGCCAGTAAAAGGCGTCTGCCGTTGTCCGGAACTTCGCCGGCGCACTTTACGGATACGCCTCGCTTCGACTTCTTCTCGATAAAACCATCGGCATCCGGCAGATACGCGGATACAGGCGGCACAGCGCTGGCCACCAGGGAGCGGCCGACGCGGCACAACTGCACAAGCTGGCCATCGCCGGTTTCGTCCACCGGGTCGCAAAGCAGCACGGCATGGACCCGCTCCGTCGATTGCTCCGCTGGACTGGCGAGAGAAAATAGCTCTTCTACGCCGACCTGCAGCACTCGCGCCATCTGCAGGGCCGTGACGGTATTCGGAACATAGCTTCCGGCTTCAATCGCATAAACGGTTTGCCGGCTTACCCCTACGTGTTTGGCCAGTTCAGCAGCGCTCAATCCGCGGCTACTTCTGAGTTCGTGAACCCGGTTTGAAATCTGCGGAGCTGCCATTGAGCGTGTGGTCCTGCTAAAAAAACATTGTCGTGTGAAAACAACTCAATGTCCATCCGGCATTCAAACCGCTGCAAAATAGGAACATGAACCGCAGATCGTTTCTCGGAGCCGCGACCAGCGGCGTCATTATGGCGCAGACGCCTCGAAATCAACCGGCGCGCCTACGCGATATTCGACAGCCTCTTGCCATTACGATGTGGGATTTTTCCTGGCTGGAGCGGCGCTGGTCCGGCGCGGGATACGAGAACTGGGATTTCATTCTGGACGAATTAGTACGCCGCGGCTACAACGCCATTCGTATTGACGCATATCCTCATTTGGTTTCTGCAGCACCGGGCCGAACCTGGGAATTGCTTCCTGTCTGGACGGAGCAGGTTTGGGGGAGCCCCGCCAAAAATCGTGTCTGTGTCCAACCCGGGCTCAATCAATTCATCCGCAAATGTGGCGATCGTGGCTTGAAAGTCGCGTTGTCAACCTGGTTCCGGCAGGACGTCGATGACACCCGCATGAAGATACGCACGCCGGACGATCATGGACATATTTGGAAGATGACCCTCGACAGTATTGCCGCCGATGGCTTGCTCAAACACCTGTTGTATGTCGACCTCTGCAACGAATTTCCACTCGACATCTGGGCGCCGTTCCTGCCGAAGGGATTGAAACGCGCGAGTCCTGCCGGCGCTCAGTGGATGCGCGACGCGATTGCGATAGTGCGGAAGGCATACCCCGATCTGGACTATACGTTCTCCATGACCTCCGAGTACGACACCTGGCGCCAGCAGGACGTCTCGATGCTCGATTTTCTCGAACTGCACCTCTGGATGACGCAATGGTCGGATTTCTATAAGCAAGTTGATTACAACTACGAGCGATTCAGCCCCAAAGGATATGACCATCTGCAGGAGCGCGCCAAGCCGCTTTATCTATCGAAGCCGCAATATTGGCAATCGAAACTAAAGGATGGCATCCGGTTCGGGGAAACGTGGTCGCGCGCGTCGAACCTGCCGTTGATCACAACGGAATGCTGGTCCGTAGTCGATTACAAAGATTGGCCGCTGCTTACCTGGGATTGGATTAAAGAGCTGTGCGAGGTTGGCGTCCGCAGCGCGGCGGCCACGGGCCGCTGGGTGGCAATGGGGACCAGCAACTTCTGCGGCCCTCAATTCGCGGGCATGTGGCGGGACGAGGCGTGGCACCAGAAAATGACGAAGGTAATTCACGCATCGTCCGCACAGATCCACAAAACCAGCACTAACAGACTAAGTTAGGATGTCCAAAGGCTATAGCCGACATCCGCTTCTTATTCCCGCGACCGTGATAAAACGGATTGCTGGCAACTTGCATCAGCGAGTGGTCACTGAGGAGAAAATTGCCTTGTCCAAACGATTCCTGATTGCGTTGCTGTCTCTATGCGGCGTAGCCGCGGCGTTTGTGTTGACTCGCCCTCCGGAGATTCCGTTTCAAGAGCACACGATCGATCTAGGCTCAAGTGAATCCGCTGCGATTGCGGATATCGACGGCGACGGCAAACTCGACATTATTTCCGGCGAGAACTGGTACCAGGCGCCTCAGTGGACAAGACATCGTTTCCGCGACATCGATTTCACGAACAATTACATCGACGACCTGAGCACTCTTCCCCTCGATGTGAATGAAGACGGCCACGTCGACGTCATCAGCGTGGGCTGGTTTAATAAGGCGATCGCATGGTGGAAAAATCCTGGCAAGATCGGAGTTAAATGGCAAGAGAGTCCGATCCAAACCGGTTATCCCGTGGAATTCGCTTTTCTGGTGGACCTCGACAACGACGGTAAGGCGAATGAAATTCTTCCGGAATTTGGCGATTTAAAAGCGCCGCTCGCCTGGTATGAGCGCGACCATCATGGGGGCATCGCGAAGCACATTGCCAGCCCGCGCAGCTACGGACATGGCATCGGATGTGGCGATGTAAACGGCGACGGCCGGAACGACATCCTCACTCCTGACGGCTGGCTGGAAGCCCCAGCCGATCCGCGAGCTGGTGACTGGAAACTTCATCCCGATTGGAAACTGGGCGACCTCGGTTTCCTGTTTGTGGCGGACGTGAACGGCGACGGCCGTCCCGATGTCATCAGTTCCATGGCCCACGGCTATGGAGTTTTCTGGCTTGAAAACAAGGGGAATGGCGCATGGGAAGAGCACATGATCGACGATAGCTGGTCGCAGCCGCATGCTGTCACTCTCATCGATTTCCGCGGGACCCGCAATATCGGCCTGCTCACCGGCAAGCGCTATATGGCGCACAACGGCAAGGACCCAGGCGCGCGCGAGCCGCTGGGTGTTTACTGGTACGAGCGCCTCCTCGTGCCTGGTTCGAAGAACATTGAATGGGTGAAGCACGTGATTAACTACGGCGGGCGTATCGGCGGCGGATTGCAAATCCCGGTCGCCGACATCGATGGAGATGGAGACCTGGATTTTGTTGTTGGGGGCAAGAGCGGGCTCTTTCTCTTCGAGAACAAGACGAAGTGATTTTTGGAAATGGCGAATAAAATCTACGATGTTGTTGTGGTCGGCTCCGGAGCCGGAGGCGGCACACTCTCGGCGCGACTAGCCGGCCTCGGTGTCGATACACTGGTGCTCGAAGGCGGGCCGAAGATCAACACGCGCACTGATTTCAATACGCACGCGCTGCCCTTTGAATTTCCGTTCCGTCATATTCCCATCATGAAACCCGGCAAGCCCGGCTACGATGGCGAGCGCAGCCGCGGCTTGGGCGGCAAAACGCAATTGTGGAACGCCGTGGCGCTTCGGTTCAGCCAGCGCGATTTTAAAGGTCGCCAGCACGACGGGTCCGGAGAAGACTGGCCTTTCGATTACGCCGATATCGCGCCTTACTATGACCGCATCGAGCGCGAGGTGGGTGTGTGCGGAAATCTCGATCATCTCGAAGATCTGCCCGACGGTATTTTCCTTCCGCCGCCGCCTCTGAAGTGTTCCGATCTTCTCATTCAAAAGGGCGCGCGCAAGCTTGGGGTTGATGTCATCCACGTCCGCAAGGCGACGCTCACCAAAGCGCGCGGTAATCGTCCGGCATGCCACTATTGCGGGAACTGTATGTCGGGCTGCGATGTCGCCGCCAAGTACAACTCGGCCGACGCTCACATGCTGCCGGCGTTGAAGACCGGCAAATTGACTCTGCAGCAAAACAGTATTGTCTACGACCTCGCTGTTTCGGACGAAGCAAAAGTAAAAGAAGTCCGCTACTTCGATCGCGAGACTCGCGCACAGGGAGCCGCTAAAGGACGCATCGTCGTGGTGGCCTGTGCATGCGCGCAGAGCGTTGCGTTATTGCTGATGTCAAAATCCAGCCGTTTCCCCACCGGCCTTGGAAACTCGAGCGGAGAATTGGGCAAGAACTTCATCCCGCATATTACGGGAGGGTTCGAAGTATTTCTTGAGGAGCTGATCGGCAAACCATCGGTCGACGACGAAGGCTTTCTCGATCACGCTTACATCCCGTCCTTCATGCACACGCGAAAGCGCAATTACCCGCGCAGTTTCGGTGTCCAGTTTAATTACCAAAATCACCGCGCGGCGGGCTGGGCGCGCAGCATGAAAGGCATGGGCAAATCCTATAAGGAGTCCATCAAGGAGCGATATCCGGCGTATCTGACGTTCACCGGATATCACGAGATGATTCCCAATCGGGACAGCTATATCGATCTCGATACCGAGAATTTAGACGAGTACGGTTTGCCGCGAGCGCGCCGCCACTGGAAGCTTGCCGATGAGGATTGGAGGCTTCATAACGACATGATTCACTGGTGTCGGGCCATTCTTGGCGCAAGCACTACTGAAATTCACTCCGCAAATCCGCAACCGGCGACCAATCACGAAATCGGCGGATGCCGCATCGGCACGGACCCAAAGACCTCCATACTGGACGCCTACTGCCGGTCGCATGACGTTCCCAATCTGTACGTCGTGGATGCAAGCGCGTTCCCAAGCTCTTCCGAAAAAAATCCAACACTGACGATCATGGCGCTGGCGTCGCGCACGGCGGACCATATTGCCGATCGTCTGCGAAAGCGAGAAGTGTAATGGCCAGTTATTCATCGGATCGCCGCTCGGTGCTTAAGATCTTCGGCGCCATAGGAGCCACCTGCGCATATCCCTTTGCGAGTGACGAGTTGTACGGCCAAACCACCGCCGGCGCTCACCAGCATTTTCCCGAGCCCGCGGCACCGCCCCCCCATTTCTTCAACGAGAGCGATTTTGCAACCATTTCGCGTATCGCGGAGTTGATCATTCCGGAAACCGACACCCCGGGCGCGATTGGGGCTGGAGTACCCGCGTACATCGATCTCGTGATTGCGCGGAACACGGATCAGCAGCTAGTCGTCGCCGATGGCCTTCGCTGGCTCGATGGTGAAGCCGGAAGCGCGGCTGGTAAGAAGTTTGTCGAACTCACTGAGGAGCAGCAGCTATCAATTCTGGAGCCGCTCTGTACAGCGACAGATGCGAACAAAGATAGCCTGGCGAGAAATATCCAATTCTTTTCGCTGATAAAGAGCTTGACCGCCGACGGCTATTACACATCCAGGGTCGGTTTGATGACGGAACTCGGCTACAAAGGGAATATGGCGCTCGCCGCCTATCCGGATTGCGTCCACGAGCACTGATCGGTGGCCTTGTGGGCATTGGCAATGGATGGCCTGCCTAGCGCTTTCAGGTGAGCCGTCGCCGCAACCGGAAATCGACCGGAATTAGTCTGCCGATATTGTCATCGGGAACTGTTGGCGGAATCGCGCGCCACTCGCGGCTGCCGGGCGTATGCGTGTTCGCAAATACAAGCTCGTCTTTGAGGATGGCGCCGTCCGCCAGAATTTCATTCCAAGCCGCGCGGCGCATGAACGGGCGGTCCTCATTGTTCCGGAAAACGTCCTGCACCACAACCTCGATACCAATGCTATTTCTCAGTTTCTCGGCCCACCTGTCCTCTAGCGCGTGAAACGTGCCATTCTCGTTTGCGATCTTGTTTTGCGCCGTCAGGTTCTCGACGCCTCCCGGTCCGCCGAACTGATTTCCGATAAGGTGCCCGGCATCGTCCCCAGTGTGGCGCGAAACGCGCCTCTGGGCGTTCCGATCACGCTGCTGCGTGACTTTGCCCGGCACGCCTAGCCGACCGTTCGCTTCCACATATCGGTATTGGCCATCCCGGAACGGTTTGGGAAATCTAAATTGATCCGTCACGTCCGCTTTGACGTATTGTGTCGCCGGCGGCCGGTTCAAGCGAGCGCGGTCCATCAAAAGTGAGAGCCTTTGTCGCAACAAATCGACCTCGGTGCTGCCATAGTCCGGCAAGAGTTGTAGTGTGAGAAACAGGTTAGTTAGAGACGGCCGAAGGCTAGAGGTAAGCGCGGGTTCTGCCTGGGACTTCATCACCAGACTTGCGAACAGCGCTTTGAAGCCGATGAATCGATGAGCATGAGCGAGTTCTCCGACGTAGGGAACCCGGCCCTCTCCGGCTTGCGCTCTCGCCAGCCAGCTACCTTGTTTCAAAGCCTCAACAATTTGTGTCTCGGTCATGGACGACGGCGGCGGAAGCCCCGCAATTTCATGGCAGAAAAACAGCACATCGCGTAAAGGCGAATTGGAGTTGGTTAGCGGCATGCAGCGGAGCTCCTGTACAGATTCCTCTCAATACTTTGCAATTCCTCATCCATTTGCAGCGGATAAATCGGCAGTAGATGCCATCGTTTCGCAGCGCTGCGATGCTGGTTCACAGGTTTATTGAAGTCGTTTTCTCTAAAGGTTTCAGCGACTTAGCCGATATCGAGCATGGGAGACAACGTTTGTCGGGACGATAATTGCATGTAATGTTCCTAAAAGACGACAGCGATCTGATGGCGGCTCCACTTCCTGGCAAACCGTTCATCCATGCGCCCGAACGAGGCGGCGCTATCGAAGCGGCGGTAGCCGCGATCTATGGAAGGCTTGGAGGCCTGCTCGATGCCCTCGCAGCGAAAACCGGTGTTGACGCCGCCACGATAGTTGGCATTTGGCTGGTGGAAAGCAGCGGCCGGCCGTTTGTCACGAGGCACGCCTCTATTCGCTTTGAGGTTCACCATTTCTTCGAAAGCTGGGGCAAGCGCAACCGGCAGGAATTCGATACTCACTTTCGTTTCGGCAGCCACAATTTGCAAGCCGGGCGCCCTTGGGAGAACCACGAATTTCGCGCTGAGGATCCGGGCGTGTTCAGCGCCGTCCACCACAATCAGAACTCCGAATACGCCGCTCTGACGCTCGCCCAGGTTCTTTCCGGAGATGAGATCGCGCTCAGTTGCGCGAGCATCGGAGGAGCGCAGATTCTCATAGGCTCGCATTCCTGGTTAGGATACGAAACCGCCCGGCAGATGTACGACAGCTTCCAGGAATCTGAGCGAGCGCATGTGATCGGCTTCTTCGATTTCTGCCGTGCAAAGCCCGCGCCGCGCGTCGGCGACCTGATCGGCTACATCCACGCACGAGACTGGGCCAATTTTGCGAAATTTTACAATGGCCCAGACCGGATTCAGGAGTATGCGCGCAAGCTCGAAGGTTACCGCGATGCCGCCGCCGTCTTGCTAGGTGAGAAAGCGGCCGCATGATACGGAATCACGCAAGCGGCAACGTCCTCAACAGTTCGGGAAGCGGCGTGAGATACCCCCGTTTGGCGTCGATAATACGCCTAAAAATGCAGCTTCAGCGCAAACTGTAGAATCCGCGGATCGCCTGCGCTGGTGATTCGTCCGAAAGTAGACGAGTTCAGGTTCGTGTTTGGATTGTTGAAGTTTGTGTGGTTGATCACGTTGAAGCCTTCCGCGCGGGCTTCCAGATGAAAGCGCTCGCTTAGCGAGAACAGGCGGCTCAAGGAGACATCCAGGTTGATCTGGCCTGGACCGCGCAGCGTGTCGCGTCCCAGATTGCCGAAAGTTCCGGCCGCATTTTGTGCGAAGGCCTTTGAATTAATCCATTGCAAACTGGGGCCGATCGAAGACGGGTACATGGCGGAGCCGGAGCCGTCGACTAGATTCGGCCGATCTAACCCCTCGCCAGTGAGGGAGTTGTCCTTGCCGCTGGTGATGTTGAGGGCAGATCCGCTCGATACCCGCAGGAGCGGAGCAATCCGCCAGTTGCCGAATATATGGCCGGTGAGGCCATTTCCGTGAACGGGACTGATCGCGACGCCCGAGAGATTGAAGATATGCCGGACGTCGAAGTTGCAGTCGCCGCGGTCCGCCGAGCGATCGTGCGGATTCTGGTAGTACGCTCCTCTCAGATCGCCGTTGAAATCACCTTCGCTGATGCAGTGTGACCAGGTGTAGTTGGCGAGCACTGTGAAATTTCCGTTGAACCGGTGCTGCACCGAAACGAGCATACCGTTGTAGTTTGCATTTGCTCCGTCATCGGCGAGCGCAACCTGCCCGAGATATTGACCTTCGGACGGGTTGTCGAGATAGAGAGTTCTGCGCTGGGCGGTATTGGCGGTGGACGAGCACGGCTTACCGCCGCAAGTGCCCGGAATGTATACGGCCGGGTTGATGTCGTCTGTCAACCAGAGATGCGATGTCTTGTTGCCCATATACGAAACCGTGGCCAGCCAGTTGTTCGCGAACTGGCGCTGGTAACTCGCGTTCCAGTTGCTCATGTAGGTGGACTTCAGATTGGGCGGAAGGACCGCATAGAAGGCCTGCGTGGGGAACGCGACATCGGAAGGCGGAGGAACCACCCCGGGAAACGGATTGCCCCCTGGATAACCAGCCCAAGGATCGTCGAACGGTCCGGCGGTGGTCAGATCGATTTCGTTCACGTATGGCGGATTCGACATCAACCGCTGCGCGAACCAGACCATTCCTGAGTCATAAAGAATCGCGCCGCCCACACGGATGGTCTGTTTGCCGTCACCCTTCGGATCGAAGACGATGCCCAGGCGCGGAGCAAAATTCGTGAATTTGTCATGCGTGAAGGCTTTGGGAATTCCGGAGTCTCCGTAGTAGAACATCCCGGCCGGCGCATTCGTAAAGACGCTGCTCTTCTGGTTGTTGAGAAAGGCCTGCTGGTTGAATGCGCTTCCGCGGCCGAAATAATCCGTTGGAAAAAGCATTGGCTCCCAGCGGATGCCGGCGTTTATCGTCAGACGCGAGTTCACGTGAATGACGTCCTGTGCATACACGCCGGGGATGGTTTCCCGCATGGAGACCAACTGTGCTCTACTCTGGCTGAACGCATAGGCGCTGCCGTTATTGCTTAGCAGGCCGACTAGAAAGTCCGCCATCGGGTCGCCTGTATACAGGCCGCCGAAATTGAAGTTTCCGTTCTGCAGGTAACCGCTTAGCGTGTTGTTCTGCGTTCGAATGAAATCGACGCCAAAGGATATCGAATGGCGGCCACGGATAATGTCTACGTCGTCTGCAAACTGGAACGTATTGACGTTGAAATGTCCGGGCGCGCAGGTTCCGCAGCCGACATTAAATGCGTTTGCGACACCAAGCCGCATATCGTCCGGAACGGCAATCGCGAGATTGACCCCGAGGTCCGTTACATTGATGTCTTGCGGGTTGGGTCCACGGTCATCCCGGCGTCTCGTGAATGTTGCGTGGAATGAGTTTAACGTGGCAGGCCCGAATGAGTAGGTATCGCCTACCGTGAACGATTGTGCCCGCTGCAGGTTGCCAGGGCTGGTGGTGACCAGGATGTTGCTGGGATCCCAAACCGCCGGGTTCCGGTAATCCACGACAAAATAGCGGCCGTAGATCGAGTGCTTCTGGTTCCTTACCCAATCAATCCGGCCGATCCATTGGTCCTCATCGCCGGTCGTCGGAATGCCATAGGTGACCCGGCCGCACGGGTCCGAGGTGCTCGGAATGTAACTCATCAGTTGTAGAGAAGCGGGGTTGAAATAACTCGTCGGAATCTGGTTGTTGGCGAATGGCGTATTCGGCGCAGATGCGAAAGGATTCAGCAGCGTCCGTGCCTTGTGGCTCGAAAGGCACGTGGCGGAGTCCAGCGTACTGAAGTCGCCGGCAAGGGCTGCGGGTGTGGGAACGAAACTCGTCGTCGAAGGCGGATTCTGGCGGTTCCGGGTACCCTGATATCCGGCGAAGAAGAATAATTTGTCCTTGATAATCCTGCCGCCCACCGTTCCGCCGAATTGATTGCGCTTCAAACTGTCGTGTGTCGTTCCGAAATAGTTCCGGGCGTTCACGTTTCCGTTGCGCAGGTAGTCAAAGAGATCGCCGTGCCACTGGTTTGACCCTGACTTGGTGACGATGTTTACCGCGCCGCCCGGATGCAGTCCGTTTCGCGCCGGCAGGCTGCTGGTTTCAACGCTGAACTCCTGCAGTGCATCGGGGAAGGGAAATGGGAGGTTCACGTTTGAAAACGTGTCGTTATTGTCGCCGCCATCCAGCAGGTAATTGGTGCCGTTCGCCTGGCCGCCCGCAATGGAAATGGTTGTGGAGCTATAGAAATTCTTGCTACCTGACATGTCGCCTCCGGGTGCCGTGGCGGCCGCGCCTGAAAGCAGCACAAGACTTGTGGCTTGCCGCCCGTTCAAAGGCAGGTCATTAATGCGGCGCTCGTCGATGACTTGGGAGACCGAGGTGTCCTGAGTCTGCACCATGGAGGCGCTCGCTTGCACCTCGACGTTCTCCGAGATCGTTCCGAGCTGGAGTTGCACGTTTTGTTGAATGGAGTCGTTGACCTGCAGCACAATTCCCGACTGCGTATATCGCTTGAAGCCGTCCGCGTTCACTACGAGCTGATAAGGCCCCACAGGTAAATTGGGCAGCGAAAATCGGCCTTGCGCATCGGTTGTCGTGCCGCGCGCACGTTGCTTGTCGGTTTCAACCATTCGGACCGTCGCCCCCGCAACGCCGCTGCCGGTCGGATCTTTAACCTGGCCATTGATGCTGGCGACTGCAACCGCTTGCGCGAATATGGCAGGGGCCGACAATAATAAGAGAAGGACGGTGGCGATTCCGATCGCGAATCGCTGAAGACCAATGCGGACCATTGTTGCTACCTCACCTAAAGAAGTTTTCCACCAAGCTGGTTCAAAACTTACCAAATGAAGTGGTTCATTACAAGAGCATTGTTGGGTTTTTCCCGCAAGCGAAGCGAACAGCAAATCGATCGCCTCAATTCACCACGAATGCCGCTTTGGTTCATGAACGGCGTTAACTACCTTCTAAACCGGATGGGACATTCGGCTCAAATTAGACTCGCGGTGCCCATAGCCCCTGGATGGAAGCGATTGCAGTGATTTGGATTCTACGCTGAGGTGAGAATCTCTCAGGCTGAGGAACAAGCCTCCCAGCACAGCCGATTATCTGTTGTGTTAAAACACATTGCTGAAAATGTATATTGCTCGATCTGGTTCGGGACTTGGTCCGTCCCCAGTTCGGCGGTTGGCGTCAAGGTTTCGCAGCATCGAAGGGGGTGCCGGGCTGGATTGCTGTGCCGATATGGATTTGAGTAATCATTGACGGAGAGAAACGTCTCTATAACCGGACTACTATATGTCGGCACATTCCGATACCGTTGTCACGCCTGCAGCTTCACCGGAAGTATCGGGAGTAAACGTTGACTCACCGCAAACCACACGAGATTAGGTAAGGCGGTTACAATCGAATAATAAGCTGTGGCCTTTTCCCATAAGGCGCGGCAGTTCTTCAACACGGGGCGTCGGATCGATTGGTGTGACGTTCAACGGAAGCAACTGGCCCCCATCTTTGGCCCTGGTATTGTTTTCACCTGCTTGCTTTTGGCATGTACCGGGACAGCCGCTCCACGTAACGTAAGCCTAAAAGCTCGACGCGATGATCTTCCGACTCTGACGACTATTGCGGAAGTCCGCCGCCTTCCCGCGGAGGAAGCACGGCGAAATTATCCGGTACATCTTACCGCCGTCGTTACCTACTTCGATCCAGCACAGCCAAACTGGTTCTTGCATGACGCGACCGGCGGCATCTGGGTGCATTGGAATAACGCCCTTCCAAAACCTGTGGTTGGGCAGCTGGTCGATTTGAAAGGCGTAAGCGTCGACACCGATTTCGCGCCCGACATCGATAGACCTCAGTGGCGGGTTCTCGGAACCGTTCCTATGCCCGTGGCGCATAAGGTTTCGTTCGCGCAAATGGCGAGCACCTCGGAAGATGCTCGCTGGGTGGAAGTCGAGGGCATCGTGCTGTGGGCGGAATATCAGCACAACCGGCGGACTGAACGTGTTCTCCGTTTGGGGCTCTCTCTGGCGGGTGGGGAAGTCACGGTTCAGATGCCGTGGGATGGCGCGCCAGTTCCCTCGACGTTGGTCGATTCGAAGGTGCTGATTCATGGGGTGTGCGGCGCCTCGTTCACGGCAAAGCGGCAGCTTACCGGCATTGTCATCAGCACTCCTTCCCTCAACTATGTAAAAACGTTGGAACCCGCAAAGCGCGATTTGTTCGATGCCCCGGCGTCCGCAATCGGCGATCTGGGGACTTACAACTTCCACGGAGCCGGCGGACACCGTATCAAGCTGAGCGGAATCGTGACGGCAAAAGCGTTGGAAAATGGGTTCTATCTATCCGATGCGAGTGGCAGCATTTATGTAGCAACCCGTCAGCCCGCCGGAGTACAAGCGGGCGATTGGGTCGAAGCGCTGGGCTTTCCTGGCTATTTCGACTCGCGCATCAGGCTAGAGGATGCCACCTTTCGTAAAGTGGGAAGCGGTCCGCCCCCGGCCGCTCTAAAGATTACGCCCGCGGAAGCCATGTCCGGCGAGCATGAGTCGCAACTGGTGACGCTTGATGGCCGCGTGATCACCCATTCGCTCTTTCCACAGGAGCAGACGCTCCTGATGCGCGAGGGCGAGGACATGTTCTCGGCTATCATGCGCGCGCCGGTCCGATCCGGGAAGCCCTTCCCTGAGAAGACTGTTCTCCGTCTCACCGGCATCTGCCTCGGCCAGACGGATATCTATGGAAAGGTTGTATCCTTCAAACTCCTGCTCCGCTCGCCTGGAGACATCCAGGTGATTCACAGCGCACCTTGGTGGAATCTAGGGAAGGCCTTCGGCCTGCTTGGCCTTTTGGCCGTGGCGATCGCGGGAGCGCTCGTCTGGGGAGGTGTGCTGCGGCGGCGTGTGAAAGCGCAGACCGAGGTGATTCGCACAACTCTTGAAGCTACGGCCGACGGCATCCTGGTGAATGACGCGCAAGATCGCATGGTTCACTTCAACCAGAAATTTGCGCAAATGTGGGAAGTGCCGGAGTCGATCCTGCAATCCCGCGATGCTAGCGACTGCCGGCGGCATCTGATGAGCCAGTTGAAGGATCCCGATCAATTGATTCGGGACATCGAGCGCTCAGTGAACAATCCAAGCCTGCCGGTCGACGACGTACTGGAACTGAAAGATGGAAGAATGTTCGAGTGGCACCTGGAGGTCCAGCGGGTAGCGGGAAAAGTTGCCGGTCGAGTGTCGGGGTTTCGCGATGTCTCCGACCGGAAACGCGCCGAACAGGCGGCTCTCGGACACTCCCGGCTGCAAGCGGCCATCGCAGCCTTGGGCCAGAGTGCGTTAGCGGAGAAGAACGTCAACGCTGTCCTGATGCAGGCTGCTACCGTCCTGGTCGAGAACCTGTCTGTCGATTGCTGCCGGTTTTGGGAATACAAGCGTGAGAACAATTCGCTTACGGTACAGGCCACCGCCCCTTCCGTGGCATCGCCTGGTGAAGAACTCGTAGCGCCCGCTTCTCCGCTCGGCGAGGATTGGCTCTCCGGGCGCGTTCTGCTCGTCGCCGGGCCGCTTGCCACGGTGCATGGGTTTGCCGGCAACGTTGGAGCGACTGTCGCCAGCCAGGGCCAGCCCCTCGGAATCCTGGCAGTCTATACGTGGTGGGATCGCGAATTCCGGGAAGATGAGAAGCACTTCCTGCAGACTGTTGCGAATGTGCTTGCGTCGGCGATAGATCGCAAACGCTTTGAAGATGAGTTAGAAGCGGCCAGCCGGGCGGCCGACGTGGCGACGCGAGCCAAAAGCGACTTCCTCGCCACCATGAGCCACGAAATTCGAACTCCGATGAACGGAGTAATCGGCATGGCTTCCCTTATGGCCGATACGCCTCTGAGCGCCGAGCAGTCTCAGTACCTCGACACCATCCGTTCCAGCGGCGAAGCGCTGTTGACGGTGATCAATGACATTCTGGACTTCTCCAAAATCGAAGCGGGCAAGCTGCAGTTTGAATTAGTCGACTTCGGGGTGTACGATCTCGCCGAGGAATGCCTCGACATGATGGGGCATCAGGCCAGGAAAAAGCAACTGGATTTGACTTCTTCGATCGACGATCGGATTCCGGAGACTATTAGCGGCGACCCGTCGCGGCTGCGGCAGATTTTGCTGAATTTGTTATCTAATGCGGTGAAATTCACTGAACGAGGATCGGTGAAACTCAGCCTGAAGCTTCTGGATCGTTCCGACGCGCAGTGCCGGATCGCCTTTTCGGTCGAGGATACGGGGATCGGGATTCCTTTCGAGGCGCAGACCAGGCTGTTTGAAAGCTTCACCCAGGCCGATTCATCCACGAGTCGCCGGTTTGGCGGAACGGGCCTGGGCTTAAGCATTACAAAAAGGCTTGTCGAGATGATGGGCGGCAAAATCGGTTTGAACAGTGTCGCGGGAGAAGGATCGACGTTCTGGCTTACGATGAGCTTTCCGATCGGCGTCCAGAGCAGCCTCGCTGAAACCAGAGCGCACCTCGGCGGCAAGAGAGTTCTCGTGGTGGACGACTCGCCGACAAATCGGATCGTCACCCGGCGGTACCTGGAGTGCGCCGGGATACTGGTGTCCGAAGCCGCCAACGGTTCCGAAACACTTGCCGCGCTTCTGTCCGCCACTCAGGAAGGAGCGCCTTACTCGCTCGCGGTCCTGGACCTTTACATGCCTAGCATGAACGGCCTTGCCCTGGCGCGAGCTATCCGCGGGCAGCAACAGTCCCGAAAACTTCCCTTGTTGATGCTTGGCTCGTCGCGTGAAGCCGAGATTGCCACGGAAGCCCGCGAACTGGGCGTATCCGGTTTTCTAATGAAGCCCGTGCGGCGCGCGCATTTGCTGCAGGCGGTCACGCGCGCCATAAATGGCACTTTAAACCCCAAGCCGCCTTCTGACTTAAGCACACCCAAGCAGGGCAGTGTGCTGCTGGTCGAAGATAATCCGGTTAACCAACGGTTGGCGTCTCACTTCCTGGAGAAGCTGAGTTGTTCAGCCGATCTCGCGTCGAATGGCTTTGAGGCGATTGAGATGTGCCGGCGCAAGCGCTATGACGTGATTTTGATGGATTGCCAGATGCCTGAGATGGACGGCTATGCCGCAACCGGTCAAATACGCTGTTCGCTGGGGCCGAATCGCAATACGCCGATAATTGCGCTGACAGCGAATGCATTGACAGAAGACCGTGAGCGATGCCTGGCTGCCGGGATGAACGACTACATCGCCAAACCGATCCGGCGCGACCAACTAGCAGAGACGCTGCGCAGATGGGCCGTGATCGAATTACCGGCCGCCGATATCGCCCCGACGGCGTGAAGCCCTTCAGGCTTCAGCCGTCAGCTTTGGCAGAATTTCCTCGCGCGAGGTGAACTGCACTCCATCGATGCCCACGCGCTCAGCTCCGCGAATATTTTCAATACGATCGTCGAGGAAGAGAGTTTCTCCGGGCCGTAGGCCCATGCCCGCGAGGCAGTGCTCGTAGATCTCCGGCTCCGGTTTCACGGATTGTACTTCATACGAAAGCGTGAGATGCGCAAAGGGCGCGAACCCCCTGGTTCTCGCCTTCAGCGCTTCGCCCAACTCACGCGGCATATTAGACAGAACCGCGACCTGCTTGCCGTTTCGGCGAAGGGATTCCGCAAAAGCGTACATTCCTGAATCGAACTTCAACCAGGACTCGATATCGGCCTCAATGAGCTGTGCAATTTGATGCGAATCAAGAGCCACGCCGCCGCGGCGCGCAAGATCGCTCCAATAGTCCTCGGCTGTCGTCAGCCCTCGATCATAGGCGAGACGGTCAGTCCAGTAGAGCTGGCGAAAAACCGGCACCGGCAAGCCTGCAATGGTCGCCATGCCGGCCGAGTCGGCGGCAGTCTGATGAAATGCCAGCACGCCGCCATAATCGAAGATGATGCCGGCGTAGCGATTAACGAGCGCCATCCGTCACCTGAGGCTCTTTGCGGCTTCGGACCTCACGAACGGCGTAGATGCGCCTTCCCTGGCTCTCGAAATACGTTCGTGTCAAAATTTCGCCGATCAGGCCGGTGGAAAACATCATGATGCCGCCGATCAAAAGCAACGCGCCCGCCACAAGCAGCGGTCCGTGCTCAACGAAGATATCGTGCCCGATGAGTTTCTCAACCAGCATGTAGAGTAAAACCAGCGAGCCTGACCCGATGCCGACCAGCCCCCACTTACCGAAGAAATGCATTGGGCTGGTCAGATAGCGGAGAAGAAACTTGATCGTCAGAATATCGAAGAAGACTCGGAATGTGCGGCTCAGGCCGTAGTGCGATTCGCCGCTTGGCCGCGGGATGTTCTTGATGGGCACCTCGGCGATCCGTGCGCCATATTGGCTCGCGAGCGCCGGTATGAAGCGGTGCAGTTCGCCATATAGGTTGATCTCTTTCAGAATCTCACTGCGGTATGCCTTAAACGTCGTGCCGAAATCGTGCAGTTCGACGCCCGACGCCTTCTTCATCATCCAGTTGGCGATGCGCGATGGCACTTTCCTCGTGATCGCATTGTCTACTCGTTCTTTGCGCCAACCACTTGCGATATCGTAGCCCTCCTCAATTTTTTCGAGGAGCAGCGGAATGTCACCTGGATCGTGCTGCAGATCGCCGTCGAGAGAGACAATCACTTGTCCGGACGCTTCATCGAATCCGGCAGCCAGCGCCGCGGTCTGACCAAAATTTCTCCGTAGGCGAACAACCTTCAAATGGTGGTCTGTTTCCACCAGATTAGCGAGTAGATCGAAACTGCGATCTGTTGATGCATCATCTACGAAAATAATTTCATACGACTTGTGGAGCCGCTCCATGACTGTCGTTAATCGGTCGTACAGCGGGAGTATCGCCGGTTCCTCATTGTGGATAGGAATGACGATAGATAACATAACGGACATGTTACTAGCTTAGCGAAAAATCGTGCATTCGCCTCACGAACAAGCGAAGACATGGCGATGATATTGTTGCTAACCGTTTCTCATCGTGACGCAAGGCTACTGCCGGATCCACGCTCGCTGCCCTCCTGGCGGCGAGAATGCTGGCGACGCCAGCGGCTGCGGCCAATGCGAGGGCGGGCAAACATAAGAGAGGCGTCTGTAGAAGATTGCCGGCTGAAGAGCTTGTTCTGAGTATTTCCCGTACGATCCAACAGTAGAGAACGGCGGAGTGGCCCGAATGCCATCTCCGCCGTATGCAATCAATAAGAACCGCTAAGCTTTGCGATTCACGGTGGTGCGCGAAACCTAGGCCATCGCTTTCACATTGACCTGCTCCTCCGCAATTTGCGTCAGCAGCTTATCTGTTGCGGATTCTTCTTGAAGAGTCGTCTGCAGCAGGTCGGCTATATCGCGATATCCGAGCTTTTGCGCGAACGTTCGCGCGCTTCCGTATCCGGAGATTTCGTAGTGTTCCACGCGTTGCGCGGCCGCGATGAGCGCGGCGTCCTTAACGGACGGATGGCCCTTGGCGCGAATTACCTCCTCCCCTTCGCTAATGAGGCCCTTCATTGCCTGGCAGGTCTCATTGCCGGGCGTACGGCCAAGTCTTCGAAATGCTACGTCCAAGCGGCCGATATGATCTCTCGTCTGTTGTAAGTGGGTGGTGAAAGCATTCCGCAGGGAACCGGACGATGCCGCTTCCGCCATCTTAGGCAAGGCGTCGGTCAGGCGCTTTTCCGCGTCGTACAGATCGTCCAGTTGATTCACTAGAAGATCTTCCATCGAACTTAATTCAGTCGTTGAGAAAATTCCCATGTCTTTACTCCTTAGGAGGGAGCCTGACAAGTTGCCGGGTTACACCCTCTCGAAACTAGACACGGACCCGATGCGGCGCGTGTCACGGCAATTTTGCGGGCTTGCGGGGCGGCATTCATCCGGAGACACCGTGACGGCTCACGTGCTTTGTGTTGTCCGCGAATACTTGATACTTCTCGGCATCTTTGCGTTTGAAATCCAGACCGAGACCTGGACGCGTGAAATCGGGGGAGAGCATACCGTGCTTCGGCGTCGGCGCTCCATCGAACAGCATGTGCTCGATGCGGACATGATCGTGAAAATATTCAAGGTTCATGCCGTTGCGAGCGGCGCAGCAAAGGTGAACGTGCAGCGACGGAGATGTGTGAGCGGAGAACGGGATGTGAGCCGCATTGCACAGGGCCGCAGCCTTCATAAATGCGGTGATGCCGCATCGTGTCGCATCGCTTTGCAGTACATCTACGGATCGATGGATTACCATGCGGTGAAAGTAGGTGATGTCATAGCCATACTCGCCGGCTGCGATCCTCATGCCGGCGGGCGCCTGCTGTGAGACTTCGCGGAGGCCGTCGAGATCGTCCGAAGTGACCGGTTCTTCAAACCATGTGACGCCCTGGCCGGCGAAGATCTCCGCCATTGCGATCGCCTGCTTTCGCATGTAGGCGCCATTGGCGTCGACAAACAATTCGCAGGTGTTCCCGATTGCGGCTCGAGCTGCCTTGACGCGTTTCGGATCCTGATCCGGATGCGTGCCGATCTTCATTTTTACCGCCGAAAAGCCTTCCGCCGACCAATTCCCCAACTGTTCTTTCAACGTGTCGATTGAATAAGACGTGAATCCGCCGCTGCCATAGGCGGTCACCTGCCGGCGGTAGACGCCCAGCAGCGTCGCGAGCGGCACATCGAGCAGTTTGGCTTTTAAGTCCCAAAGCGCGGCTTCGATCGCGGCGATGGCGGTGGAGGCGATCCCGGGTCTGCCGGAATTACGGACACTGCGCTCCAACTTCAAGACGGTAGCGGGGACGGCCATTGGATCTTGCCCGATGATCTGGTCCGCCAATTTGTGAGCGATCAGAAAAGCAGCCGAGGAATCCGCGTAGCTGTACCCGAAAGCAGTAGTCTCTCCACACGTCAAATCGACCAGAACGAGAGTTGTATCGTCCCATTCGATTGTTCCATCAGCCTCCGGCTTATCAGTGGGAATCGTATACGCACTTACCGCGGCCTCCTGGATTGCGGGGTAAGAGTCAGGCATCCCGGTTCTCGGTGGCTTCGGTCTGAAGTGACTTCAGGAGGCCGCTACCGAAAAATCTAACCATTGTGTTGTTGATGTCGCGATTCATCAATGTCTCAACTGAAAGGTCTGCCGGCATAATCCTCAGCTTTTCTGTTTGAGGTTCGCGAAACCCGTGTCCTGCCGGGAACCGAAGCTGCACGCAAATCCTGAAACCCAAGTGCAATTCGTAAGCAAAACGCAAGGTTCGAAAGTGGGTTGAACGCTCTGCCTTTCAGACTGGTATGCCAGCAAACCGTTACACGCCCGGTTGAACGGGTGGAACGCACGTTGGCAATTCAATGGAGTAAGCTTTTTATTGTTGAAACCCGCCGAGGAAGGATGCTAGTAGGTTTGACAGGTACGTGTTTGAGGCATCGTCAGATTGACGAGGAAACCCTTTCGACTACTTTGCATCCCCTGTATGAATACCAGTAGGTAATGCTTAAGTAACAAAGGTTCAGTGAAAGAAAGGCGTTAAAGCTTATGGAGAGGCCCAGAGTATTGTTGGCCGACGATCATGTTTTGGTAGTTGAAGGTCTGTCGAAACTACTGCAAGACGATATGGATTTGGTTGGCACCGCTTCGTCGGGAACGGAAGCCGTCGAAAAAGCTGCGCTACTGCAGCCCGATGTTGTGCTGATGGATATTTCGATGCCTGGCCTGAACGGCTTCGATGCCGCAAAACAAATGAAGACTTGCGCTCCGCGGACAAAAGTCATTGCCGTGACAATGCATCGGAGTACCGCGTATCTGCGCGAGTCCCTCCGTGCGGGAATGTCCGGCTTCGTCCTGAAACAATCGGCTGCTTCTGAACTCGCTGACGCCGTGAGCACCGTGATGCGTGATGAACGATATGTCACTCCTCTCGTCACGCAGCAAACCGAGAGCCAGGGGGTGAATGATGGAGAGCGGGCTTTGACGCTCCGGCAACGAGAAGTTCTGCGCCTCATCGCTCAAGGCCGGATCGCGAAGGAAATCGCCACCGCCTTGAATATCTCGGTTCGCACAGCCGAATTTCACCGGGTCAGCATCATGCAGCGGTTGGGCTTGCGGACCACGGCGGAACTTACACGGTTCGCGCTCGAAAACGGCATCGTCGAATAGAAGTGTTTCGCCGTCGCGACGCCAGACGCAGCCGCATTCGTGTGATATCGTTCTCAGGTTATGGCAAGATTTTTGTCCACACGGCGCACCTTTCTGGCAGCGGCGGCTTCCCTTCCGCTTGCAGCTAAAAAGTCAAAGGGTAAGATCCCGATCGGGCTTGAATTGTATTCTGTCCGCGACGAGCTTGCGAAAAACGAGGAAGGAACTCTGCGTGACGTTGCAAAGATTGGCTACGAATGCGTGGAATTTTACGCTCCTTACTACAAATGGGATACCGAGCACGCCAAATCGATTCGCAAGTTGCTAGACAACTTGAACATGCGGTGTTATTCCACGCACAACGACCGCGCAAACTTCGATAAAGACAAGATCGGCCATGCGATTGAGCTAAATCAAATTCTCGGCACGAAGTACATAGTGATGGCAAGCGCGGGAGACATTCAAGATCTCGATGGATGGAAACGGGTGGCGCAAACGCTGCAACAAGCAACTGAGGAGCTCGCTCCGCACAATCTCCAACCCGGGTATCACAATCACGAGCTGGAGTTCACCCCTATCCACGGGGTAAAACCCATCGAGTTGATTGCGAAAAACACGAGTAAAGCGGTCATGCTGCAATTGGACGTCGGAACCTGTATCAAGGCGGGTTCGGACCCCGTTGCCTGGATTGAAAAAAATCCTGGTAGAATTCGTTCGATCCACTGCAAAGATTGGTCTTCGAGCGGCGGATACGAGGTGCTTTTCGGCGAGGGCTCGGCGCCCTGGAAAAAGATATTCCATGCGGCCGAAAATGGCGGCGGGACCGAGTATTATTTGATCGAACAGGAAGGCAGCCGCTATCCTGCTTTAGAAACAGTCAAAAGATGCCTGGCGACCTTTAAAAAGATGAACGCGGGCGCGTGAGCGGCCAAAGGTCATTCCGTACCACGAATCCAAAGCTCCGAAACGATGAAGCCGGCCCACAAACGACAAGCGTTGCGGGAAGAGAAGCCATGAGCGCGCAGGGGCGCCCTCCAATCGGACAGGCGCTGATTATCGAGGCCAACCGAAAACCTGAAAAAGAGATACATTGTTCGAAGCAGCGGACGCGCCCAAAGGGCGGACAAACGATTTGGCGGCAATTCGAAATCGGAGACAATCCAGGCTGCGCCGGGTGCCGCAAGCGCAGACATCCGCGAGATCATTAGCTCCACATCGGCGAAGGAAAAGAAATCGAAGAAGAAGTGAGCCGCGATCACATCGTAGCTTTCTGAGCGCAGCGCGGCCGTTCGGGCATCGCCCTGATGGAAGCGAATGCGCTGCATCGAGGCTGCATTCGCTCGTTCGATGCGTCGACGGGCAAGGGCGATCATATTGCCGCTGATATCCAGATAGTCGATTCGCAGATCGGGGTAGCGTTCCGCGAGACGCGCCGTGAATCGTCCGTCTCCGTCCCCAAGTACCAGAGCCGATCGCGGATTTTGCAACCCCTGCAAATGGCAGCAGCGGCAGCGCTGCAGCGTTGTCCCGAAAACAGCGTATTCCATCCAGCGATAGCTGCGAGCAAGGGGATCGCAATTCATCGGAAGATCGGCAGAAGGAGAACAAGTAGGGGGCTGAGCAGGCTAACGTCGGCAAGCACTCGCAAGGCTTCAGTCGAGAGGCGCTGGCGGCTGTGGTCCAGCCAGAGAATGGCGGCAGCGCTCAACAGCGCTGCAAAGAATAGCGGGCGCAGTCCCGTATCGGGTCCAGGCGCCAGCGTCGCAGCGAATACGCAAATGGCGAGGGCGGCCCACTGCAACCTCCGGCCTATCCAAAGCGTCAGGACGTGCGGCGTCTTGTCGATTGCGGGGCCGTATCGGCTCCATTCCCAATATTCGATGGCGATACAGTTCAGCCAGCAAAGCGCCGCGAAGAGCAGGGCGGGACGGAGCATCTCACCGCCGGGCGCGGAAGTACGCGTCCAGGTCGCGAGACATGTCCCCATCGCGAAAAGCACGCCGACAACGAGTTCCTTGGGCCAGAAGCGGCGGACCGCGTCAGGCACCATATGCACCATTGCGAAGTAAGCCAAAACGGCGGCAAGCATTGCGAAACCGTTGTGCAGGACGCGAGGATCCAAACGCGCGCAGATCCATCCAAGCACGCCTAAACCGAACGTGGCGGACAATCCGAGAATGCTCCAGTTGTGTTGATAAAAGCGATGCCGTGGAACTGCTTCGTCGCCATCGCCCCGCAGGGCATCGAGGAGCCGGTCGCTGACATAAATGAACCAAACCGCAATCGCAAGCGCGGCAAATGCGGCGCCCGTGACACGCACCTCGAAGCAATGTGCAAACAGCGCCTGCCACAGTATGGCGACCAGAGGAGCATCGAGGCTCAGTAGATTGAACCAGAGCCAGACCTTGTGCCGTTCGGCCGCCTGCGCCGGTTGGTTGACAGTTGTCTGCTGAGACTGCACGATCTTGAAGAGAAAGTCCGCTTTTCCAGCGTAACAGCAGCGAAGAATGAGACTAAACCCAGATCTTTTCGACGGGTACTCCACGACTGCACAACTCGCATGAAGACGAATCCCGATAGTACGTCGCGTGCATTTGGGTCAGATAAAACAATGGCAGCGGCCCAAAATCGGCTACCGAGGGATTCGGTTGATAAACGGCGACCGCCAGACCCACTACTGTTGCGCCGTTCGATTCCACGAGCTTCTTGAGTTGAGTGAGGCGTTTTCCCGACCGGAGCAGGTCGTCAACCAGCAGCACCTTCTCGCCGGGGACCTGCTCCAGATATTGGCGGAAGCGCATAGGTGTGTCATGGCCATCCTGCTCGGCCCAATACACCTGGGGAGCTCTCAAAGCTTCGCAAAGGCCATAGGCAATGGGTAGCCCGCCCGTGTTCGGACAAACTATGGAGAGTTCTTTGATCATGGCGCGCAGCTCCGGATCCGCTCGCAGCCGCCTGCTGAGCCCGATACTCAGAATCTTGGCATTTTGAAAGTAGCGAAATGCAAGCGCAACTTGCAGATATTCGTCGGCATGCATGCCGCCGGGATATTCGAAATGCCCTTCCCGTAGAGCGCCCGTTTCACGAAGCAGTGCAATTACTTCGTCGTTTGTCGGTATCAGGTGCATATCAGTGCGCTCCGTTGCCCATGAGCACATACGGAATGCTTCTGAGGAGAATTTGCCAATCGAGCGCGAGCGACCAATTGTCGATGTACTCCATATCCATTTTCATCCATGTGTCGAAGTCGAGCTTGTCCCGGCCGCGAATTGCCCACAGGCATGTCAGCCCGGGGCGCATCCGCAGACGCCGCCGCTGCCAGCGCTCGTAATTATCCACTTCTTCCGGGACTGCGGGGCGAGGGCCGACCAGCGACATGTCCCCGCGAAGAATATTGAAAAATTGTGGCACCTCATCCAGCGAAAACTTGCGCAGCCAACGGCCTACGGGGGTTCGCCGCGGGTCGCGGTCGATCTTGAATGCCGTCGTCTTCTGATTTAAGTGAACCAAGTTCGATTTCAGATCCTCCGCGTTGTGGACCATCGATCTGAACTTATAAAACGTGAACCGCCTGCCATTTAATCCGCACCGTGTCTGGCGAAAGATCACGGGTCCCCGGGACGTCAGCCGGATCAAGATCGCGATAAGAAGCATAATCGGAGACAGGAGCGCTAGCGCCGCCAGCGACACAGTGACGTCGATAACACGCTTGGCGATCAGCCGCAAATCGTCATCCGGCGCGGCCGTAAATGTCAGCAGCGGCGCCGTTCCGAACCGGTCGAGGGTCATGCGGCTGTTTACGTGAGGAAAGAAATCGGCGGCAACGCGCGTGCGCACTCCCTCCTCATCGCACAACAGGAAGACTTCTTCGAGAGTGGATAGTCGCTGGCTGCTGACGCGAAAAATAACTTCGTCGATCACGTTGGTTTTCAACATATCGGGAAGTTTGCTGCGGCAGGCATCTTCACTCAGGATTCCAAGCAATTTGACTCTGAATGGAGATCCCTCGACCAGCTGGCTGCCGAATTCTTCGGTTGCTTCCGAAGAACTGACGATCAGGATGTGGTACGGCAAACCGAATTCGCGTTGAAATCGACGGACGAGCCGCCGCGAGTTCAGCCGGAATAGCAGGAAAAACAGCAGAGAGTAGAACAGAAAGAAAAAGAGGAAGCTACGGCTGAGATCCCAGCGTAGAAAATATTCAAATAAGACAATACAGAATCCCGCAATGACGCACTGCCGCAAAGTGGCGCGTACTACCCGTTTGGCCTGCGCGGAATCCAAATATTCGTAAATCTTTAGCGAAGCGCCGATAGCCAGCCAGGCCAGCACGCTGAATCCGATCAGGAGAAGCCATCGCTGGGACGTCAGGAAGAATTCCCGTTCCAGAGAGAGGTGGATTCGCGTGATGTAAGCGAGCTCAAAAGCGATCACAAGGATGATAACGTCGACGAGCGTCAGCGCTATGCTGACCTTTTTCCTCTGATACGCAAACACTTACGCGGGTAGGATAACAGACCGCATGGTGAAGAATCGGCGCATATGGCGCTCACTCCTTCCGAAGAAATAAGCAGTTCCTCGCTTCCGGGCACATGGCCGCGTTCAAGCTTGAGCGGCGTCACGCGCCGTTCCTTTGCCGGGCGTCTCGGGATACACGATCCGGAGTCCATCGACATGTGCCCACGGCGTGAGTTTATGCGGCTTGGCGCTGGTTTCGGTGAATATATCCTCGACGTTCACGTTTCGGACGAGAAGGGCATCGCCTATAAGAGAACGGTGGCAGCGCCAAGGTACGGCTTCGGCGCACATGATCGCTACCGGGGCCTTCTTTCCGATGTCGATGAGTTCGTCTATGGCCTGCTGAAATTGTGGCGTCTGCATGTAGTCCGCAAAGCCGCGAAAGGACCTATTGCGCCAACCGGTATTCGGCGACTCGCGAGTCGTGTTCCGCAGTCCGCCGAGTGCGGGCATATGGAGATAAGCAATTTTTCCGTCTTTCAACGCTGGTTCCAGATTCGTCTGTTCAAACTGTGGGTTGTGCGCGGATCTGGGAATCGTGCGAATATCGACGAGTTTCCGAATGGAATAGGCGTGCAAGATTTTTAAGAACTCGTCAATCGGATGAGTCGAATGGCCGATAGTGTAGATCATCATATCCGCGCTCTTCAGCGTTCTATTATGGACAGTCGGCGGCGGCCAGTTGGTACACTAACGCCTGGAATGCTATTGGCCCGAGAATTAATAGGCTATCTGTCCAGGCAGTTGGTTGCGCGCCTCAGCCCGAGCACCTTCGAGACGGGCGATCCCGCGGCAACCGCGGAAGTGATCTCTCAAATCATTGAAGAAGATCTTTCTATCGAAGATCGCCTTAACGATGACGTCCGCGATCTGCTGGATCAGTATAGCGACTACATGCGGCGGGAAGGTGTTTCTTACCAGGACATGTTCCGCAAGATCAAGAACCAGCTTGTGGCTCAGCGCAAAATCATCCGCGCATCGGGACGGGATACCGGGGATTCGATGAAGCTATCTCGGGACAAAGTGAACGATCTGTCGCACAAAATTGTCACCGGCCTCCGCAAGGCGCGCGAGGTTCGTGTCCGTAAAGATAGCAACGAAGTCAGGCTCGCGTTTGTTCGCGAGTTCACTGATTTGCTTCAGATGGAGGAACGCGTCGACAGGGCTGCCCGGGCGAAGGTTCGCAGCCAGAAGCGCGATATTCCAGAAGGCGGCGAAGAATTCGATCTTCTTCATCGACGCTACTACGCCGAGGAGTTGAAGAAGCTCGGCGTGGATCTAAGCCGCTGATTCGGACGAGATTTTGCGGAAACTACTGGATGGCGCCGCCGCCCCAGTAATAACCTTGCCGTGCTTCGATGAGTAGACCGGGGTGGTTCACGACAACGCGGATCGTGTGGAAGCCTGGCTCGGTCTGGTTATTAGGGGTGTAGCTCAGCAAGTACTGGCTGTGGAGATTGGCGCCGATGTCGTTGATCGCTTCTTCCAGACCGTTCTGCCGCGCGAACGAATAGACCCGGCCGCCCGTCATCCGCGTGAAAGCCTGATCCGGAGGCAGCTTAAACAGGTCCTTCACGGACCGCCAAACGGGGGGTATGACGTTGAGAGCGTTACCACCTGGATTATTCTGGAGCACGGTCGTCGCATTATTGGTTCCGTTAATGGAGTGGATCGCTTCTGGTGGAATGCCGCCGGCTAGCGGCCGGCTGGATGTGTCCGGAGTCCTCATCAACGCAGATGCCAGTTTCGAGATGTTGATGGCGTAAACGACAACATTGTCAAACTGCATCTGCCGCAGCGTTTCATCCGTTTTCGCCTCGCTGCCTTTGTCGTATCCCTGGCTGAATAGCAGAACGACGCGGCGACGGCGGTTCTCCGGATCGTGCTGCTTGAGCATCCGATCGGCCTCAAGCACTGCGTCGATGGTGCGCGCCGTCGACGAGCCGGCCGTGAGTTTCTGCATGGAATCGTCAAGACGGTCTGGATCATTCGTCCAATCCTGCAGCAGCCGCAGACGGTGATCGAACGCTACAACGGCTACGTCGCCGGTTGCGCCGGTGACCAGGCCATGCAGCAGTACGCCGATCGTCTTTAGCTTTGGAATCATGGCTTCGACGGCGGAGTTGGCTTGCACGCAGACAACAACGGAAAGCGGCTCATAGCTGAAGTCCGAGTTAATCCGCTGCTCTTTGCCGTTGTCGTAAAGTGTGAAATCCGTGACCGAAAGTCCATTGACATAGCCGCGCTGGCTCGGGTCGTAGACAGTGGTGGGCACCAGAACCGTCCGCGTTGTGACGACAATGTCGTTCGGATTTCCGTGAAATTCGCTCGAGGCAGGTTGCGAATCGGACGAACCCGTACGTTTTTGTGGAGTCGCTTGACCCTGCTTTGCTTTCGGAGCGGGCTGCCCCGGCTGTGCCGGTGGCAGGTTGGCCTCATCCACTTTCGGAAGTGTTGACTCTCCTACCGGCACCTGCGCGAGCGCAGACACGCCGGCCAGGAGAAATACGCCAGCAATCGTCAGCCGCATCTTGCCGGACCTACGCATCCACAGTGCGCTCATGATTTAGAGATGCCTCCGGATTTCAGAGAGTTTCCGATCCAACCCTAGTTTCGCATCACGCCCCTACGGCCCCGGATATGAAGTCATCGTCTCCCCGAGCAACACTTGGCACGGGCCATGGGTATGTGTCATTCCTATGCGTTCCGGCGCTGCCCCAACTTCGTTTGGCGCCATTCGGTTGACGAATCCGGGAACATATTCATAAGAAATCGCGTTCTATTCATATATGAACGCTTTGAGCGCTTCCCTGCCCGAGCGATCTCGTCTGCTTTAAGCGAGGTAGCGGATCTTGGCAGCCTTGTCCAGGAGTGTTGGGAAGCTCCCGAACGCCCAAAGCGCTTCCAAAACTTCATTGCAATACCCCAATTGGGGCAAATCCATGCATCGCAAACCTGAAAAAGAACGGCCTCGCCGTCTGATTGACAAGGATGAATCGCCTTCGGGCGAGTCGCTCTTGCTGCGTCTGGATGGCCTGGACGATGTCACCAATGACGAAGCACTTGATGCTCTGGCAAAGTGCCTGTTCGACTCCGACGACGAAGTGTCCGAGTAGCCAAGCTCAGCCGTACCGAAGAATTCCGCCGATCTAGGAACGCATTGTCCCGTTTATGATTGGAGTGCTATGCACATCGATCTTGGCGGAAAAGCTGCGCTCGTCACCGGCGCCGCGCGTGGAATCGGCCGGGCGATTGCCGAGAATCTCGCTCGTGCGGGCGCGAGCGTGCTGCTAGCCGACGTAGATGCCGCGGCTCTCGACCAAACTCGTTCAGCGATCGAACAAGCCGGCGGGACGGCGGCCACCTTTGCGGGAGATCTGACGAGAGCGGATGCGCCGCAACAGTGCGTAGAAGCGCTGCTGCGAAGCTATGGAGGCATCGACATCGTCGTGAACAACGCAGGCTATACGTGGGACAGCGTTATTCAAAAGACTACTGACGAGCAGTTCCAAGCAATGCTCGACATTCACGTGATCGCTCCGTTCCGGCTCCTGCGGGCGGCTTCCGAATTTATCCGGTCCCAAGCGAAGCGCGAGAAAGAAGAAAGCAGGACCGTGACCCGCAAAGTCGTCAATATCACGTCCATTTCAGGGACCGACGGCAACGCCGGGCAGGCCGGCTATGCCTCGGGCAAAGCCGCCGTCATCGGATTGACAAAGACTCTAGCCAAGGAGTGGGGCCGCTACAACGTAACCGTGAATGCCGTAGGATTCGGTCTGATCGATACCCGGCTGATCCAGCCAATGGACAATCCGGAAACTGCGGTTACTATCGGAGAGCGGCATGTGCGCGTCGGAATGCAGGAGGCCACGCGCGAAGCCGCCCTCTCGCACGTCCCTCTAGGCCGGCTGGGCACGCCCCAGGATGCCGCGAACGCCGTGTTCTTCTTTTGCTCTCCGTTGTCAGACTACATCACGGGTGAAGTTCTGATCTGCGGTGGCGGCATTCACTTCTGAAATCTGCTCTTGTGGTTGCAGAATTTTGTAGTCTCGCAGCTTTTCACAAACGCGAGGCCGATTTCTGAATTTGTCGTCCCGCGACTACCTGCGCGTGGTTTACGGCCGAGACAAGCGATACCCCTCCGATGATATTTCCAAGCAACGCCGGCAAAAGATAGCCGGCTGCGTACGACCCCCAACTCTTGTCACCGACCGCCACCAGAAACAACACCTCTATCGATCCTGCAATCACGTGTGTTAGCCCCGCAAGACCCACCACGTAAGTCAAAATGATGATGATGATGGTGTGACCGTTCGGGGTAGCGGCAAGCATCCAGACCACCATCGCAATCAACCATCCGGCGAAAATGCCCCGCAGAATCGCGACGCCGAACCCGACGTTCGCCGCTTCAATGGCAAGCTCGCGGAGCGCCGATTCCACTTCCGGTTTGAAGACCGGCAGGGTTCCGATTGCCCACGCAAAGATATGCGCCCCGATCAGGTTTGCGATCAGCACGATTGTCCAGATGCGCAGGACCGCGGCCAGCGTTGCCAGATTCCGTCTCGCGAGCAGCGGGATGATAGCGGTCAGCGTATTCTCCGTGAAAAGCTGCTGGCGTCCCAGAATGACAATCAGAAATCCGACTGGGTACCCCAGATTGACGATCAGAGTACGCCAGGGTTGGGGCGGTAGATAGGCCCTGAAAAGCCCCTCGACAGCGAACGAGAATCCCATCGAGAGCCCCGCGGCAAGGCCCGACCATGCGAGCGCTGAAATGGGCCGCTCGAGTTCTTCTTCGCCATCGTGGCGAATCGCTTCATGCACCACGAGGGCAGTGACGGCAGCGAGCTCTTGCACTTCTTCACGCTGCTTCGCGCTCAGTCTGGGGACGACAGTGTTCTCATCGTCCGGTTGCGTTTTGTCCTCGTCGCTTTGTTCATCCAGGGGCATAGCTGTTGGATTGTGAAAGCGCGTAAACCGTGTCATGGCCCCCCGGGGCGCCGCCGGGTCAGATCGTGACGTGCCGCTTATGCTTTGGCCGGCGCCGCCCTGCTGCGCCGGATCCAACTCGCAATGGAAATACCGCTGCCCAAGGCGCACAATAGAATGAATCCGACCATTGACCACAAAAAAGCCGGGGTTTCCGCCATCCGCAGAACCCGATGCCCGAGCCATATTGCTAGAAGACCAACAAGCGTGAACCGCACGATCCGAGTCACACAGACTAGGGCCAGAAGCCGGTGTCTCGGATAACCGAGGGCGCTGGCGACCGCGACTACAAGCGTAAACGGGAAGGGTGGCGGCGCCAGTCCACCGATGACTATCATCCAGCCTGCCCGCTCGCTTACTTTCTTCCGAAGAAAGTCGAATCGCCGCTTGCTCATCATCTTTTGTGCGCCCTCCTCCCCGCCTTTTCGCGCGAGCAGATCCAGCAGATAGACGCCGAGGGTTGAGCCACACGCCGCCATCGCCACGTAGGCCGGAAGCTTGGCATGATTCTGTGCGGTCAGCGCAACAATAAGCAGGTCGTTGCCGAGCGGCATGAACAGGAAGGAGGAATCGAGCACTCCCAGCACCAGCGGGCCAAACAGCCCGAGGTGAAGAATAAACGTCAACAGATGGCGGATGAAGTCCGACATTATGCGTTCGACTCAATAGGCCGGCGAATTCAAACAAATGGCGGCTGCATACAATTAGCTTCCAAAGCGCGAGATTTCCCATCGGTTGGTGGTCTTGTTGTATTGAAACTCGACGCTGGCATCGAATGCGGCCATATGATTATCGCCTCCGCAGGATACGATATGATCCGCCTGGACCCAGTCGGGATGCGCGTTCTGATCCGGCAATTCCAGCTTGAATTCGCAGACGGGATTTTGCTTTTTCACGAAATTGATCCAATTCTGCGCCCGAGTATTAAAGCGCAATAGCTCATTTGCAGTCATTGGAGTGAGCTTAGGATGTTGAGGCGGAGGCGGGGAGCAAGCCGCCATCGTCAACGTCAGAGCTATAAAAAATAAAGTTCTCACGCCGCGCATCGTACCATTGCGGGCCCGGCGATAGCCAGTTTGTCGCGCCGATCGCAACCTGGGCGTACTCAGCCGCGCGCAGAGCGGAAGCAGCTTGCCGCTATTTGGTTCAGAACCAGCGACTGCTCCCAACGGTCGCTCTCTTCCCGCGGCGCGCCCTCACTGTCCGGGAATGTACGAGCGTAATAGATGTCGGGCGCCAGCAATTCCGGCGTAAAACAGATGAAATCGCCCGGCCCGGCAGTATGCACAAATCCTCGAAATGCACCGGTCCAGAGCTGGCGGAAATGCATCACATAGGGTGCTTGATCGGGGCCGTCCACGCCGACTGGCACTTGAATACATCCAGGATTGCCGATCCGGCCGTGTACGAACCGCACGCGTTCCAGCACTGGCAGAATGAACGCGAGCTTCTTTTCAAATCCGCCATAAACCATTTCCTGGCCGGTGTACCAATGAGAAAAGTCGCCATTAAAGCGAATCTCTGGAAAGCGTCGAACGAATCCGACGGTTCGCCACATGTCCTGGCAGATGGTGGCCCGGTGCGTCTCGATATACAGGGGAACCTTCCAGCGGTTCGAAGCCTCGAGGACGCTTTCGATCAGGCGTGCGGCATCATCATCGTCTTCGAGTCCCCACCCCACGTGCAGCGTCGCGCATTCATAGCCATCGCCTGCGAGCGGTTCCGCAAGGGTAGCCGCCTCTGTAGAAACATTCACGCGCCCGCTGGCTGCAATGCCGAAGCCGGCCGCCCGGCACTCCGTTAACTCTTCAGGTTTACCGGTGGCTGCGAACTGCACGCCTCGAAATCCGGCGCTCTTGAGCACGTCCAGACGTTCTCTGAAGCTGCCGAGGCGCGGTCCCGCGGAGCCGGAGGGCAGCGAGTCGAGCGCCATCAAATTCATGTAGAAGCGAAGTTCAGGCGAGGCGCTCGATCCGCCCGTTACGTTAGGCCTCATTGAGCAGGAGTAGCTTCCTCGGGATGCGACAGGCTGCTCGCGCTGTGGTCTTCGGTGTCGTTCATCCATGCCACGTTCGTGGAACTATCGGCGAAGCGCCGCAAGCCGGCCTCGCGAATGGCGGCATCGGGAACCTTGTGCAGCGGCGTATAACGCGGATGATGAGCCTCCTTATACGGATCGTTGCGCGCCGCGTTGTAGCAGCAGATCATCGACCAACGCGGATTGTCGGATTTGTTCTGATCCGAGCGGTGCAGCAGGTTCGCATGGAAGAACAGGACGTCGCCGGGATCCATCTCGACATACACCAGTTCCAGCCGCTTCTGGGCTTCATGCACGCGTTCCAGGTCTGCGCCTGCCTGATCGCCGGTCAGAACATGATCGACACGCCCCATCCGGTGCGAGCCCTTGAGAACTTGCAAGCAGCCATTCTCTCTGGTCGCCGGATCCACGGCGATATATGCGCTCGTGAGAAGCGGGAACAGCACGCCGTTCTGATACCAATAACCGTAGTCCTGGTGCCAGGCCCAGGCGCCGCCGACTTTGGCGTCTTTCATGATCATTTTTGAGTGGTAATGATAGACCTCGCCTTCCAGCAGTTTCTCCGCCGAATTGACGATCGTTTCGCACCGCGCGAACATGCCGTACAGCGTGTCGCCCGGATGATTCCATAGTGACAACCGGACCGTGCCGCCTTCCCCGTCGCCTCTTCCGAATGAGTGTTGATCGAGCTGCCGGTCTTCCTTTGCGGCGCGGCGAAGCAGTCCGATCTCATCGCGATCAAACATGCCCTTCACCAGCACATAGCCATCCCGTTCGTATTCCGGAATCAATTCATCTCGAAGTGGGCCACTTGCCATATTCAGATCTCCTTCCGCTGCCTTTAGCGTACTTCCGTTTTGCTCAGGAGCGGATTCCGAGCGAGGTCATCATGCGATCGGTTGCGGTATACGCCTCACGAACCCAATCGACAATCTTCGCCGGCTCCGGCGAATACTCGAGCTCAATGCTGATTGTGCCGGAGAAGCCGGAATCCTTGAGAGCTTGCAAGTATGGCGGAAAATTGACCGCACCGCGGCCGGGTGGAAGATCACCGTGAGTCTTGCAGTCGCAATCGGAGAGATGCACGTGCGCGATGCTCTCCTTCAAGCGCTCAATATCGCGAGGGGCATTTCCCGCAAGGGCGAGGTGCGAGATATCCATATTCGCCCTGGCGGCCGGGTGGTCGACCTGTTTCAAAAACCGCGCCATCGCATCGATATTGTTAACCAGCGAGAGGTCGAACGGTTCGAGCTCGATCGCGATTTCGAGGCCGAGCGCACTTGCGTATTCCGCGAGGTCGCGTGTGTGCTCCACCGCCCACATCCATTGATCGGCGGGCGCGATTACTTCCTGCTGCCAAATATATTCCCCAAGTACCAGCAGCAGGTTCCTGCCTTCCAGCTCGTAGCAGAAGTCGAGGGACCGCTTGGCGCGCATCACATGAAACTCGCGCACTGGTTTGTTGAAGTCCGCAATGCCTAGCGCGCAGCAAACCGTGGAAATCACCGGTAAGTCCACTCGAGCGCACGTCTTTCGGATGAGCCGCCGCTCATGTGCATTAATCTCCAGGGGATCGGCGAAGATATCGATAGTGTCGAATCCAATTTCGCGAGTAAGCTCAATGCCGCGAGCCGTATCGACGGGAGTTCCCAGCCACGCGGAATTAATAAGTCCAAGCTTCAAATGGCTATCCTCCTGTAATTACGCACCATCATTTATTGTCCCGCCTCTTCCGGGCGGGCACGCCGAGATAATATCATTAGCGTTCATTTAGAATGATGAAAACTCAGGGTGAAGTTCATAAGCGGAGCTTTCGTGGATCTGGACCTAAATCTGAACGAGCCCCTTCGTAAGCCCGGTCGTAGCGATTTCGGCATCGGAGCTATCGGCGCTGGCTTTATCATGCGCGACGTGCACCTGAAAGCCTACGCCGAGGCAGGCTACAACGTGGCGGGCATCATGTCCAAAACGCCCGCGATTGCCCGTGAAGTAGCGGACCTGCGAAGGATACCGCAGGTTTACGAGACGCTTGGCGAGATGCTGCAAGACCCGGCAATTGAAATCCTCGATATCGCCGTGCCTCCGGACCAGCAGCTCGAGATCGTTCGCCAGGCGGTCCGGCACGGAGATCATCTGAAGGGCATATTGGCGCAGAAGCCCCTGGCGGTGAACTACGCTGACGCCGCCGAGATCGTCGAACTCTGTAAGCAGCGCGATCTGCCGCTCGCCGTAAACCAAAACATGCGCTACGACCAATCGATTCGTGCGCTGAAAGCGCTATTGACTCGCGGATACTTAGGCGAGCCGGTTCTCGCCACCGTCGACATGCGGGCGGTCCCGCACTGGCAAGGGTGGCTGCAGGAATACCACCGCCTGACGCTCTTGAACATGAGCATCCACCACATCGACAGCTTTCGCTATTTGTTCGGCGAGCCGGAATCGATTTTCATGAGCGCCCGCAAAGATCCCCGAACTCATTTCGCTCACGACGATGGCATCTGCCTCTACATACTCGAATATGCTAGCGGCTTGAGAGCGGCCTCCTGGGACGACGTTTGGGCGGGACCGCGGAACGACCGCGATGACATGAGCCCTTACATCCGCTGGCGAGTCGAAGGACTTGACGGGCTAGCCGAGGGTACCCTTGGCTGGCCGAGTTATCCGAATCGCTCTCCGAGCACGCTGACGTTCACGACAAGCGCACAACCCGGCGTCTGGATTACACCCCGATGGCGCGACGTCTGGTTCCCGGACGCGTTCCAGGGGCCCATGGCCGATCTGATGAACGCGATCGCCTCCAAGACGCAGCCCGTTACGAACGGTGAAGACAATCTGGGCACCATGGCAATTGTCGAGGCCGGTTATCGATCGATGTACGAGCACCGTCCGGTCGCAATTTCGGAAATTAGAGATAGTTCGCCGGCTGTTCCATCGAAGACATAAGCGATGCCGTCTGGGCCGCTTCGCAAAGCACATGCTGCTGTAGCGACAATCAGGGCTGCGCTCACAAATGCTCATACAGTATCGTGTAAGTGGTGACGTGCTGCTTCTTTCGCCAACTATCTGATTGGACGAAGCCGCATGTACCACGCAAATGTGCGGTTAAGCGCTTTGTCATAACAGGAATGCTCTGCGTCGCCGCAGCGGCCTTTTCCGGTCTCACCTTGGCTCAGGAGAACGACAGCGCCTCCGCTCAGAACCAGGTGCAGGCGCCGCCCAGTCCGGCGGAACAGGATAAGCTGCTCGATCTGATGCGGCAGTATGCCGAGCGGTACGTCTCGAATCTTCCGAATTTTATCTGCGTTCAAGTTACCAGCCAATACCAGGGGAACAAGAAGGGCAAACACTGGCATAAGGGCGACACGCTGACGGCAAAGCTCACCTACGCCCAAGGTCACGAGCACCGAGCGGTGTATCTGGTCAATGACAAACCAATCAGGCCCGGCCGCCGGCCTTGGCGCACGCCGCTCGTAACGGAAGGCGAGTTCGGAACACTGCTGGAACGCGTTCTTGGACCGGACAATGGCGCCATCTTCACTTGGGCGCGCTGGGAGACTATTCGGAACAAGCGCGCGGCGGTGTTCGACTACACTGTCGACCAGGCGCATTCGAGTCTCAGCCTCAGCTTGAGCGGCTACGTGAAGGCGACCGTGCCTTACACCGGTTCCGTGTACGCCGATCCGGACACGGGAGCGATCTGGCGAATTACAGATAGCGCCAACGAGATTCCACCCGAGTTGCAAACCGAATCCATTGGAACAACAATCGACTACGCGGAAGCGACGATCGGCGATGCGAAGTACCTGCTGCCTCTTGAAGCGACCGTCTCGATGCAGACTGACAGGAATCAGGTTCGGAACGAAATCCAATTTCAGCACTATCGAAAATTCGAAACGGATTCGAATATCACGTTCGGACCGCCTGGAGGATCGGATGCGACAACACCGGCGAACGAAGTCCCAGCGGCGCCCAGGCAATAAGGCCGGTTTTCGAGCACCTCGCCGTCTTTTCAGGGCCGCTAACGGTGCTAAAGTTAGGGGTAAGCCCTAGTGTAGAAAGGTTCAGCAGTTTGACCCGTCACGAACTCAAGGAACAAGTTCAGCACGACCATTTTACCGATACCGTAGACGTTGCTCTGGATTACGTTGCCATGCATCGTCGTATGGTAACGATCTATGGTGCGATCGCTATCGCTGTTGTCGTTATTGTTGGCCTGACCGCGTGGTACATGCAGCATCAGAAGCAGGCGCGCCGGCAGGCCCTCAGTGGTGCCCTCGAAATTGTAGAAGCGCCTATTTCGGCTCAAGCTACTCCTTACGGGAAGTCATTTCCGACAAAACCGGCGAAAGATCAAGCCGCGATCAAGGCGCTGAGCGATGTCGCCTCGAAATACAGCGGCACCGAGGCGGGCGACGCAGCGCAGTATTTTCTCGGAACTATCCAGGTGGACAACAACAAGTACGCGGATGCGGAAAAGAATTTCAAGGCTGTTTCCGATTCAAAAACGCCGTATTCGGCGTTCGCAAAAGTAGCGCTCGCGGAACTGTACGCGGGCCAGGGGAGAGTAGACCAGGCGAAGACAATCCTTGATGGATTGATTCAACACCCGACGCCTCTCGTATCGAAAGACCAGGCAACGCTTTTGCTGGCTGGAATTCTGAAGAACAGCGATCCGGCGCGCGCCAGACAACTCGCGGAGTCGCTCAAAGGGCCATCTCAGCGCGCGGGCGTACAGCGCGCCGCCGACCAGTTCGTGCAAGGCCTCGAATAGATCCGTTTGGCATGTTGAGTTACCTGCGTCTCACGCTCGACCAGACGCGAGGCCGCAAATATCCTGAGCCTCCTCATCCTTACCGCAACGATTATCAACGAGATCGCGACCGTGTCATTCATTCGCGCGCGTTTCGCCGGCTTGAAGGCAAAACGCAGGTGTTTGCCGCAAGACTTTCAGATCACTTCCGGAACCGGTTGACGCACACGCTGGAAGTGGCTCAAATTGCGAGGACGGCGGCATCGGTGCTGCAACTGAACGAAGAATTCACTGAAACTCTGGCGCTCGCTCATGACATTGGACATCCACCGTTCGCTCACGCCGGTGAAGACGAGCTCGATCGCCAGATGCGCCAGCGTGGCGGGCGTTTCGAGCATAATCTGCATTCGTTGCGGCTTGTCGACCGGCTTGAGCAGCGCTACGCGCGCTTCGATGGGCTGAATCTCACGTTCGAAGTCCGTGAGGGAATTGTAAAGCATTCGCGCGAAGTGACGAACACAGATGGTCCGGAGCTTCTGGAATTTTTGCCGAATCGGAAGCCGCCGCTCGAAGCGCAATTGCTCGATTTGGCGGATGAGATTGCCTACAACACGGCCGATCTCGATGATTCCTATTCGGCGGGCCTCATCACGATGGAAGATGCCGCTGCCGCCGTTCCCTACATTGGGGATCGCGTGGAAGAGATGGATACGATGTTTCCCGGAGCTTCCGAGCGGCTACGTTTTCAGGAAATTCAGCGTTCACTAATCAATGAACTGGTCGGCGGTCTCATTCATGGCACGGTGAATCAGGCACGCTCCGCGAATGTTCATAGCGTCGAGGATGTCCGAGGGGCGCGCCGCCGCCTTTCCGCCATGACGCCTGAAACGGCGGAGCTCAACCGGCAATTGAAGGCGCTGTTATTCAAAAGCGTTTATCAATCGGCGCAGGTGAATGAGGAACGTACCGCGGCGGCGGCCAAAATCGCTTATCTGTTCGAGTATCTTTGTGAGCACCCAGAACATATTTCCGCCAGCTTTCGCGAACAACTTGAAGATGAGCCCATCCACCGCGTGGTTTGCGATTATATCGCGGGCATGACCGACGGATTTTTCCTGAAAACTTACGAAGCACTGGTGAACTGAGTACCCTCGCACACAAACGTTCAGCGGCTCTGTTTCCAGTCTGCCTCACACAGAGCCGCATTGCGTGAGCAAGCGGGTTTTTCGGACAACTGAGCACCCGCTGGCTGACTCGCGAGCGGCTCTGATTCTGGGTTGCGTTGGTACAGAGACATCACCTGCTATTGTGTACGGTTTTCGGCTTTCAGCAGACGTTCGGCCGTCTGGAGTCCACCGGCGCGGAGGATGCCGGGGACGTTAAAGTTTGCGAGGAAAGCCTCCTGCCCGTCTGAAACCGATGAACCGGCATTCTTCAGGTGAAGCTTAAGCGACGCCGGCGCAATGGCGGCGGCAAACTCGGTCCACCACGCAGCCTTTCCCGTGCCGGCGATCTCGATCTCTTTGAATCCTTGATCCTGTAAATAGCGCAACGCCGTAAGGATATCCTGCACGCGGTTGGCGTCGTCGCACAAATTGAATGTAAGAAAATGCGTGGCGGAACGATCGCGAGGGGCTACCGCCGATCCCGTCTGAAACGCATCAATCGCGAGGACACTCTGACCGTTAGATGAGAGGCTGCGAAACCGGCCGCTCTTCAGCGCGGCATCGGCGCCGGCAGGATCGACAATTAACACTGCAGTGTCTCCTCCCTTTTGAAAGTGAGCCGGAACGCGGTCGTCGAATCCTGTGCGCTGCATCAAGATTTGATCGCCATTCTGTTCGCTTATGACGTGGTCCGGCCAGTGGACGCCAATGTCCGCTGCGAGCAGATTCCTGAGCTGTTCGGTATCGCCGATCGAATTCATCTGCTGTGTGGCCATCCGCTTCCAAAGGTCGAACACTTGTTGGAAATTCAGCGCATTGTCCGGAAGACGGCGATTCGAGAGGGCCAGCATGTCCTGAATCTCTTCGATCTGGATATTGTTCTCGTTCACCGCCTCGGCGTTCGAGTCGTGGAACACCGTTCTGTCGAAGAACTGCTCGACAGCCTGCCGGCTCTGTTCGTTGAGGTTGTGCGGCGCATTGAACTGCACGACCGAGACATTCTCCGGTTTGCCATATAGCTTGTAGACGGCCTGTACCTCCGGAAATTCCTCGTACGGCACGTGCTTGGTCCAGTCACCCGTGGCGGAAACGATGAGCATCGGCCTGGGCGCCGCCATCGAAGCGATCTCGACATTATTGGTGCCGATGCGCAATCCAGGCGCGTTTTCGCAATAGTCTCCTCCTTGCATGTAGGCAGAGACCATGTTGACTGGAGACAAAAATTTGATGCGGTCATCGGTTGCCATCAGCATGAACGTTTGCGTCGCGCCGCCAGAGGCGCCGGCCATACCTATTTGAGCCGGGTCTACATCGGGAAGGCTTGTAAGGAAATCGACAACGCGAACGGAGTTCCACAGTTGAAGCCCGAGAGGTCCGAAGGACCACAATCGTTCCGCGTCACCGCCGAACCGGTGCGGTGTTTGCGCGGTATCGTTATAGCCGACCATGTCGTACATGAAGACGACGAATCCGAGGCGCGCAAGAGTGGCTGACAATGCCTGAGTGGAGCAGAGCGGCTGGTTTTCCAGGCGCCCGTAGGTCCAGTGGCCGTGGGGAACAAGCACCGCGGGGTGCCGGCCGGGAGCCGATGGCCGGTAAAGATTGCCCCCCAGGAAGTACCCCGGCAACGTTTCGAGAAGCGCCTTCTCGATGGTGTATTCTTTTCGATCGAGCTTTCCAAACACCTGCGGATTCAGGGCGCTCTTTTCGGGCATTGGCAACAAGCCGGCCGCCGCAAGTATCTGTGACTTGAGCGCGGCGCGGCGAGCCTGCCAGGTTTCAAGCGAATCTGGCGTTTTAAATACGAAGTGGGTGTCAGTTCCAGGTGTATCGGTGTTCCTGGAATCAGCCGGCGCTATGGCGCCGGCGTGGAGCGAGCGGGCGGTCATTAAGATTAGCGCAAGCAGCCCGATGCGGAAACTCATAATTTGGACAGTGCCTCTGAAATCGAAAAAATGAGAATGTGGGAGCAGACGTGCAGCTTATCAAAGTCGCGAGCAAGCTGCTTCCAAGCGGATTTGAATCCGTTCAAATTCCTCAGAAGCCGTTGACTGGTAACTCTTTGCTCGATTATGGCTGCCTGATATACTGGAACTTCTGCTATGTCTTTGACCGGCCTTGCGTTTGACTCCACTACCTCAACCGGCGCCGTTTCATTAGCCGCTTCGCAGAAAAAGATCATTCTTTTAAAGCCGCGGGGTTTTTGTGCCGGAGTGGTTCGCGCGATAGACGTTGTCAAGATTGCCCTCGATCTATATGGCGCGCCAATCTATGTCCGAAAGGAAATCGTACACAACCGCTACGTAGTCGAGGAGTTGCGGCGAGCCGGCGCAATTTTCGTTGAAGAATTGAGCGAAGCTCCGGAAGGATCCCGCGTCATTTTCAGCGCGCACGGCGTTTCGCCCGCCGTTCGGCGCGAGGCTGTCGAACGACGATTACAGGTGATTGACGCCACCTGCCCGCTCGTCACTAAGGTTCATTTAGAAGCCGTCAGATTCGCTAAACAGGGCTATACGATTGTTCTGATCGGCCATCGCGATCACGATGAAGTGACGGGCACATTGGGCGAAGCTCCAGAAGCGATGGTGTTGGTTTCCGATGTGGCCGATGTTGACAAGTTGGAACTGAAGGACCCTGAGCGCGTTTGCTACCTGACGCAGACGACGTTGTCGCTGGATGACACCAAGGACATTATGCGCCGGTTGATGGAGCGTTTTCCGAAGATCGTGGGTCCGAAGACCCAGGACATCTGCTACGCAACGGAGAACCGGCAACTGGCAGTGAAGGCTGTTGCGCCACTTTGCCAGGCATTATTGGTGGTTGGTTCGCAGAATAGTTCGAATTCACGCCGGCTTGTTGAAGTTTGCGAGAAGTCGGGAGTGCCGGCTTATTTATTGGACGACAAGAGCGAGATTCGTCCAGAAATGCTGGAGAATGTAACAACCGTGGCAATTACCGCGGGCGCTTCAGCTCCGGAGCATTTGGTTTTGGAACTGATTGATTACTTAAAGAATCAGGGTTATTCGGATTTGGAAGAAGCTGAAATCAAAGAAGAGGATGTTCGCTTCACCTTGCCGGCCGATCTTGAAACTTTTGTACCGAAGCTGCATCCTGTTGGAACGCGTGCTTAAACGCTGCCGCTGACGATGACGCCGAGTCTACAGCTTACTGACAGTCTTATTGCAAGCGCCGCCGGGGCAATCAAACGCGCCTCACGGGCTCTATTAGACAGGCAGTACGGCGAAGGCTACTGGTGGGCGGACCTGACCGCCGACACGACGCTGGAATCCGACTATATCCTGCTCGAGCTTTGGATGCATCCCCCCGCGAATGGGGTCTGGAATCCACCTTCGCGAGAGCGCATCGACAAAGCCGTGCAATCGATCCTTGCGCGGCAGTCGCCCGATGGCGGATTCAACATTTACCCGCATGGACCCTCGGAAGTCAGCGCTTCGATTAAGGCCTATTTCGCGCTCAAAGTGGCTGGCATTTCGCAGAACGATTCGCGAATGCTACGCTTGCGGGACCGGATTCTCGAGCTAGGCGGTCTGCAGGCGGCCAACAGCTATGTCCGGATTAACCTGAGCCTGTTCGATTTGTTCCCGCGCGAGGCATGCCCGTCAATTCCGCCTGAATTGATTTTGCTCCCGGGCAAATTGATCTATCAGATGTCGTCGTGGAGTCGGGCGATCGCGATTTCGCTCGCGATTGTGCACTCGGCGAATCCGCGGCGCCCCGTTCCCGAAGGCTTCAATCTCGATGAGTTGTATGTGCCGGGCAAACCCCTGGCGCTGCCTCGCGATGTAAAACTTTTCACGGTCCATAATTTGTTCCTGGTTGTGGACAAGATGCTGAAGAAGTGGGAAAAGCATGGGCCGCGCAGCGTCCGCCGGCGTGCAGTGAACAAATGCGCCGAGTGGATGCTGGAGCGCTTTGAAGGAACGGACGGCCTGGGCGCGATTTACCCACCGATGCAGTACGCGATCATGGCGCTCGACGTTCTAGGCTACGCCCCGGACGATCCCATTCGCCAATCGGCGGTCGACGAGTTTTTCCGTCTGCTCGTGGATGATGAGCGCGGGTTCTTTTTTCAGCCGTGTTTCTCGGTTGTCTGGGATACCGCGATCGCCGCTTTCGCACTGGCCGAAGCTGGCGGCGCGCCGAAATCTGCCATGCAGCGCGCCGTCGATTGGCTGCTCTCGAAAGAGATTCGCAGGCGCGGCGACTGGAGCGTCAAACGTCCGAATGTCGAGCCGTCCGGCTGGTGTTTCGAATTCGCGAACGAATATTATCCCGACATCGACGATACCGCCATGGTGCTGCTCGCTTTGAACCAGGCGCATGGCTCCGATGCTGCAAAACAGCAGGCATGCGAACAGCGCACCGTCAACTGGCTGCTGGCGATGCAAGGGTCCGACGGCGGCTGGGCTGCGTTCGACGTCGACAACACCTGGCAGTTTTTGAGTAAAGTGCCCTTTGCGGATCACAACGCGATGCTCGACCCATCGTGTCCGGACATCACCGGCCGAACCATCGAGGCGCTCTGCGGGTGGGGAATGAAGCGGGACCATCCGGCGATACAGCGCGGCATTCGGTACCTGCTCGATACCCAGGAGGCCGACGGAAGCTGGTATGGCCGCTGGGGCGTCGATTATCTTTACGGGACGTTCCTAAGTTTAAGGGGCCTGCAGGCTGCTGGAGTGAACGACCATGAAGCGTGTATTCAGCGCGCGCTCGAATGGATTCGAGCCTACCAGAACGCGGATGGCGGCTGGGGTGAAAGCTGCGCCAGCTACGACAATAATACGTTCACTCCGGGGCCGAGCACCGCATCGCAAACAGCATGGGCTATTTTGGGGTTGCTCGCCGGCGGCGACGTCCGCAGCAGCAGTCTCCACAAGGGGATCGAATACCTGATTGAGAGGCAAAGGCCTGATGGCGATTGGGACGAAGACTATGCCACGGGCACCGGTTTCCCCAAGGTCTTTTATTTGTCCTATACGGATTACCGCAACACGTTTCCTTTGCTTGCGCTCGCTACCTTCGTAAACGCGAAGACGTCGAGCGAGGATCTGTGATGGGCCGGACCCGGCGCAATCGTCGAACAGTTCTGTGAAACCCACACTCGTGACCGGCGCAAGCGGTTTTCTTGGGTGGCACGTCGCTCGTCTGCTGACGGAACGAGGATACCGGGTTCGGGCTTTGTGCCGCCCGGCAAGTGAATTGCGTGAATTGGATGTCGAGCGTGTATCCGGCGATTTGCGCGATTCCGATTCGCTGGAAGCTGCGGTGCAAGGATGCGAACTGGTGTTCCATGTGGCGGCCGATTATCGGCTTTGGTCAAAACATCCCGATGACCTCTATCACTCGAATGTCGATGGCACGCGCAACCTATTGGATGCCGCTGTCCGCGCCGGAGTGGAGCGCGTGGTCTATACCAGCACGGTCGGCTGCATCGGCATGCCGCAGGACCGCCCCGGCGACGAGAACACG